>NZ_JCAFUR010000016.1:0-67318 GCF_059371575.1 Stenotrophomonas sp. YJH_SMC_4
CGACCAGCTCGAGCAGCTCGGCGTCGTCCACCATGTCGGCCTTGTTCAGGAACACGACGATGTACGGCACGCCGACCTGACGCGACAGCAGGATGTGCTCGCGGGTCTGCGGCATCGGGCCGTCAGCGGCCGAGCACACCAAGATCGCGCCATCCATCTGGGCGGCACCGGTGATCATGTTCTTGACGTAGTCAGCATGGCCCGGGCAATCGACGTGGGCGTAGTGACGGACCGGGGATTCGTATTCGACGTGCGCGGTCGAGATCGTGATACCACGCGCCTTTTCTTCCGGAGCGGCGTCGATCGAGGAGTAGTCCTTGAACTCGCCACCGAAGCGCTCGGCACCGATCTTGGTCAGTGCGGCGGTCAGCGTGGTCTTGCCGTGGTCGACGTGACCGATGGTGCCGACGTTGACGTGCGGCTTGGTGCGCTCGAACTTACCCTTGGCCATGGCTGCTTATCTCGAATTCGTCTGAGAGGTGATGCTTAAGATGGTGCTCACGAAAGGAATCGAACCTTCGACCTCTTCCTTACCAAGGAAGTGCTCTACCGACTGAGCTACGTGAGCCGAGTTTTGCATTATGACATGAACTCGATAATATTCAAAGTTCATTCAATGGAGCGGGAGACGGGAATCGAACCCGCACCATCAGCTTGGAAGGCTGAGGTTCTACCATTGAACTACTCCCGCGCCGGGAATGTCACAACGTGAAACTGGTGGAGGGAGGTGGATTCGAACCACCGAAGGCGTAAGCCAGCAGATTTACAGTCTGCCCCCGTTGGCCGCTTGGGTATCCCTCCTTACCACCCCATTCCGTTGCCGCCGAAGCGTTGCGGTGTGTGGTGGTGAGCCGCTTATTCTGCTGATGGGACGGGGGGCTGTCAACGCTTTTTTCCATTTTTTTCACACGCTGTCGCAAACCCATTGATACGCAAGGTTATTGCCCTGGGACCGGCAGGGTCTCGTTGGCGAAAATTGCGACATGAGGGACGCCGTCGCCGCCGATCCAGCCCCGATACATGCCCTGGGTGTTGAACGGCGTGGCCATTTTTCCGTCTGCGCCGAGCACGATCGCACCGCCGTCGCCGCCCATCTGCGGAATCGTCTCGTTGATCACGCCCTTGCCGGCCTGCTCCGGGCTCTGCCCCTGGTAGCGCATGCGCGCGCAGATCTCGTGCGCGGCCGCAGTGCGGATGTAGTACTCGCCCCACCCGGTGCCGGACACCGCGCAGCGTGCGTCGGCCCAGGTGCCGGCACCGATGATCGGCGAGTCACCGACCCGGCCGTAACGCTTGTTGGTCATGCCCCCGGTGGAGGTGCCGGCGGCCAGATGCCCCTGCGCGTCCAATGCGACCGCACCAACGGTACCGAAGTGCTTTGCAGTCTCCAGGTCAGCATGCGCCTGGCCGCTGGCCTCTTCCTTCAGCGCGCGCTGCAGCTGCTGCCAGCGCTTCTCTGTACGGAAGTAGGAGGGATCGACCAGAGGAATGCCCTGCTCGGCCGCGAAGGCTTCGGCGCCCTGCCCGACCATCATCACGTGGCGGGATTTCTGCATCACGGTCTGCGCCAGCAGGATCGGGTTGCGCACCCGCTGCACGCCCGCCACCGCGCCCGCCGCCTGGTTCGCGCCATCCATGACCGCCGCATCCAGCTCGTTGTGGCCGTCGTGGGTGAACACCGCGCCCTTGCCGGCGTTGAAGGTGGGATCGTCCTCCAGCACGGTGATCGCGGCGGTGACTGCGGCCAGCGCGGGGCGCCCCGCCGCCAGTTCCGCATGGCCCTTCAGCAGTGCCGCCCGCAGCGCGTCACGTGCGGCCTTTTCCTCGGCCGGCGACAGGTCCTTGCGCTCGACGCCGGCGCCGCCGTGGATGACCAGCAGCGGTGAAGCGGCCGGTGCGGCCTGGGCAAGCATGGGCAGGGACAGCAGCGCAGACAGCGCCAGGCGCAGTTTCATCGGATACGTCTCCAGCAGTAGCGGGGAATGGATTGCAGGGTAGTGCCGGCCGCTGGCCGGCGGGGGGCGTATCAGGGAAGGTGGGTTGCCGGCGAGCGGCCGGCACTACCGAAGCGTGAACTCAAGCTCACCGTCGCTGACGTCGGCCACGGCCTGATAGTCGGCCTCGGCCTGGACGTCATCCAGGCGCATGCGGCTGCCGCTGGCGACCACCGTTACCGGCACCGCGCGGAAGCGCAGCGGCTCGCCCTCGACCAGGCGGTCGGCATCGCGGCCAGGGTTGACCACCCAGACCTTGCCCTCGCCGTCAGCACTGTAGACCTGCGCCTGGCCATCAGGCTCCACGCACAGGGCGGTGTCCTCGTCGACGCCGATGCCGACGATGTCGGGGTCGCCACTGTCCTGTGCGGCACGCGCCACGAACACGATCAGGCGACCGAGCCGGTCGCGCTTGTCGAAGTGGGTGTCGGTGACCACGCGCTGCAGGTAGGGCATCTGCAGGAAGCCGCTGTCCATGGTCACCGCGCTGCCCATCGGGTCCGCCAGGGCGCCGGCAGAGGTGATGCTGCCGCCGTCCATCGCGCCGTAGGCATAGCCACCGAGGATGGCGAGCCCCGCACTGGTACCGGCAATCGGCTTGCCAGCGCGCACGTGGGCGTTCAGCGCGCGGTTGAGCGCAGTGCCCTTCCAGAAGCGGATGTAGCGCGACTGGTCACCACCGGCAATGAAGATGGCATCAGCTGCGGCAACCACGCGCAGCACGGCCGGATCGTCGGCGCCGCGGCGGCTGTCGAACACCAGCGTCTGCACTGCGGTGGTACCGCCGATCTCGCGGTACAGGCGGTCCTGCAGCTCATCACTGCCAGAAGCGCGCAGGATCAGCACACGGCCATTGCCAGCCTGCTTCAGCCACCAGTGGAAGGCCTCCGGCACCCATTCGCCACCGCCCATCAGCATCATGGCCGGTGCGCGCGGACCGGGCCGGGGCGCGTCGAGATCGCCGGCTTCGTAGTAGGCGAAGCCCGGGCCCTGCAGGTCCTGCGCAAGGGCGACCAACGGCACGGCCAAGACCAGCAGCGCCAGCCAGGCGAAGGGGGCATGCAGGGTCCGATGGAGGCGTCGCATCTTGATCTCCCTGAACAAAATCGACTTGCAAGCGTTTCCACTCTTTGCCAGATAGGGACCCAGTAGTCAAGGACATGAAAAAGGCGTTAAATGCGCGCGCCCGTTCCGGAAATCTGAATGGGGGACAGGGCCCCTCCTCTGCGGGCCGGCTTCATTTCCGAGAATTCCTCATGCGTAGAAAGGCGATGGCATGGTCGATCCAGCTGGCGTTGATGGGCGTGGCTGCTTCCGCGGCGGCCCAGGCACCGACTTCCTCCTCGGTTCAACAACTGGATGCGGTGCAGGTCACCGGTTCGCGCATTCCGCGCGCCCAGGTGGAAGGCCCCGCCCCGATCACGGTGATCAACGCCGAACAGATCCGCTCCAGCGGCTTCACCAGCGTGCCGGACGTGCTGCGTGCAATGACCCAGAACGGCGGTGAGACCCAGAGCCAGCAGTCTTCCAGCGGCGCCGACTTCTCGCCGGGCGCCCAGCAGGTGGACCTGCGCGGCCTGGGCCCGAACCACACGCTGGTGCTGGTCAATGGCCGCCGCATCGCCGACTTCCCGATGCCGTTCAAGGGCCGCAGCAACTTCACCGATGTCTCCAACATCCCGCTGGGGATGATCGAGCGCATCGAAGTGCTGACCGGCAGCGCCTCGGCCATCTACGGCTCGGACGCGATCGCCGGCGTGGTCAACTTCATCCTGAAGAAGAAGGCCGACGGCACCACGATCGACATGCGCATGGGCACCACCAGCGAAGGCGGTGGCGAGTCGTTCGACATGAGCCTGGCCAGCGGCTTCAGCCGCGGCAACTTCAACGCCGTGTACAGCGTCGAGCTGCAGTCGCAGACCCCGCTGTGGGCCTATGAGCGCGACATCCAGGATTCGACCCAGGACGGCCCCAGCGAGGGCTCGCGCATCGCCCGCCGCGCTTACCTGCGTACGGACTACAACGACGACTACCTGGATCCGGGCGCGGCCACCTGCGAAGCGCTGGCCGGGCAGAACCAGGGCAGCACCTACCGCGCCTACCGCCCGCGCTACGGTTACTACTGCGGCAGCGACAGCTCGATCGGCTACGGCACCATCCTCAGCAAGCGCCGCGGCGCCAATGGCTACGCCTCGCTGAGCTACGACTTCGACAACGGCCAGCAATGGTTCGCCGATGTGCAGCTGGGCTACCACACGATGTCGCTGATGCGCGACGTCACCAAGTGGGGCCGCATGGACGCCAATGGCGATGAGTCGGGCTACTTCAACAACCAGGCCACCGGCGAGATCGAGTTCTGGCAGCGCCAGTTCTCACCCGAGGAAATGGGGGGCCTGCGCAATGCGACGGTACGCAGCACGCAGAAGACCTTCAGCGTGACCACCGGCTTCAAGGGCAATCTGGCCGGCAACTGGGACTACGAAGCGGCGCTGAGCCATTCGCAGTACCAGTCGCGGATCAGCTGGGCGCAGATCATCGCCTCCAAGGCGAATGACCTGTTCCTGGGCCCGCAGCTGGGCGTGGACGACGACGGTTTCCCGATCTACAACGCGGACCCGTCGCGGCTGTACCGGCCGCTGACCCGCGCCGAGTACGATTCGATTGCCGCACGCACTACCTATTCGCCGAAGTCGCGCACCGAGACGGCTGCATTCACGCTGACCAATTCCGCGCTGTTCGGCCTGCCGGGCGGTGATGCCGGGTTCGCCGCGACCGTGGAAGTGGGCCAGCAGGCCTATGCACTGAATCCCGATCCGCTGGCCACCCAGTACTACTACTACAGCTGGAAGGATTCGGACGGCCAGGGCTCGCGCAACCGCTGGGCGACCGCCGCCGAGCTGCGCATGCCGCTGCACGAGACGGTCAACCTGAGCGTGGCCGGCCGCTACGACCAGTACCGCTATTCCGGCCACACCATCGGCAAGGCGACCTGGAGCGGCGGTCTGGAATGGCGCCCGATCGACACGCTGCTGGTACGCGGTTCGTATGGCACCGCGTTCCGCGCGCCGGACCTGCACTACGTGTTCGCCGGACCGGGCAACGACGAGACCACCGCCGAAGACCTGTACAGCTGCCGCGCCGATGGCGCCAGCGACTGTTCCGACTACGAGCGCAACCTGATCCGCAGCCGCACCGGCAACCGCCAGCTCGACCCGGAAACCAGCACCTCGTGGAGCGCAGGCTTCGTCTGGTCGCCGGCGATCGGCCTGGACCTGTCGGTGGACTGGTTCGACATCGACATTCGCAAGCAGGTGCAGGACATGGATGTGCGCACCCTCCTGGCCAACGAAGCCAACTGCCGGCTCGGCAGTGCCGACATCAGTTCGCCGACCTGCGTGGACGCGCTCGACCGCATCACCCGTACCAGCGACGGCCGCCTGTACGGCGTGCGCGTGGCGCCGATCAACGTCGCCCGCGAGTCGACCTCCGGCATCGACGTCGGCCTGCGCTACCGCCTGCAGACCGGTATCGGCGACTTCATCCTCAATGGCACCCACACCTGGGTGAAGAAGCACGATTTCCAGCGCTACCCCGGCGATCCGACCCTGGACCAGTTCGCGGTCAACAGCGGATTCGACATCCCGCGCACCAAGACCAGCCTGAGCGTGACCTGGGAGAAGGACGCGTGGTCGGCCACGGTCTACGGTTCGCGCCTGGGCAAGCTGCCGACCTCGGACAACTACGACCAGTCGTTCGACTGGGAAAGCGGTGACAGCCCCTACGTGAAGGCGACCTACCGCTACAACGCCTCGGTGCAGTATCGCTTCGACGACCATTCGCGCCTGTCGCTGTCGGTGGTCAACGTGTTCAACAAGATGCCGCCGAAGGATGCCACCTACACCGCGTATCCGTACTACGACGTGTCCTGGTTCGACAGCGTCGGCCGCACCATCAACCTGCAGTACACCCACAAGTTCGGTGGCAGCGCGCTGTAAGGCACACCGTATTGCAGATCGTGGACAACAAGGCCCGCCACTGGCGGGCCTTGTTGTTCATGCACACTGCACCCGGTAGATGCCCACCTTGGTGGGCATTCGTTGCCGCGCACCCGCCTTGGGTTTTCCACACCGCACGTGGAAAGCGATGGGGGTTTGGTGTGGACAAGTCCCTGCGAGCCACGCATTGCAATGGTTTCGAAGGGTGGCAATTTTTTGTCCAGACAGAATCCGGGTTTTCCACATGCGCCGTGGAAAGCGATGGGAACTAGGTGTGGACAAGTAGGTGGGAGTGTTGCCACGCAAGCGTTTCGAAGCATGGCGAAAATTTATCCACACTGCGCGGGCAATCCCTGCAGAGCCGAGCCCACGCTCGGCTCCTGCTGGCATCAGCCGAGCATGAGCTCGGCTCTGCAGCGATACGCAGGGTTTTCCACACCGCGCGTGGAAAGTGGTGGGGGTTTGGTGTGGACAAGTGCTTGCGAGCCGTGTGCCGCAGGCGCTTCAGGGCATGATCAATTTTTGTCCACGCGTGCAACCGATGCCGGAAACGCGAACGCCCCGCACAGGGCGGGGCGTCCGGGGTCGATCCGATGCCGCTGGATCAGACGTTGAAGCGGAAGTGCAGGATGTCGCCTTCCTGCACGCGGTATTCCTTGCCTTCCAGGCGCAGGCGACCGGCTTCCTTGGCGCCGGCTTCGCCCTTGTACTTGATGAAGTCGTCATACGCGATGGTTTCTGCGCGGATGAAGCCCTTCTCGAAGTCGGTGTGGATGACGGCGGCAGCCTGCGGGGCGGTGGCGCCCTTGCGTACGGTCCACGCGCGGACTTCCTTCACGCCAGCGGTGAAGTAGGTCTGCAGGCCAAGCAGGCTGTAGGCCGCGTTGATCACGCGGTTCAGGCCCGGCTCGCTCAGGCCCAGGTCGGCCAGGAAGGTATCGCGGTCTTCATCGTCGAGCTGGGACAGCTCTTCTTCGATCGCGGCCGACACCGGCACCACCTGCGCGCCTTCGGCGGCAGCATGCGCACGCACGGCTTCCAGGTGCGGGTTGTTCTCGAAGCCGTCTTCCAGCACGTTGGCGATGTACATCACCGGCTTCAGGGTCAGCAGGAACAGGTCGCGCACCAGCGCCTTCTCTTCCTCGTCCAGGCCCACCGAACGACCGGCCTTGCCGTCCGACAGCGCAGCCTGCAGCTTGGCCAGCACCGGCTTGCGCGCCGCTGCGTCCTTGTCGCCGCCCTTGGCCGCACGCTCGGCACGGTTCAGCGCCTTCTCGACACTGTCCAGGTCGGCCAGCGCCAGCTCGGTGTCGATGGTTTCGATGTCAGAGATCGGATCGACCTTGCCGGCCACGTGCACGATGTCGCCGTGCTCGAAGCAGCGCACCACGTGGGTGATCGCGTCGACTTCGCGGATGTGCGCCAGGAACTTGTTGCCCAAGCCTTCACCGCTGGCGGCACCGGCCACCAGGCCGGCGATGTCGACGAACTCAACCGCGGTCGGGATGACCTTCTGCGGGTTGATGATGCCCGCCAGCTCGTTCAGGCGCGGGTCCGGCACCGGCACGATGCCGACGTTCGGCTCGATGGTGCAGAACGGGAAGTTCGCCGCGGCGATACCCGCCTTGGTCAGCGCATTGAACAGGGTCGACTTGCCGACGTTGGGCAGGCCGACGATGCCGCATTTGATACCCATGGGTGACAGCTCTCTGGGGTGAAAGTGATTGGGGAAACAGCGGCCTGGGCGCTGCTTTTCCAATCATTCTCCGTACCGACCAACGGTCGGTACCTACCGGATTGGTTGGTTCCGTACCGACCAACGGTCGGTACCTACCGGATTGGTTGGTTCCGTACCGACCAACGGCCGGTACCTAGCGGATTGGATGGTTCCACACCGACCAACGGTCGGTACCTACAGCTTATTTCGGGGTGTGCAGCCGCTTCATCGCTTCGCTGAAATCGCCCTGTACCGCCAGCGGCATCACGTCGATCGCATCGTCGATGGCGCGTGCGATCAGCACGTCGTCCTCCTTGGACGGGCGCCCCAGCACCCAACCCACTACGCGGTCCTTGTGGCCGGGATGGCCGATGCCCACGCGCAGGCGATGGAACTTGCCGTGGCCGAGCAGGCGGATGGTGTCGCGCAGGCCGTTCTGGCCGCCGTGGCCACCGTCGAACTTCAGCCGCGCCACGCCGGGCGCCAGGTCCAGTTCGTCATGGGCCAGCAGGGTCTCTTCCGGTTCGATCTTCCAGAACCGCTGTGCGGCGGTGACCGACTTGCCGCTGAGGTTCATGAAGGTGGCGGGCTTGAGCAGCCACACCGTCTGCCCGGCGATCTCGACCTTGGCGGTCTCACCGAACAGCTTGCTGTCCACATTCCATCGCGCACCGGCTTTCTCCGCCAGGGCCTCAACGAAATGAAACCCGGCATTGTGCCGGGTCCGGGCGTGTTCCGATCCGGGATTGCCCAGACCGACGATCAGTCGCAGTCCTGCCATGGTTCCTTCCAGTACGGTGCCTGCCCGGAGGCAGGCACCGTAACGGTATTACTCGGCGGCAGCCGCTTCTTCGTCAGCCTCGTCGGCCTTGCCGGCCTTGGCGGTGACGATGGCGTCGTCGTGGTCCTTGCCCAGCGCCAGAGCCGGGATTTCCACGCCCTTCGGCAGCTTGATGTCGGACAGGTACACCACGTCACCGGCCTTCAGCTCGCCCAGGTCGACTTCGATCGACTCCGGCAGGTCCTTCGGCAGGCAGGTGATGGTCACTTCCTTCAGTTCGTGGGTGACCACGACGTCGGCAGCCTTGCCGGCCGGCGAGGTGTCTTCGTTGACGAAGTGCAGCGGGACCGAAGCGGTCAGGGCTTCGTTCTCGTTCACGCGCTGGAAGTCCAGGTGCATGATCAGCTGCTTGTACGGGTGGCGCTGCATGTCACGCAGCAGGACCTTCTGCACCTGGCCATCCAGGTTCAGGTCCAGGATCGAGGCATAGAACCACTCGTTCTGCTGGGCCAGCCAGATTTCGTTGTGGTCCAGGCTGATGGCGACCGGCTCGGCGTTGCCGCCGTACACGATGGCCGGGATCACACCGGCGTGACGCAGGCGGCGGCTCGCACCCTTACGCTGCAGTTCACGCTTGGTGACCTTGATTTCATGGGTCTTCGAC
This sequence comes from Stenotrophomonas sp. YJH_SMC_4, assembly GCF_059371575.1. Classification (NCBI taxonomy): domain Bacteria; kingdom Pseudomonadati; phylum Pseudomonadota; class Gammaproteobacteria; order Lysobacterales; family Lysobacteraceae; genus Stenotrophomonas; species Stenotrophomonas sp. YJH_SMC_4. Next base: position 9,152 of record NZ_JCAFUR010000016.1, read on the forward strand.
ATTTTCGACTACTCAGGTTGTTGCCGCGCCCTGCGGCGTGGCGGTTGAAGATGCTTCCGCGACCAGAAGCATCCGGGTATGCCCCCGCCGTTGCCGGCAGGGGCGAAAAACTCAGTCGACGTACAGCGAGCTGACCGACTCGCCGAAGGCGATGCGGCGCATCGTTTCGGCCAGCATTTCCGCCACGCTCAGCTGGCGGATCTTGCTGCACACCCGCGCCGCGTCCTTCAGCGGGATGGTGTCGGTCACCACCAGCTCGTCGAGCTGGGAATTGGTGATGTTGTCCACCGCCGGGCCCGACAGCACCGCGTGGGTGCAGTAGGCGGCAACCTTGAGCGCACCGCGCGCCTTCAGGGCAGCGGCAGCGGCGCACAGGGTGCCGGCGGTATCGACGATGTCATCGACCATCACGCAGGTCTTGCCTTCGACGTCACCGATGATGTTCATCACGGTGGAGACGTTGGCGCGCGGGCGGCGCTTGTCGATGATCGCCAGGTCGGCATCATCCAGGCGCTTGGCCACCGCACGGGCGCGGACCACGCCGCCCACGTCCGGCGAGACAACAATCAGGTTCTCGGTGCCGTAGGCGCGCCAGATGTCGGCCAGCAGCAGCGGGGACGCGTACACGTTGTCCACCGGAATATCGAAGAAGCCCTGGATCTGGTCGGCGTGCAGGTCAACGGTCAGCACGCGATCAGCGCCAGCGGTGCTGAACATCTTCGCCGCCAGCTTGGCGGTGATCGGCACGCGCGAGGAACGCATGCGGCGATCCTGGCGCGAGTAGCCGAAGTACGGCACCACGGCGGTCACGCTGGCCACCGATGCGCGCTTGAGCGCGTCGATCAGCACCAGCAGTTCCATCAGGTTTTCCGCGCTCGGCGCGCAGGTCGGCTGGATCACGAACACGTCCTGCTTGCGGACGTTCTCTTCGATCTCCACCTGCACTTCACCATCGGAGAAGTGCGAGACCAGCGCCTTGCCCGGGCGAACCCCCAGTTCCTTGCAGATGTTCTGCGCCAGACGTTTGTTGGCGTTGCCGGAAAAGACCAGCAGGTTCGGGGACTCTTGCATCATGATTGTCTCGGGCGGGGACGAGTGGCGGGGATCCGGAGTCGGCAAGGACCCCGATGGACCCTTGCTGCTGACAACACCGCGGTTGTTTCCACGTCCCGCGCGGGCGATGCGCTGGAAGGCGCGGACACAGCCGCTATTGGCAGGGGCGGTAGGATTCGAACCTACGAATGCCAGGATCAAAACCTGGTGCCTTGGGCCTCTTGGCGACGCCCCTGCATTGATAAATCAGTGTTGCTCGAGTGCATCCAGCAGTGGCGAACGCGCAACGCCCGCTGCCACCCTTGCCCGCAACTCCTTCGGCAACTTCGACCGTCCCTGCTCTGCGGCAGACTGCGATGCGAACTCGACGAAACAACCACTTCCCGAACCGGTCAGCCGCGCCGTGCCGATGTCGCTCAACGCGGCGAACGCTGCCTCGACGGCAGGCTCACGGCGGCGCAGCACCGGTTCGAACGCGTTCCCGACCAGGGTCCCGGAAGCGAAGTCCTCTATTTTCGCCACTGGGCTGCCGCGCGTCAAATCCGGGTCTGCGAACAGAGCCGGGGTGGGAACATGAACACCCGGTTCAACCACCACATACCAGGCCGGCTCCAGCACGATCGGCTGTAGGCGCTCACCCACCCCTTCGGCCCAGGCATTGCGCCCGCGCACGAACACCGGCACGTCAGCGCCCAGGCGCAGGCCCAGCGCAGCAAGCGCGTCCTCGTCCAGACCGGCACGCCAGAGCCGGTTCAGCACCACCAGTACGGTGGCCGCGTCGGACGAACCGCCGCCAAAGCCACCACCTGCAGGAACGTGTTTTTCGACGATGATGTCCGCGCCTTGCACGATATTGGCCGCATCTTTCAGAAGCCGCGCGGCGCGGACCGCCAGGTCATCCGCCTCGGCCACGCCAGCCAGCCCCTCGCCCTGCCGGCGCACCTGGCCGTCTTCGCGCAGGCGCAGACCGATGCGGTCGCCCCAGTCCAGCAGGCGGAACACGGTCTGCAGCTCGTGGTAACCATCGGCACGGCGGCCGGTGATGTGCAGGAACAGGTTCAGCTTGGCCGGGGCCGGCCACCAGGACCAGCCCGTGTCATCGCGCCCGGCACTCATGGGGTGCCCTGCCCCCATTGGTCGACCAGCAGGCGCACCTTGGCGTCGCCATTGCTGGCCTCGATCCGGCGCGGCAGCGCCGGGCGCCCGGCCTCGGCCGGGTACCAGTCCAGGTACTGCACCTGCCAGCCCATCTGCTGCATGCGACGCGGCCGGCCTTCACCATCACGCTCGACCTTCTCCGGACCGGCAGCATCACCGGCCACCAGGCCACGGATCCACGCCGGCAGCTGGTTGACCGGGATGTCCCAGCCGGTCGCCTCCAGCAGCAGTTGCTGGGCGTCTTCGCCGTCGCGCGGCCCGCCGGCCAATCCTTCCAGCCGACCTGCTTCGGAATGGGTATCGCCGGTCAGCTTCCAGCTCTGCCGGGTCACCGGCGCGCTCAGCTCGACCACATAGCGGCGTCCTTCCTGCTTCCAGTCGATGCGTCCGCTGCCGCCATCCTTGCCCTTGCTGACTGCGACCCGGCCCTGGAAAGCCCAGTCTGGCTGTGCCTGCAGCGCGGCCACGCGCGCCGCCTCGGCCTGCGCCGCCTCGGCCGAAACAACCTCGACCACCGCCGGCGCCGGGGTCTTCTGCGTGCCCACGCTGGTACAGGCGGTCAGCGCCAGGGCCGCAGTTGCCAACAGCAGCGGCCGGATCAGGGAAACACTCATGGATTGAATTTCTCGCGGGCGCGCAGCAGCGCGCGGTTTTCAGGGTCGAGCTTGGCCGCTTCGTCGAAGAAATGGCGGGCCTCGTCATGCTTGCCCAGCACCCACAACACTTCGCCGACATGGGCGGCGATCTCAGGGTCCTTGGCCAGGGTCCAGGCACGGCGCAGCTGCACCAGTGCTTCTTCCTTGCGGCCCAGGCGGTACAGCACCCAGCCATAGCTGTCGACGATGGCAGCGTTGTCCGGTTCGGCCACGCGGGCGCGGTCGATCAGCTCCAGCGCTTCCTGCAGGCGACCGGTGCGATCGGCCAGGGTGTAACCCAGCGCGTTCAATGCCGGCACGTTCTCCGGGTCGGTCACCAGGATCTTGCGCAGGTCGGCCTCGGCGCGCGGGATGTCGTCGCGGCGTTCCCAGGTGAGCGCACGGGCGTACAGCAGGCCGTTGTCATCCGGGTAGGCGGCCAGGCCGCGGGCCAGCGCATCCAGCTCCCCGGCACTGTCGTCAGCGCGCTGGCGCAGTTCGGCTTCCAGCAGGTAGGCATCGCGGCGCACATCGTCGTCGACCACCGCATCGGACTGGATCGCGTGCACTTCATCCAATGCCTGCGGCAGGCGCCCGGCCAGAGCCTGGGCGTTGGCCGCGCGCAGGCGCGCCTCGCTCAGTTCATCGCCACCGGGCACGCTGTGGTACCACTGCACCGCCTCGGGATAACGCTTCAGGTATTCGGCGATCTTGCCCAGCAGCAGGCGCTGCGCCGGGTCCGGCTTGGCCGCCTGCCGCGACAGTTCGTTGTAGAGGTTGGACAGCGCCGCCTTGTCGCCCTGCTTGGCCAGCAGCGAGGCGCGCATGCCCCAGGTCTGCACGTCCTGCGGGCCGAACGCCAGCACGCGCTCGGCGGCGGACGGCTGGCCGAGGCTGTCGTAGGCGATGGCCACTGCATTGCGCAGTTCCGGGTCCTGTCGGGTCTTCGGCTCCACATCGTGCAGCAGCGACAGCGCCTTGCCGGTCTCCCCGGCCTGCTGCAGCTGGCTGGCGCGCAGCAGCGCCACACGCGGTTCTTCGGGGAAGCGCTTGACCACTTCATCGATCATGCGCCGCGCCAGCTCGGGCTTGTCCATGCGCAGGGCAAGGCGTCCGAACTCCTGCCACGCCTCGATCTTCGGCGGAATGGCGTTGGCGTCGACCAGCTCGCCCAGCACCTGCGCCGGTACTGCCGGGTCGCGGCCGCCGCCGATCAGGGCGGCCAGGGCGAACTTCCAGCCACGTTCATCCGGGTCGGCCAGCAAGGCCTGCAGATCGCCACGCGCTGCCTTCACATCACCCTGGCGCATGGCCAGCGCGGCAGCAGCACTGCGCATGGTCAACGAGCTGGGCGCGCGCTGCTGCCAAAGGGCCAGGCCCTTGGCGGCGCTGGCGTCATCGTTGGCGAGCATGGAAATGCGGGTCGCGCGCTCGGCCAGGCCGGCGTCGCCGTCGGTCTGCTGGGCGGCCTGCAGGTACCAGCGGGCCGCCTCGGCCAGCTTGCCAGCCTGCAGCGCGAACTCACCGGCCATCACCGGTTCCAGCGCCAGTTCCTCAGTGGCCGGGGCCCGTACGGGGGCCTTGGCCGGCACCGCCGCCAGGGCCTGGCTGCAGGCCAGGGACAGCAGCAGAACACTGGGGATGCGAATCAATGCGGGCATCGTCGGCATCGGGGCCTTAAAATGTCGTCCAATGGCCAGCAGCTTATCGCAAGCAACTGAACAATGACCCTGTGGGTGCTCGGACTGAATCACCAGACCGCACCGGTGGAGCTGCGCGAGCGCGCGGCCTTCGCCGGTGAGGCGTTGCCGCGCGCGCTCGGTTCGCTGCGCGACACTCCGCAGATCGCCGAGGCGGTGCTGCTGTCCACCTGCAACCGCACCGAGCTGTATGCCGTGGCCGACTCGGCACAGGCACTGGACCAGTGGCTGCAGGCCCAGGCCGGCGACCTGCAGGGCTACCTGTACCAGCATGCCGATGCAGAAGCCGTACGCCACCTGTTCCGGGTCGCCACCGGCCTGGACTCGATGGTGCTGGGCGAACCGCAGATCCTCGGCCAGGTGAAGGACGCATGGTCGACCGCGCGTGACCACGGCCTGCTCGGCCAGCGCCTGGACCGCCTGTTCCAGCAGACCTTCTCGGTGGCCAAGCGTGCGCGCACCGATACCCAGGTCGGCGCCAACCCGGTATCGGTGGCGTCGGCGGCGGTGCGCCTGGCGCAGAACGCGTTCGCGCGGCTGGACGATTCCACCGTGCTGCTGGTCGGTGCCGGCGAGACCATCGAACTGGCTGCACGGCACCTGAGCGAAGGCAAGGTACGCCGGCTGCTGATCGCCAACCGCACCCTCGCCCACGCGCAGGAACTTGCCAGCCGCCATGGTGGCGTAGCCCTGCCGCTGACCGAACTGGACCGCCACCTGGGCGAGGCCGACGTGGTGTTCTCGGCCACCGCTGCGCGCGAACCGGTGATCCACCGCGAGATGGTGGCCAAGGCCCTGCGCGCGCGCCGGCACAAGCCGATGCTGCTGTTCGACCTGGCCGTGCCGCGTGACATCGAGGCGGAGGTCGGCACGCTCAACGACGCCTTCCTCTACACCGTCGACGACCTGGAGCGCGCGGTGGAAGACAACCGCCGCGGACGCCGCGAGGCGGCCGCCGAGGCCGAGGCGATCATCGACCTTCAGGTATCGCGTTTTATCGAGACCCAGCAGGCCAGCGCCCACCAGGCGCCGCTACGACAGCTGCGTGCGTTCGGCGAGGCCACCCGCACTGAACTGCTGGAACGCGCGCGCCAGCAGCTGGCCAACGGCAAGCCGGCCGACGAAGTGCTGGAACTGCTGGCCCACGGCCTGACCAATCGATTGCTGCATCCTCCTACCGCTGCCCTGCGCGCTGCCGCACTGAGCGGCGATGCCGACCTGACCCGCGCCGCCGAGCGCCTGTTCCCGGCAACGCCGGGTTACCGCCACCCACCCGTGAGACCCGATGACGCCGACCCTGCGCCGTAAGCTGGAAGCGCTGGCCGAGCGCCGCGAAGAACTGGAACGCCTGCTCGCCGAACCCGACGTGGTCGCCGACAACACCCGTTTCCGCGACCTTTCGCGCGAATTCGCCCAACTTGAACCGATCGCCATCGCCCTGGCCGATGAATCCCGTGCCAAGGCTGATCTGGCCGCCGCGGAAGGCATGCGCGCCGACCCCGACCTGCGCGAGCTGGCCGACGAGGAAATCGCCGCCGCGCAGGCGCGCCTGCTGGAACTGGAGCAGGAGCTGGCGCTGCTGCTGGTACCGCGCGACCCGCGCGACGAAGGCAACCTGTTCCTGGAAGTGCGCGCGGGTACCGGCGGCGATGAAGCGGCGATCTTTGCCGGCGACCTGTTCCGCATGTACGCCCGCTATGCCGAGCGCCAGGGCTGGAAGGTCGAGATCGAATCGGACAATCCCGGCGAGCACGGTGGCTACAAGGAAGTGGTGGCACGGGTGGTCGGCCGTGGTGCGTTCTCGCGCCTGAAGTTCGAATCGGGCACGCACCGTGTGCAGCGCGTGCCGGCCACCGAATCGCAGGGCCGCATCCATACCTCGGCGGCCACCGTGGCGATCATCCCGGAGGCCGACGAAGTCGATGACATCGTCATCAACCCGGCCGACCTGAAGGTGGATACGTTCCGCTCCTCCGGCGCCGGTGGCCAGCACGTCAACAAGACCGAGTCGGCGATCCGCATCACCCACGTACCGACCGGCGTGGTGGTGGAATGCCAGACCGAACGCAGCCAGCACGCCAACCGCGACAAGGCGATGAAGCGCCTGAAAGCGCAGCTGCTCGACGCCGAGCGCCAACGCCAGGACGCGGCGCAGGCCGAGTCGAGGCGCCTGCAGGTCGGCAGTGGTGATCGCAGCCAGCGCATCCGCACCTACAACTTCCCGCAGGGGCGCATCACCGACCACCGCGTGGAGGGCCTGACCCTGTACGACCTGCCCAACATCCTGGCCGGTGACCTCGATCCGCTGCTGCAGCGGCTCAGCCACGAACACCAGGTCGACGCCCTGGCCCAGCTGTCGGCGGGCTGAGCACGATGTCGGCCTGGCAGCAGCGACAGCAACTGCAGCAAGCGATCGCCCGCCAGCCCGACGACTTCGTCGCCTGGGTGATGCTGGCCGACGTGGAACTGGAAGCCGGCGACATCGCTGCCGGCGAACAGGCCGCACGACGTGCGCTGCAGCTGCGCCCGAATCACCCCGAAGCGCTGGCACGGCTGGGCCGCGTGGCGTGGATGGCCGGTGCACATGGCGATGCGGCCAAGCTGCTCGGCCAGGCCTCGGCATTGGCACCGCAGCATCCCGGCATTGCGCTGTGGCTGGGCCATGCACTGGAAGATGCCGATGATGCCGAAGGCGCGTCGGCGGCCTATCGACGCGCGCATGGGCTGATGCCGGCCGAGCCGTACATCGCCGCACAGCGCCTGGCCTGGCAGCGTCGCCTGTGCGATTGGCAGGACCTGGACACGCTGGCGGCACAGGTGCGCGCCGCCGTTGCCAGCGGCCAGGGCGTGGTCGAGCCGTTCGCCTTCCTCAGCGAGGACGCCAGCGCTGCCGAACAGTTGGCCTGCGCGCACACTCGTGCGCTGGCCGTGGCTGCCTCGGTGCGGCCATTGCCTCCGGCAACGGTGCGCCCGCACGGCCCGCTGCGCGTCGGCTTCCTCTCCAATGGGTTCGGCGCACATCCGACCGGATTGCTGACCGTGGCGCTGTTCGAGCAGCTGCGTCGCGACCCCGCACTGCAACTGCATCTGTTCGCGCTGAACCGCGACGACGGCAGCCGCATTCGCCAGCGCCTGCAGGCAGCGGCGCAGCTGCATGATGTGACTGGCCTGCGACACACCGATACCGCCGCACGCATCCGCGCACAGGGCATCGACCTGCTGTTCGACCTGCGCGGCTGGGGCGGTGGCGGCACGCCGGAAGTGTTGGCGATGCGCCCTGCCCCGCTGCAATTGAACTGGCTGGCCTATCCGGGCACGTCGGGGGCGCCGTGGATGGACGCGGTGGTCGGCGATGCCTTCGCCCTGCCGCCGACACTGGAGCCGTGCTACAGCGAACGCGTGCTGCGCCTGCCACGAGCCTTCCAGCCGTCAGACAATACGCGCGTGCTGGAGCCTGCGCCGACCCGTGCGGACTGCGGACTGCCCGCGCAGGGCGTGGTGTTCTGCTGTTTCAACAACAGCTACAAGCTCAACCCGCGCAGCATGGGCCGTGCCTTCGCAGTGCTGCAGGCAGTGCCCGGCAGCGTACTGTGGCTGTTGTCCGGACCGGGCCAGGCCGACGCCCGCCTGCGCACTGCCGCGCAGGCGGCCGGCCTGGACCCGGCACGCCTGGTGTTCATGGCCAAGCTGCCGCATCCGCAGTACCTGGCGCGCTATCAGCTGGCCGACCTGTTCCTCGACACGCATCCGTACAACGCGCACACCACCGCGTCCGACGCACTATGGGCCGGCTGCCCGGTGCTGACCTGCCCCGGCGACACCTTCGCCGCGCGCGTGGCCGGCAGCCTCAACCACCATCTGGGAATGGCACGGATGAATGTCGCCGACGATGCGGCGTTCATCACCACCGCCAGCGCGCTGGGCAACGACCCTGCAGCACTGGCGGCGTTGCGCGCTGAACTGGCACAGGCGCGCGAGCGCAGCGGGCTGTTCGACATGGGCGGGTTTGCCCGCGATCTGTCGGCGTTGGTGCAGCAGCTGGCGCGCGAACACGGCTGGCTGGGAACAACCGAACCGACGGGGTAATGCCGGCTGGGTAATGTCGACTGGGCAACGTCGATTGGATGACGTCGACTGGGTAGAGTCGACTGCTGGTCGACTGCCCTCGGCAGGAAGCCGAAAACCCCCGCGCTGCGCGCGATAGTCGACTGACCGTCGACTCTACCCGGCGTCGACATCGCCTGGGCAGCCCCTGCGCTACGCTCGGGCTTCCTCCCCGCGTGGTGTGACGATGGCCAAGCTCAAGCGCAAGGACTACGACGAACTGCTGCTGCCGCTGCAGCTGGAACTGACCGCCATGGCGCGCTGGGTGCAGCACAGCGGACAGCGCCTGCTGGTGCTGTTCGAAGGCCGTGATACCGCAGGTAAAGGCGGCGCGATCCAGGCCATCAGCCAGCACCTCAACCCGCGCCAGTGCCGGGTGGTGGCGCTGCCCAAGCCCACCGACCGCGAAGCCACGCAGTGGTACTTCCAGCGCTACGCCTCGCACTTGCCCGCCGCCGGCGAGATCGTGCTGATGGACCGCAGCTGGTACAACCGCGCAGGCGTCGAACGGGTGATGGGCTACTGCAGCGAGACCGAGTACCAGCAGTTCCTGCGCCAGGCGCCGGTGTTCGAACAGCTGCTGGTGGACGACGGCATCCTGCTGTTCAAGTACTGGCTGTGCGTGGACCAGGAGCAGCAGGAGAAGCGCTTCGCCGAGCGCCATCTCGATCCGCTGAAGGGCTGGAAGCTCTCTCCGGTGGACCTGAAATCCCGCAGCAAGTACAGCGCCTACACCGAGGCGCGCGAGGCGATGCTGCGCGCGACCCATCGCGAGGCGGCACCGTGGACGTTGGTGGATTTCAACGACCAGCGGCTGGGCCGGCTGACGCTGGTGCGCAACCTGCTGGACCGGTTGCCGGACACGCGCGTGGATGCGCCGTTGCCGGAGCTGCCGAAGCTGAAGGGCAAGCTGCATCGCGAGCACTACGATGTGCTGAAGCCGATCGAGGACTTCCCGGTCGAGGATTAGGGTGGGTCGGCAGGGCCTGCGGCCCTGCACCTGCCGAAGCCAGAGCAACGGCAACAGCAACAGCAACGGCGGGCTTCCTGAGGGATGGCGGGGCGAGTCCGGGTGCGGGGGGCGCTGCAAGTACGTCCATGTAAGCTCGGTCGCCGCATCCATGCGGCTCACGCCCCCGCACCCGGACCCACCCCGCCTTCGACAGATTTCCGCGATCTGTCGTTGATCCACACCATGTGTGGATGCTCTTCGAATTCAATTCGAAATATTCGATTTGTCTGGAGAATCATCCACGCATGGCGTGGATCTACCAGACATGAGGAATCTGTCAGAGGTGGGGCGGTGTCGGAGTGCGGGGTGTCAGTCGCATGGATGCGGCTGCCAAGCTTACAGGGACGTACTTGCAGCGTCCCCGCACTCCGACACCGCCCCGCCATCCCACGGATAGCCCGCTGTTGCTGTTGCTGTTGCTGTTGCTTTTGCTGTTGCTGGGGTTGCCGGCCAGCGGCCGGCACTACCGCGGGTGCAGGGCCGCAGGCCCTGCCGCCCACCCCCATTACTTGGCAGCAGCGATCTGCTTTTCGATGTCGGCGGCCGTCACCGGGCCGAGGAAGGTGTGCGCCAGCTTGCCCTGTGGATCCAGCAGGTGCGTCAGCGGCAGGCCGCGCGGAGTGGCGAAATCGGCCGGCGGATCGAACGGGTCCACGATCACGATCGGATAGGTCACCGGATGCTTGGTCAGGAACGACTGCATTTCCGGCACTTCGATGTCCTCGTAGGCCAGGCCGACCACTTCGATGTTGCTGCGCATCGCATGCAGCGCCGACAGCTCGGGCATCTCCTTGCGGCACGGGGCACACCAGGTCGCCCAGAAGTTCACCACCACCCACTTGCCGCGGTGCGCGGCCAGGTCGTAGTCGCTGCCATCCACCGCCTTCATCTTCAGCGTCGGGAACTCGGCGGTGGTGCGCTCGGCCGGGGTTTCCTCGACCGGCGCCGGTGCGGTCGGCGTCGGTGCCTGCGCCGGCGGTTGGCTGCTGGCCGGCGTCGGCTCCTGGGCCGGCTTGCAGGCCGACAGTGCCAGCAGCAGGGCCAGCGGGAGCAGCGACGGGGTCTTGCGGGTCATGGCATGTCTCCAGAGTCGGTATAGATATCGCTGACCTTGCGCTTCAGGCGTTCACGCAGGGGCAGTCGCAGATCATCCAGCGCCGCCAATGCGGCACGGCCCAGGCTGTCGTCGCGATACGGCAGATGCTGCTCGGCTACCGGAATGCGCAACTGGGTACATTCGTAAAGATCGGCAAGGCTGACCTGGTCCAGGTCGCGCGAGAGCAGCCATTCGCCACGTTCATCGCGGCGCAGCAGGCCGATCTCCTGCAGGTTGCAGGCCAGGTCCTGCAGCAGCGAATCGGTCAGCATCGGCTCCAGCCGCAGGATTTCATCGTCGGCCAGGCCCTTGCCCTTGGCACGGGCGTGGTGGAAGCGGCCGAGCAGGCGCAGCAGGCCATAGAACTCGTAGCCCTGCGGCAGGCGCAGTTCCACCGGCTGGTAGCGGAAGGCCGCCATCGACGAAGACAACGACGCGCCCAGCAGCACCGCCACCCAGCACAGGTAGATCCACAGCAGCAGGATCGGCACGAAGGCCACCGTGCCATACAGCTTCTGGTAGGACTGGAAGCTGCCCAGGTAGGCGCCGATACCCCACTTCACCAGCTCCAGGATCACCGCGGCCAGAATGGCGCCAGGCACTGCATGCCGCCACTTCACCGTGTGGTGCGGCACCACCCGGAACATCAGCGTGATGCAGACGAACTCGATCAGGATCGGCGCCAGCCGCAGTGCCAGTTCGGCCAGCCAGCGGCCCTCCTGGGTGCCGAACAGCGGCATCGCGAACACCCGCGCCGACACCGCCAGCGAAGCCGCCGCGAGCATCGCGCCCAGCGTCAGTACAGTCCAGTAGACCAGGAAGCGGGTCAGCTTGGGCCGGGTCGAGCCGACCCGCCAGATCTGGTTGAAGGTTTCTTCAACACTGTTGAGCGTGATCAGCAGCGACACCACCAGCGCGATGAAGCCGGCGGCGGTGAGCTGGCCGGCACTGGCCGAGAACTGCCGCAGGTAGCCCTCGGCCGCGCGCGCGGCATTGGGCACGAAGTTGGAGAAGACGTAATCGCTGAGCTGGTCGCTCCAGCGGTCGAAGACGGGGAAGGCCGAGAGCACGCCGAACACCACGATCGCCAGCGGTACCAACGCGAACACCGTGGTGTAGGCCAGCGCCGCCGCTGCCTGGAACAGGCGGTCGTCGAGGAAGCGATGCCACAGGAAGCGGCCGAAACTGATGGCCCGTGCACGATCCCGCGCGCGCTCCATCCACAGGTTGAGCGTATCCAAAGGTTCCATCGGTGGAAGGGTACCCGATGCGGAATGCTGGCAGGATAGCCATACTGGCGACCACACGACGAGGAGAAGCGGGCACGATGGGCGAGATTCTGGTGCTGTACTACAGCCGGGGCGGTTCGGTGGCACGGCTGGCGCGCCAGATCGCGCGGGGCATCGGCGAAGTGCCGGGCATGAGCGCGCGCCTGCGCACGGTGCCGCCAGTGGCCGCCGTGACCCAGACCGCGCAGCCGCCGGTACCCGACGACGGCGCCCCCTACGTGAGCGTGCAGGACCTGGTGGAATGCCAGGGCCTGCTGCTCGGCAGCCCCACCCGCTTCGGCAACATGGCCGCGCCGGTCAAGCACTTCCTGGATGGACTGGGCGCCGAATGGGTCAATGGCACCCTGTCCGGCAAGCCGGCCGGCGTGTTCACCTCCACCGCCTCGATGCACGGCGGCCAGGAATCGACCCTGCTGTCGATGCAGGTGCCGCTGCTGCACCACGGCTGCGTGATCGTCGGCATCCCGTTCACCGAACCGGCGTTGAGCCACACCACCAGCGGCGGCACGCCCTATGGCGCCAGCCACGTGGCCGGTGCCGCCGACGATCCGCAGCCGACCGACGACGAGGCCGTGCTGGCCCGCGCGCTGGGCCGCCGGGTGGCCGACATCGCGCAGCGGTTGGCCCGATGAGCCGCCCGCCGCGCACGGTCCTGCTGCTGGCCCTGATGGGGCTGGCCGCGCTGTTCGCAGGCTGGTTCATCAATGACAAGCACTGGCTGGCCACCCAGCTGGTGTTCACCGCGCCGCCGCTGGCGCTGGCCTTTGCGCTGCGGCTGGGCTGGCGCAAGGCCGGGTTCTGGGCCTCGGTGCTGGCGCTGGGCTGGTTCAGCCACGGCGTGATGAGCGCCTGGAGCCACCCGGAAACACGCTGGCTGGCGCTGATCGAAATCGCCCTGGCCCTGCTGGTGATCTTCAGCGCCAGCCTGCCGGGGCTGCGCGCCCGCTTCGGCAAGCGACGCTGACGCTGCGCCCGCCGGGCCGTATCATCTGTGTTCCTGGCCCCGCGCCGCTGTACCTGTCCTGGTTTCGCGCATGCACATGATGGAAGAGCTCCTGGTCGTCACCACCGGTGGCACGATCGACAAGATCTACTTCGACGACAAGTCGGACTACCAGATCGGCGACCCCCAGATCGGCATGATCCTGCGCGAGCTGGGCGTGACGTTCCGCTTCAACGTGATTCCGATCCTGCGCAAGGATTCGCTGCACATCAACGACGAAGACCGCGAACTGATCCGCGCCACCATCGCCGCGCAGCCGACCCGCCACGTGCTGGTGACCCACGGCACCGACTCGATGGTGCAGACCGGCAAGGTGCTGGCGACGATCCCGGACAAGACCATCGTGATGACCGGCGCGCTCAGCCCGGCGCGGTTCCGTGGGTCGGATGCGGAGTTCAACATCGGCTGCGCGATCGGTGCGGTGCAGTCGCTGCCGAGCGGCGTATACATCGCCATGAACGGTCGTATCTTCGATCCGCAGCACGTGCGCAAGAACGTGGCCGCCAACCGCTTCGAGTCGGTCTGAGGAACAGCGTGCCGACCAAGGTCGGCACGCACCAAAGCGCTGCCCTTGCAAGGCCGGTACCTACCCAAAGAAGAACGCCCCGGCCTGAGCCGGGGCGTGCCCATGGAGAGGGGCTTGGGCTCAGTACTGGGCGTTGAGGGTCAGGCCCGAGAAGGTGCTGTAGGCCTTCACCCGCACATACCAGGTGCCGGCGGCAGGACTGTTGATGGTGCAGGTCTCGCTGTTGCCGCTCAGGTACGGACGGCAGGTGTAGGTGGTATCGGTCGGGGCACTGCCTTGGCGCACATACAGGTCGGCATCACCGCTGCCGCCACTGATCGCGACGCGCAGCTGGGTGCTGCCGGCCGGAACCGCGACGGTGTAGTTCAGCTCGGCACCGGTCGCAGCGCCCAGGCCGGTCACCGGCACGTTGTTCTGCAGCACGTTGCCACCCGGGTTCGGGTTGCCGCCACCATTGATCGCTGCGGCCACGGCGGCATTGGCGTCGATGATGCCGGCGCCGCAACCACCCGAGCAGGCGCCCGGCAGCGGACGTGCCGTGCTCTTGATGATGCTCTCGACCTGCGCCGGGCTCAGCGGGCTCGGAGCGACCGACTGCATCAGCGCGACCACGCCGGCCACGTGCGGCGCCGCCATCGAGGTGCCGTTGTACGACGCGTAGGTCGCGCTGCCCGGCGTGGTGGTGCCGGTGTTGAGGGTGGACAGGATGCTCTGGCCCGGTGCCGAGATGTCGATGCCGGTACCGTAGTTGGAGAAGCTGGCACGTGCACCGGCCGAGGTGGTCGCCGCCACCGCGATCACGTTCGGGCAGTTGGCCGGCACCGACGAGGACACGTTGGTGTTGCTGTTGCCGGCGGCGACCACCACGGTGGTGCCACGGCCGACCGCGCCGTTGATCGCGTTCTGGTAGGTGGTCGAGCAGCTGCCACCGCCGCCCAGCGAGAGGTTGATGACTTCGGCCGGATTGGCGTTGGCCGGTACGCCGCTGACGGTGCCACCGGACGCCCACACGATCGCATCGGCGATGTCGGAGGTGTAGCCGCCGCACTTGCCGAGCACGCGCACCGGCACGACCTTGGCATTGAACGCGGTACCTGCCACGCCGGTACTGTTGTTGGTCACCGCCGCGACGGTGCCGGCAACGTGGGTGCCGTGCCAGCTGGAGTTGGAGGCCGGGATGCCCGAGCCACACTCGTTGGCGCCGTACCAGTCGCCTTCGTCGTTCGGATTGTTGTCGCGGCCGCCGCCATCACGCGCCATCGCGGCGTCGCTGATGAAGTCATAGCCCGGCAGGATGTTGGCGTTCAGATCGGCATGGTTGGTGATGCCGGTATCGATCACGGCCACCACCACGCCGGTGCCGGTGGCCTTGTCCCAGGCCGGCCGGATGTTGATGCCGGCATTGGAGGTGCCGAAGCCCCATTGCTCGCTGAAGCGGGTGTCGTTCGGGGTCAGCGTCGCGCGCATGATCTGGTCGACTTCGACGTATTCCACGTTCGGGTCGGCGGCCAGCTTGCGCATCAGCAGTTCGGATTCGGCCTGGTCGAGCGGACGGTCGGTCTTGACCAGGGTCGGGCCGACGGCCAGCTTGCGGACCTGCTGCAGGCCCAGCGCGCGGCCCTGGCTGCTGGCCAGGCCGGCGGCGGCCGTCTTCAGCGACGAAGCCAGCGCAGTAGTGTTGGCCACGGCGGCGCTGCCGTCGCGGTACTTGACGATGAAGCGCTGGTGCGTCGGCGCGGACTGCAGGCCGCTGAGCTGGACATCACCGGCCAGCGCAGGCGTGGCCAGCAGCAGCGATGACAGAACGGACGCACCAAGGACCACCCACACTCGACGCACACGCGGTTGCGTTACCTGGGACATCGTATTTCCCTTTCTTGTGGTGTGAATGCCGGAATCGGCAGAAGCACCGGCCCGAACCCGGGGCTGGCTTGCATTGGCGAGGTTCGAAGTCCGGTGAGTCAGCGGATCCCCCTAACGATCCGCCGTGCACATGACGCTAATGGCCGAAACCGGACACCACAAGATTTTCAGCGTCTTTTCAGCAAGATGAAATGTTCGTTCTGAGACTTTTCGGGTCGAGGGTTTGTGAAGGTGAAGGAACCTTCTCGTGTCCTGCACAGACCTGACTGGGCCGTCACGTGTCCTGGAATGACTATGCCGACATCGGCGTTCGCTGATTCGGGGGTCAGATCCCTTTTCCCATGGAAAAGGATCTGACCGCAGGCCCACAACGCAGAAAGCCCGTCACGGGGGACGGGCTTTCCGGAAGCGCAGTCGAGCGTGGCTCGACGCTACAGTTTCAGCGTGGGCGATCAGCCCAGCTTGACCAGCCAGTTGTGGCGGTCCGGCAAGCGGCCGTACTGGATGTCGGTCAGTTCCTTGCGCAACGACATGGTCACTTCGCCGGCCGGCGCGTTGATGTCGCCCACCGAGAAGCCCTCGCCCTTCAGCTGGCCGATCGGGGTGACCACCGCGGCGGTGCCGCAGGCGAACACTTCGGCGATCTCGCCGGAGGCCACGCCCTGCTTCCACTCGTCGATGCTGACCTTGCGCTCTTCGACCTTCATGCCACGGTCGCGGGCCAGCTGCAGGATGCTCTCGCGGGTGATGCCCTCGAGGATGCTGCCCGACAGTTCCGGGGTCACCAGAGTGCCGTCCTTGTAGACCAGGAACACGTTCATGCCACCCAGTTCTTCCAGGTACTTGCCTTCGACCGGGTCGAGGAACAGCACCTGCGAGCAGCCCTGTGCCTGCGCCTTCTGCTGCGGCAGCAGCGAGGCAGCATAGTTGCCACCGCACTTGGCGGCACCGGTGCCGCCCTTGGCCGCACGCGCGTATTCGGTGGACAGCCAGATCGACACCGGGGCAACGCCCTTGGCGAAGTACGGGCCGGCCGGGCTGGCGATGACGTAGTAGCCGGCCTTGTGCGCGCCACGCACGCCGAGGAAGGCTTCGTCGCCGATCATGAACGGACGGAAGTACAGGCTGGACTCATCGGCCGACGGCACCCAGTCACTGTCGACCGCGATCAGCTGCTTCAGCGATTCGACGAAGATCTCCACCGGCAGTTCCGGCAGCGCCAGGCGCTGCGCCGAACGCTGCAGGCGACGGCCGTTGGCATCCGGACGGAAAGTCCAGATCGAGCCATCGGCATGGCGGTAGGCCTTGATGCCTTCGAAGATTTCCTGGCCGTAGTGCAGCACGGCCGCAGCCGGATCCAGCTGCAACGGGCCGTAGGCACGCACGTTGGCGTTGTGCCAGCCGGCATCCTTGTCCCAGCGCACTTCCACCATGTGATCGGTGAAGTGCAGGCCGAAGCCCGGCTTCTCCAGGATCTTGGCGCGCTCTTCAGCGCTGCGCGGGTGGTCCGAACGGGTAACGGCGAAGCTGGGGATGGACTGGGACACCGGAGGATTCCTGTTCTGGTTGCGGGTAGTGCCGGGCCCGCGTCACTGCGGGCCCTGGGTCAAAGCATGCCGGTCTCGAGCCGGGCCGCCTCGGACATCATGTGCTGGTTCCACGGCGGGTCGAACACCAGGTCGACGTCGGCCTCGGCCACCGTCGGGATCATTTCAAGCTTGCTGCGCACGTCGTCGACCAGGATGTCGCCCATCCCACAACCCGGTGCGGTCAGGGTCATCTTCACGTCGATCTCGCGCTGGCCTTCGTCCAGGTGCTTGATCTCGACCTCGTAGACCAGGCCCAGTTCGACGATGTTCACCGGAATTTCCGGGTCGAAGCAGGTGCGCAGCTGCTGCCACACCAGCTGTTCCACCTGTTCATCAGTGGCGTCGGCCGGCAGTTCCAGCGGTGCCGGTGCCTCCTTGCCGATGGCGTCGCCGTCCTTGCCGGCGATGCGGAACAGGTTGCCCTCGACGAACACCGAATAGCTGCCGCCCAGCGCCTGGGTGATGTACCCATAGCTGCCGGCGGGCAGGGTTACGGTATCGCCCTGCGGGACCATCACGGCCTCGCAATCGCGCTCGAAGTGGACAGGTTCGCTGCTACGGGAATACATGGGGACCGATATGGGGCCGTGGCCGGGGCCACGCAAGACGGCATTCTAGCCCAGCCGCTCCGGCACCGCCGGTGCACCGCCGCAAACCACAGTATCCTGTGGGTGATCTTCAGGGAGCTTCGATGTCCTCCAATGCCGCGCGTGCCAGGACCGTGACCTGGCTCTGGCCCATCATGCTGTTGCTGGGCCTGGTTGTTGCTCCCCTTGCCTGGATGGTGCTGGCGCTGATGACCGGCCGGCAGGTCGGCTGGATGGCGGTACTGACCGCCCTGGAACTGGTGTTCATGCTGCGCATGGGTACGCTCGGCCCGGGCCGGCTGCGCATCGTGCTGGTCGTGGTGGGCACCCTGCTGGTGGCCGCCGTGGCCAACTGGACCATCGCCAGCGCCTGGATGGGCGGCTCGATCGGGCTGGACCTGTGGGACGCCACGATGCGGATGGGCCCGCACCTGGCCTGGACCCTGATCACCCTGGCCAATGGCGCGGTGGAGTGGCTGTGGCTGGCGCTGGGCCTGGCCGTGGGCGCCTGGCTGGCGCGCTGAGCGCGCCGGTTGCCACGCCCGCCGGGGACATGCAGGTAGATCCACGCATGCGTGGATGGGATGGTAGTGCCGGCCGCTGGCCGGCAAAGGGGTCAAAGCCCATTCCTGCGGAAAGGGATCCGCCCCCGGTCCTCAATGCCCGCCGTCGAGCGCCTTCAACTCGCTGACCAGCGAGGCTGCCGCTTCGGCACCGTCGCCATACAGCATGCGGGTGTTGTCGGCGTAGAACAGCGCATTCTCGATGCCCGCGAAGCCCGTGCCCTTGCCGCGCTTGATCACCACCACGTTGCGCGCATTGACCACGTCCAGCACAGGCATGCCGTAGATCGGGCTGGCCGGATCGGTTCGTGCGACCGGATTGACCACGTCGTTGGCGCCGATCACCAGCACCACGTCGGTGTTGGCGAACTCCGGGTTGATGTCGTCCATGTCCGCGATCAGGTCGTAGGGCACACCCGCCTCGGCCAGCAGCACGTTCATGTGCCCCGGCATGCGCCCCGCTACCGGGTGGATCGCGAACTTCACCTTCACCCCGCGCTGGCCCAGCCGCTGCGCCAGCTCCCAGATCTTGTGCTGCGCCTGCGCCACGGCCATGCCGTAGCCAGGCACGATCACCACGCGCTCGGCGAAGGCCATCATCGCGGCGACGTCAGCCGCTTCGATCGGCTTCTGCGAGCCGCTGATCGCCTGCGCTTCGCCACCAGCACCACCGCCGAAGTTGGAGAACAGCACGTTGCGGATCGGCCGGTTCATCGCCTTGGCCATCAGCCGGGTCAGCAGGATGCCCGCCGCGCCGACCATCATGCCGGCGATGATCAATGCTTCGTTGCCCAGCACGTAACCTTCGAACGACACCGCCAGGCCGGTGAACGCGTTGTACAGCGAGATCACCACCGGCATGTCGGCGCCACCGATCGGCAGCGTCATCAGCACGCCCAGCGCCAGCGCAAGTACGAAGAAGGCGACGATCGCCCAGGTGCTGAGCGTGCTGGCGGCGATGATCGCCAGTACCACCACCGCCAGCGCCACCAGCAGGTTCATCACCTGCTGGCCCGGCCAGGTCACGCGCTTGTCCAGGCGTCCATCCAGCTTGGCCCAGGCGATCACCGAGCCGGACAGCGACACCGCGCCGATCGCTGCGCCGACCACCGCCAGCAGCAGCACCGTGCCCGACGGCTGGCGCGCGGCCAGATCGGCCAGCGCCTGCGCGCTCCAGTGGCTGGTATCGCGGTTGGCAAGGAAGGCGTAGCGCAGCAGCTCCACCGCGCCGATCGCCGCCGCCGAGCCACCGCCCATGCCGTTGTACAGCGCCACCATCTGCGGCATGTCGGTGATGGCAACCTTGCCGGCCGACCACCAGGCCAGGCCCGCGCCCAGCAGCAGCGCCACCAGGATCAGCGGCACGTTGTGCAGTTCGGGAAGGAAGAAAGTGGCCGCCGTGGCCAGCAGCATGCCCAGCCCGGCCCAGCGGATGCCGCTGCGCGCGGTCAGTGGCGAGGCCATGCGCTGCAGGCCCAGCAGGAACAGCGTGGCGGCGACGAGGTAGCTGGCCTTGACCAGCCAGTCGAGCAGTTCGACGGTGCTGATGTTCAAGCCTGCGGCTCCTTCGGCTCGTCCTTGCCGCCCTTGGGCGCGCTCGGCTTGAACATTTCCAGCATGCGCGCGGTGACCACGTAGCCACCGGCGGCATTGCCGGCACCCAGCACCACGGCGAGGAAGCCCAGGACCTTCTCCAACGGTGTCTGTGCGTGCCCCAGCACCACCATCGCGCCGATCAGCACGATGCCGTGGATGAAATTGGAGCCCGACATCAGCGGGGTATGCAGGATCACCGGCACCCGCGAAATGATCACGTGGCCGGCGATGGCGGCCAGCATGAAGATGTACAGCGCTACGAACCCGTCACTCACTGGCAACGCTCCCGCTCTGTCTTCGTCGGCCCATCATAACCATGGGCTGAACCCGGCGTGCACCCGGCGTCAACCGAAGCGGCGCTCACGCGTTGTCGATGGTGACCCCGAGCGAGGAACCGTACCCTGTGCTGGTGAGCAGCCCCGTCCCCCCGAGCGCCGAGACCGATGCCCTGCCGGCATCGCTGGAAGCGTTCCTGGCCACCGTCGGCCCGCGCGCGTTCCGCTTCGCCGAGGCCGGCCTGCGCCAGCGCGAAGACGCCATGGACGCGGTGCAGGACGCGCTGCTGCGCATGCTGGACTACGCCGACAAGCCGGCAGCCGAATGGGCGCCGCTGTTCTGGAGCATCCTGCGCCGGCGCGTGATCGACGTGCAGCGCCGGCGCCGCTTCCGCCTGCCGTTCTGGCGCGACAACCAGGACGCGCAAGGCGGCGAGATCGACTGGGCCGATCCCGGCCCGGACCCGGCACAGGCGCATGAACAGCGCCAGCAGTACCAGCAGCTGGTGGACGCGTTGCGCCGCCTGCCCGCCCGCCAGCGCGAGGCCTTCACCCTGCGCGTGCTGCAGGACCTGGACGGGGCCACCACCGCCCGCGCCATGGGCTGCAGCGAAGGCGCGGTAAAAACCCATCTGGCACGCGCCCGGCAGGCGCTGCAGGACTACCTGGAGATCCACCCGTGAACCGCTCCCTGCCTTCCGATGACACCCTGCGCAGCCTGCACGCGCAGTCGCTGCACGCGCTGTCGCCGGCTACGCTGGCACGCCTGCGCCAGGCCCGACACGGCGCCAGCGCGACCCGGCACGGGCGCCTGCGCTGGTGGCTGGCCAGCGCCTGTTCACTGGTGGTGGCGCTGGGTATCGGCCTGCAGTTCACCGGCCATGGCACGCTGACGGGCCCCGCGCCGGCACCTGTGCTGGCCTCGGTGGAAGACAACAGCGCGCTCTACGACGAAAATCCCGATCTGTACCTGTGGCTGGGCGATACCGACCTGGCGATGGAGTGAATCATGTCCCGACTGCACACCCTGCCCCTGCTGATGACCCTGTTGCTGCTGCCGGCCCTCCCGGCGCTGGCGCAGAGCGCCGCGCCCGCCCCTGCGGCACGCCCTGCGCCGGCCACGCCGCTGCCGGCCTGGGAACAGTTGAGCGAAGCGCAGCGGGAATCGCTGCTGGCGCCACTGCGCGACCGCTGGAACAGCGCCGATGCCGGCCAGCGCCAGCGCATGCTCTCGCATGGCCAGCGCTGGCAGACGATGAGCCCGGAGGAGCGCGACAAGGCCCGCCGTGGCCTGCGCCGCTTCGAGCACATGAGCCCGGAACAGCGTGAACAGGCCCGGGCCCTGTTCGGCCAGATGCGGGAACTGCCGCCCGCGCAGCGCGACGCACTGCGCGAGCGCTGGTCGCAGATGACGCCGGAACAACGCAAGGACTGGGTGCGCGACAACCCACCGCCGGCGAAGCCGCGCTGAAACGCCGCGGGGAACGGGGTCAGAGCCCTTTGCTGAGGCAAAGGAATCCGCCCCTTGGCAGATTCCGGGAACCAGGGTCAGATCCCTTTGCCAGAGGCAAAGGGATCTGACCCCATGTCGTTCACGCCTGCCAGCGTGTCTTCGCCAGCAGCTCGTCTTCCCAGTCGAAACCAAGCTGCCCTTCGCGCACGAACAGCGCGACGAAGTTGAGCAGGTTGCGCGCATACATCTCGCTGGCCTGGGTGGCGCCGCGGCTGGCCAGGCCCAGCGGGCCGTCGATGGTCACGCCCTGATGCTCGATGCACTGCCCCGGCTGGGTCAGTGCGCAGTTGCCACCGCTCTCGGCCGCCAGATCGACCATGACGCTGCCGGTGGCCATGCCCTCCACCATCGCGGCAGTCACGATCGTCGGCGCCGGTCGCCCCGGCACCGCTGCAGTACAGATCACCACATCCACGCTGCGCAGGTGGTCGGCCAGCCGGCGCTGCTGCTCGGCACGTTCCTCTTCGGTCAACGCACGCGCATAGCCGCCTTCACCGGCCGCGCTCACGCCAAGATCGAGGAAGCGCGCGCCCAGCGACTGGATCTGCTCGCGGGTTTCCGGACGCACGTCGAAACCTTCCACCTGTGCACCGAGACGCCGGGCAGTGGCAATGGCCTGCAGCCCCGCCACGCCGGCACCGATCACCAGCACCTTGGCCGGACGCACGGTGCCGGCAGCGGTGGTCAGCATCGGGAAGAAACGTGGTGCGCGTTCGGCGGCGATCAGCGCGGCCTTGTAACCGGCCATGCCGGCCTGCGAACTGAGCACGTCCATCGCCTGCGCACGGGTGGTACGCGGCAGCTGCTGCAGCGGGAACAGGTGCAGGCGGTCATCGGCAGCCAGTGCCGCCAGGCCCGGATCACTGGCCGGGGTCAACAGGCCAACCACGGTGGCACCCGGCTTGAGCTGTTCAAGCACCGCCGCCGGCGGCGCCTGCACGCACAACAGGATGTCGATTTCGGTCCAGCGCCCGGCGTCGAATGCGCGGGCACCGGCATCGTCATAGGCTGCATCGGTGAAACCTGCGGCCAGACCGGCACCGGCCTCGTACCAGACGGTAATGCCGAGGGCGCCGAGCTTGCGCGCGGTTTCCGGCGTCAGCGCCACGCGCCGTTCGCCCGGCGCGGTCTCCTTGATCCCCAGCAACGCCACGGCCATGCAGGTCCCCGCTGATCGGTGAGTTTTCCCGATCCTAGCAGGCGGCTCCACTCAGTGCAGCGTGGCGCTGCCCGGGTCCAGCCGATCGATCACACCCTGCATCGCGCTGTCGAACGCACCGTCATCCACATGGGCGCGCAGGCGTCCCAGCCGCACCATCACCGCCAGTTCCTCCGGCGAGGCCACGCAGAAGCGCACGCCGCGACGGTTGACGAACAGCAGGCGCGAGGAAATCGGGCTGACCCAGGACAGCTTGCCGGCCTGCACCTTGCCGTCCTTGTCGACGAAGTCCAGCCAGTTGCCGATCTCCATGCGACGGAAGCGATCGGCGTCGGCATTGTCGAAATCATCGGCATCGATCTGCCCGCCCAGTTCGACCGCCGGCGATTCGGCCACCGGCGGGGTCGGTAGTGCCACCTGCGGCAGTTCCGGCAGCGCGCGTTGCAGTTCCGGCCGCGATTCGGCAATGCCCTGCAGGGTGTCATGCAGGGCATCGATGGCGCCGGTGGCGGCGTCGCCATGCACGCCCACGCTGGCGAACACCTTGGCCAGCGCCGGCTGCCAGGTCTGCAGCCACGGCTTGCCGACGATCTGGCGGCGGGCCTCGGCCACTTCCTCCAGCAGCCCGTCGCCCAGGCTCAGCGCTTCGGCCACCGATGCGCCCTCCTCGCCTTCGCGCAGCAGCGCCAGGGTCAGGTGGTGCTGCCATGGCTGGCGCAGGAATTCAGCGATGGCCGGCGGCAGGGTGGCATCACCAATGCGGCGGTCCAGCTCGGCGCCGGCACGGGTACGGGCCATTTCCAGCTTTTCCTGGCCACGCTGCGTTTCGGCGGCGCGACGCTCGGCGATTTCCACGCGGCGACGATGCTGCACGAGGAACTCGCGGAATTCTTCTTCCAGGGTCAGGAAGATCGCCAGGTTCTCGTTGAACTCGGCGACCAGGCGCTCGATGATCTCCTCGACCTTGGCCATCAGCATGCGCTCGGCCTGGCTTTCGCCGGTGTTGCCTTCGCAGGCCTCGGCCAGCGAGTTGAGCAGCTTGCGCGCCGGATGGGTCTTCTGCACGAACATGCGACGGTCGAGCATGGCGACCTTGACGAACGGCACCACCAGGCGGCCGATCAACTCGCGCGAGCGGCCTTCCAGTTCGCGCTCGTCCAGCATCACGTCGAACAGCATGCCCACCAGGTCGATTGCATCCTCGTCCTGCGGGTCCAGCCGGGTCTGGCCCGGGTCGACACCGAGACGGGTGGCGCTGGACAGCACTTCGCTCTTCAACCGCTGCGCCAACGATTCGCCGTCCTCGCCGATCGCTGCGCGCAGGGTCGCGCTGGGCGTGGCCTGCAGCAGCGACAGCACCGACATCATCTCGCGCTGGCTGAGCGGACGCTGCTGGCCGATCGCCACCTGTGCGGCCGACGTCGCGTCCTCGCGCACGTGGCGGGTCTGCTGCAGCAGTTCGTGCAGCGCCTCCAGCAGCATGCCCTGCTGGCCCGCATGGGCCTCGCCGGTGCCGCTGCCTTCGGCGCCCAGGTGCTGCTGCATGTGGCCACGCCGCTCGGACCAGCGTGCGGCAAAGCGCTGCGCCCAGGCCGGCGCGGCCTGCTCGTCATCACCGAATTCGCCGTCCAGGCCCGAGCCCGGGCGCTGCTCCACCAGGTCATCCAGGCCCGAGGCCATGCGCGGGTCGGGCGCGGCCGACGGCGGACGCCGCGGCGCCCCCATCTGCGACATCACCCCGGCCGCGGCCAGTTGCTCGTCCAGCTTCTCGTAGATGCGACCCACCGGCGCGCGCAGGTCGCGCTCGCACAGCTTGATCAGCACCAGGTGTACTTCCGGGGCCAGTTCACAGCCGGCAAAGGCTTCGTGGACGGCCACGCCCAGGTGTTCGGGGCTGATGGGATTATGGTCGGCATCCAGTTCGGCGCCGCCGACCAGACGGCCCAGGCGACGGTCGAGCCGCGCCAGCACCGGCTTGAAGTCACGCAGCAGCACCGTGGCGAAATTGCGCACCGCCAGCCGCGACTCCAGCACGTGCTCGGCCAGCAGGCTCAGGCCATCCTCGGCTGGGCCGGACAGCGTCGATTCGGCCGACATGGGCTCACCACTGGCCAGCGCATCCCAGGCCCGCTGCAGGTGGCCAGAGAAGGCACCGGCAATGTCCTCGCGGCGGCGGCGCAGTTCGCGCATCGCATCCAGGAACAGCAGCTGCGACGAACCGGCATTGCCGGCCCGGTCGAACAGGGCATCGTCGAAGCGCGCCAGTGCCGCGCCAAAGGCCTGGCACAGCGCGGGCAGGACCATGTCCCGGGCACGCTGGAGCTGGGCCGGGTCACGGCCCGGCGATCCCATCGGTGTGGGCGCGCTCATCATTCGGGAAGGCTCCCCACCTTCTCTGGTACGACAGACAACGTGGACATCGCGACAACCGGCACACCCCATGTACCGGTACGTCGATGGTAGGCCGGCCAGCCCGTCACGGACAGTGAAACAGTCCTCACTTCAAACCTCATGACCGGCGGCCCGGCAAGGTAGATATCGTAAGCCGTGCAAGGCCTGCGAGGCGAGGGGAAGCGGCCGTCCGTTTCCCGCCAGTGGCATGACGTTCATCACAGTTTGGTATTCAAAGGCCAGACGCGACACAGACGGTGTCTTTGACCACCCCGACTATAATCAAACCTCCGTGATGACCGGTTCAGACTCCATGCCCGACCCCGCCGCCCTGCTCGCCCTGGATGCCCGCCGCTCTGTGCCTTCGCGGCAACTGGCCGAGCCCGGCCCGGACCCGGCCACCCTGCAGCGGATGCTGGCTTCGGCAGTGCGCGTGCCCGATCACGGCAAGCGCGTACCGTTCCGCTTCCTGAAGATCGCCGGCGATGCACGTCACACTCTGGGCGACTTCCTGGCCGAGCGCAGCCGCCAACGCGACCCGCATGCGGGCGAGGCCGTGTTCGAGAAGGATCGCCAGCGTTTCAGCCATGCGCCGCTGGTGATCGTGGTGGTGGCCAGCCCGCGCCCGGACCCGAAGGTCCCCGAGCAGGAGCAGCTGATGACCGCCGGCTGCGTCTGCTTCGCCCTGCTGCAGGCCGCACAGGCGCTGGGCTTCGGCGCGCAGTGGCTGACCGCCTGGATGGCCTTCGACCCCGCCGTGCACGCCTACCTGGGCCTGGCCGAGGGCGAAGGCATCGCCGGTTTCATCCATATCGGCACGCCGAAGGCCGCCGTGCCCGAGCGCGAGCGTCCGGACCCTGCCATCCTGCTGCGCGACTGGACGCCTCCGGCATGACCCTGCCGGTACCACCGCCGTCGCTGTACCTGGTCGACGCCAGCATCTATGTGTTCCGCGCGTGGCACTCCCTGCCCGACCAGTTCCAGGACGCGCAGGGCTGGCCGACCAATGCCGTGCACGGCTTCGCCCGCTTCCTGCTGGACCTGCTCGAGCGCGAACGCCCGCGTCACATCGCCATCGCCTTCGACGAAGCGCTGGACAGTGGCTTCCGCCACCGCCTGTACCCCGCCTACAAGGCCAACCGCGACCCGGCGCCGGAGGCGCTCAAGCGCCAGTTCGTGCACTGCAAGGCGCTGTGCGCAGCGTTGGGCCTCGCCGTTCTGGCCCACCATGAATACGAGGCTGACGACCTGATCGGAAGCGCCCTGCATGTGCATCGTGGCAGCCACCGCGGCGTGATCATCTCCGCCGACAAGGACCTGTCGCAGCTGCTGCTGGATCACGACGAGCAGTGGGACTACGCACGCAACCAGCGCTGGAACGTGGCCGGAGTGAAGGCGCGGCACGGCGTGCACGCGCACCAGATCGCCGACTACCTGGCGCTGTGCGGCGATGCGGTGGACAACATTCCCGGCATCAGTGGCGTCGGCAGCAAGTCCGCCGCCGTGCTGCTGGCCCATTTCGGCAGCATGGATGCACTGTACGAACGCCTCGACGAAGTGCCGTTCCTGCGCCTGCGCGGCGCCGCCCAGATGGCGGTGCGCCTGCGCGAGCAGCGCGAGCACGCCCAGCTCTGGCGCCAGCTGACCACCATCGCGCTGGACGCGCCGCTGGAAGGCAGCCAGCCCGGCCTGTTGCGCCAGGCGGCCGATCCCGAGCTGCTCGGCGGCCTGTGCCAGACCCTGCGCTTCGGCCCGATGACCCGCCGCCGGCTGTTCGATGCCGCCGGCGTGCCCGATATTCTTCCCACCCACAGCGAGCCCGCATGAGCCAGCGCAACACCGAAGCCCCGCGTGTCGTCTATGAAGGCAAGTACCAGCGCATGCTGGTGCGCGGCACCTGGGAATACAGCGAACGTACCCACGCCGGTGGCCTGGCCGCGATCATCATCGCCGTCACCCCCGAGGACAACGTGCTGTTCGTAGAGCAGTTCCGCGTGCCGCTGCAGGCACCCACCATCGAGATGCCGGCCGGCCTGGTCGGCGACATCCACGCCGGCGAATCGATCGAAGTCTCGGCCGTGCGCGAACTGGAAGAAGAAACCGGCTGGACCGCCGATCACGCCGAAGTGCTGCTGATCGGCCCGACCTCTTCCGGCGCCAGCAGCGAGAAGATCGCTTTCGTGCGCGCTACCGGCCTGCGCCGCGTTGGCGAGGGCGGTGGTGACGACAGCGAAGACATCATCGTGCACGAGATTCCGCGCAGTGAGGCAGCGGCCTGGCTGGTGCAGAAGATGGGCGAAGGCTACGAGCTGGACGCCAAGCTCTGGGCCGGGCTGTGGATGATCGAGCATCACCTGGACGGACGCCCGCGTGGCTGACGCCGACCTGCACGCGCTGCCGGCGCTGCTCGGCGCCGACGACCCGGCGATCCATACGATCCACCGGCCTCAGGGTGCCTCGCCGTACCTGATGCTGGCCGATCATGCCGGCCAGCAGGTGCCGCGTGCCCTCGCAGGCCTGGGCTTGCCGCAGGCCGAACTGGACCGCCATATCGGCTGGGACATCGGCATTGCCGGCACCACCCGCGCACTGGCCGAACGGCTGGATGCCTGGGCCATCGAACAGACCTATTCGCGGCTGCTGATCGACTGCAACCGCCCGCTGGCCTCGCCGACGCTGATTCCGGAGGTGAGCGACCACACCGTGGTGCCGGGCAATGCCGGGCTGTCGGCGGCACAGCGGCAGCAGCGTATCGATGCGATCCACGCGCCCTACCACGCGCGCATCGACGCGGAACTGGATGCGCGCCGAGATGCCGGCCGCCCCACCCTGCTGGTGATGATGCACAGCTTCACTCCGGCGATGAACGGCGCGCAGCGACCGTGGCATGCCGGCGTGCTGTACCACCAGGACACGCGCTTCGCCCATGCCTTGCTGCAGGCACTGCGCGAGGAAGGCGACCTGGTGGTTGGTGACAATGAACCGTATTCGGTGAGCAGCACCAGCGACTACGCAGTGCCGGTGCATGGCGAAGGCCGCGGGCTGGTGCACGTGGAACTGGAAATCCGCCAGGACCTGATTGCCGATGTGGCTGGGCAGCAGGCGTGGGCGGAGCGGCTGGCGCGGATCTTCAGCGCATTGCAGCCGCAGTTGCTGGCGTTCGGTTGAACGCGCGTGGATCCATTCCGGATCGGTAGTGCCGGCCGCTGGCCGGCAACCTCAATGATCCAACCACCCCGAGGTTGCCGGCCAGCGGCCGGCACCACCGCAGGCGTGGCACATCCACCCACGGCAGCGCCTTCAATCATGCATCGCTGACCGGGCAGACGGTGGCGGCCGATTCGACCGGCGCCGGGCGTAGGCCCAGCGCGATCACCACGCCGAGCGCGGCGAACAACGCGGCGCCGTACTGTGCATTGACCATGCCTTGCAGGGCGTCGGCACTGGTTGCGGCCTGCGTGCCGCGCGCGGCGTTGGCCACCATCACCAGCACCGCCAGTCCCAACGCGCCGCCGATCTGCTGGGCGGTGGCCGCCATGCCGGACGCGACGCCTTGCTGCGGACCCGGCACGCCCTGCCCGGCCACGATCCACATCGCTGTCCAGCTCATGCCCTGGCCGATGCTGAGCACCACGATGCCCGGCAGCAGCGGCCAGTAGCTGGCACCGTGCGGCATCGCCAGTGCCACCGCGGCAATGCCGATGGCACCGGCGGCGAAGCCCCAGGCCAGTACCTGCCTTGGCGAACGGCGCCGCAGCATGCGTTCGGCAATACGGATGCCGAAGGTGCACACCAACGTCGGCAGCAGGAAGGCCATGCCGGCCTGCAGCGGGCTCCAGCCATAGCCATCCTGGAAGTAGAGCGCCAGGAAGTAGTACTGCACGCCATAGCTGCTCATGAAGGCGAAGGTCAGGCCGAGTGCCGCGCGCAGGCCCGACAGGCGCAACAGCGAAAACTGCATCAGCGGGTCACGGCTGCGTTTTTCGATCTGTACGAACACCGTCAACAGCACGGCTGAAAGCAGCAGGCAGATCAGCGTGGCCGGTGCCGTCCAGCCCCACTCCGGCCCTTGAACCAGGGTAGTGACCAGCAGGCTGCCGCCGGCGGTGACGGTCAGGCAACCGGCCAGATCGAAGGAGCGGCCGCGCACCCTTGGACCATCGGACGGCAACCACGCACCGGCTGCGACCGCGCACGCCGTGGCCAGCGGCACGATCACCGCCAGCACCGCCGGCCAGCCGAACGCCTGGGTCAGCACTCCACCGAGCAGCGTGCCCAGCGCCAGGCCGACCGCACTGGCCATGCTCCAGATCGCCAGCGCGCGGTTGCGCACCGGGCCTTCGGCGTACAGCGTGTTGATCAGTGCCAGCGTGGCGGGGAACAGCAGGGCCGCACCGACGCCCTGCGCGGCGCGCGCGATGATCAACAAGGTGGCATTCGGCGCCAACGCACCGAGCAGCGACGCCAGTGCGAACAGCAGCATGCCCAGCCGGTAGAAACGGCGACGGCCAATCAGGTCGGCGGCGCGGCCACCCAGCAGCAGGCTGCCACCGAACGCCACGGTGTAGGCACTGACCACCCACTGCAGCTGCTGCGCGTTGATCTGCAGCGCGCGGCCCATGTCATGGAGGGCGACGAAGATGATGGTGGCGTCCAGGGCGATGATCAGCTGCGCGGTGGCCAGCAGGGTCAACGCCCAGCGCGGGTATTTGAGGGGAGGCATCGGCGGTCTGGATCGATGGGGGAGCGCAGTCTCATTGATGCGGGCCAATCAATAAACCCCTGCCCGACCATATCTGTCATGATTTTCGGCATGAATGGATCCTCGTTGGACCTCAATGCCGTGCGCATGCTGGTGCAGGTGGCCGAGGCACGCAGCTTCACCGTCGCTGCCGGGCAGCTGGGCCTGAGCCAGTCCGGCCTGTCGCGCGCGATCGGGCGGCTGGAAGCCACGCTGGGGGTAAAGCTGCTGCAGCGGAACACCCGCAACGTGGCGTTGACCCCGGATGGCCGCCAGTTCGTGGAACAGGTGGCACCGCTGCTGGCCGGCCTGGACGATGCCGAGCGGCAACTGGCCGACCGCCCGTGCACGCCCTCGGGTACGTTGAAGATCAGTGCGCCGTCGATGTTCGGGCGCAAGGTGCTGGTGCCGCTGCTGGGGCCGTTGCTGCAACGGCATCCACAACTGCAGGTGGAGGCGGTGCTCAGCGACCGCCTGGTCGATCTGGTCGAGGAAGGTTTCGACGCCGCGCTGCGCACCGGCGTCATCGCCGACCAGCGCATAGTCGCGCGCCCGCTGCGTCCGCTGCGATGGGTGACGGTGGCCAGCCCGGACTACCTCGACCGCTGTGGCGCGCCCGACGATGTGGCCGCGCTGCAGGATCACGCCTGCCTGGCGGTGCGCAACCTGCGCAGTGGCCGGCTGGTGGACTGGCAGTTCCTGCAGGACGGGCAACTGCGCGAGTTCACGCCGCCGACGCGGATGGTGTTCGACAGCGGCGATCCGCTGGTGGAAGCGGCCATCGCCGGCATCGGCATCGTGCAGGTGATGGATTTCGCGGTGGCCGACGCGCTGGCTGACGGCCGCCTGCAACGTGTGCTGCAGCCGTTTGAAGGTCGCAGCCGTGCGCTGTCGCTGATCTACCCACCGTCGCGCCAGCATTCGCCGAAGCTGCAGGTGCTGGCCGACGCGTTGCTGGCCGGGGATTGGTAGCGCCGGCCGCTGGCCGGCGCCTGCAGGAATCCACCCGTTTCAGGTTTGCCGGCCAGCGGCCGACACTACCAGGCTGTGGTCGATCCACGCCATGCGTGGATGAGGGTTGATAGCGCCGCGCATGGCCCGGCGCTACCGGTGCGGCGTTGCCGGCCAGCGGCCGGCACTACCGATCAGGCGAAGCTGTCGGTGGCGCGCACCAGCGCGTCCACGTTCTCGGCCTCGAACGCCGAATGGCCCGAGGCCGGCGTGATTTCCAGCTTCGCCTTCGGCCAGACCTTGGTCAGGTCCCAGGCATTGGCCAGCGGGCAGACCACGTCGTAGCGGCCGTGCACGATCACGCCGGGAATATCGGCGATGCGGTGCGCGTCGCGCAGCAGTTGGTCTTCCACCTCGAAGAAGCCGCCGTTGACGAAGTAGTGGTTCTCGATGCGGGCAAACGCCAGCGCGAAGTGCGGGTCTTCGTGGCTGTTGATGAAGTCATCATCGACATGCAGGAAGCTGGTCGCGCCTTCCCACACCGCCCACGCCTTGGCCGCTTCCAGGCGGGTGGCTTCGTCGTCGCTGGTCAGGCGGCGGTGGAAGGCCGAGATCAGGTCATGGCGCTCCACCGACGGGATCGGCTTGAGGTAGTGCTCCCACGCATCCGGGAACAGGCGGTTGGCGCCTTCCTGGTAGAACCACTCCAGTTCCCAGCGGCGCAGCATGAAGATGCCGCGCAGGACCAGTTCGGTCACGCGCTGCGGATGGGTTTCGGCATAGGCCAGCGCCAGGGTCGAACCCCAGCTGCCACCGAACACCTGCCAGCGATCGACCTTGAGGTGTTCGCGCAGCTTCTCGATATCGGCAACAAGGTCCCAGGTGGTGTTGTCCACCAGGTCGGCGTGCGGGGTGGAACGGCCGGCACCGCGCTGGTCGAACAGGATGATGCGGTACTTGGACGGGTCGTGGAACTGGCGCATCTTGTCGCTGCAGCCACCGCCCGGGCCACCGTGCAGCATCACCACCGGCTTGCCGTCCGGGTTGCCGCACTGTTCGAAGTACAGCGTGTGGCGGTCGTCGACCTTCAGGGTGCCGACGTCGTAGGGTGTGATGGCGGGGTACAGCGTTCGCATGCTTGCAGCTCCAGGGTGATGCCCTGCCGGGGCAGGAGAACCTCCATTCTAGGCCGGACGTCGGCCCAGGGTGATGCGGTCGCGCTGCTCCAGATCCTGCACGGTCTGCACCTCGGCAAACCCCGCCGCGTCGAACAGCGCGCGGATCGCCTCGCCCTGGTCCCAACCGTGCTCGATCAGCAGCCAGCCGCCGGGCAGCAGGTGGGCCTGGCCACCGTCGACGATGCGGCGGATGTCGTCCAGGCCATCCGGACCCGAGGCCAGTGCGGTGGCCGGCTCGAAGCGCAGGTCACCCCGCTCCAGATGCGGATCGTCGCTGGCGATGTACGGCGGGTTGCTGGCAATCAGATCAAAACGCGCGCCCTGCAGCGGTGCATACCAGTCGTGCCCGCCTTCAGCGAAGCGGACGTTGCGCAGATCATGGCGGGCGGCATTGCGCGCGGCCACGGCCAGCGCGCCCGGGCTGGCGTCGGTGGCCAGCACCTGCGCCTGCGGCCGTTCGCTGGCCAGTGCCAGTGCAATCGCACCACTGCCGGTGCCCAGGTCGGCCAGCTGCAGCGACTGGTCTGGCGACAGGCGCTCCAGTGCCAGCTCGACCAGCAGCTCGGTTTCCGGACGCGGGATCAGCGTGGCCGGGTCGACCTCCAGGTCCAGCGTCCAGAATCCGCGACGGCCGGTCAGGTAGGCCACCGGCTCACCGGCCACGCGGCGGGCCAGCAACGCCTCGAAGGCGGCCTGGTCATTGGCGGCCAACGGATCGGTGGCGTGCGCGAACAACCAACTGCGCGGGCGGTCCAGTACATGCAGCAGCAGCAGTTCAGCCTCGTGGCGGGCTTCGATGCCGCCGAGACGGGCACTGGCCTCGGCCACGATCTGGCGCAGGGAGGGTTCGGTTTGGAAGGACATTCCGCAATTGTAGAGCCGTGCCCATGCTTGGCTGCTTCTGGAACAGCGGAACATGGGCTCGGTTCCAGAGATCCGCAGTCGAGCGTGGCTCGACACTACAAAAAGCTGCAATCCGTTCAGGTTCTGCCGGAGGGAATAAGGAGGGGCTATCGGCCCCTTTCCGCGCCTCCGGGAGATTTCCCTTGTCACACAGCCAGTTGCAGGATGGGAGCGGAAAGGTTCAGTGCCTGCTCATGACCGAATGATAGACTCCATCTATCAAATAGATGCAATCAATGGATTGTTCTTATCGCCAGCGAGTCGGTAACCTAGCTCCTGTCGATTCACCCACTCCCCTTCACCAGAGGAAAAACGATGTCCCTGATCAACACCCAGATCCAGCCGTTCGAAGCCAACGCTTACCACAATGGCGAGTTCATCAAGGTTTCCGACGCCAGCCTGAAGGGCCAGTGGTCCGTCCTGATCTTCATGCCGGCCGCCTTCACCTTCAACTGCCCGACCGAGATCGAAGACGCGGCTGACCATTACGCCGAGTTCAAGAAGGCTGGCGCCGAGGTCTACATCGTCACCACCGATACCCACTTCTCGCACAAGGTGTGGCACGAAACCTCGCCGGCCGTCGGCAAGGCCCAGTTCCCGCTGGTCGGCGACCCGACCCACCAGCTGACCAACGCCTTCGGCGTGCACATTCCGGAAGAAGGCCTGGCGCTGCGCGGCACCTTCATCATCAACCCGGAAGGCGTGATCAAGACCCTGGAGATCCACTCCAACGAGATCGCCCGTGACGTTTCCGAGACCCTGCGCAAGCTGAAGGCTGCCCAGTTCACCGCCGCCAACCCGAACCAGGTCTGCCCGGCCAAGTGGAAGGAAGGCGAGAAGACCCTGACCCCGTCGCTGGACCTGGTCGGCAAGATCTAACGCAGTACCGGCCTGCCGTGGCCCCACGCCACGGCGCGCCCTTCGTCCCCATGCCGGTGCCCTACCGGCGTGGGGGTGAACCCAAGACAGCCAACGCTGGCCCGCCTTGGCCAGCCAGCCCCTTCCACGGTCGCTGTCTTGGGTTCACCCCTACCCCCAGCTGGTCCGCTACCTTGTACAGCGGTGCCACGCCCCCTGTTTGCCTGAAGCCAGGAGAAGACCGATGTTGGACGCCAACCTGCAGTCGCAGCTGAAGACCTATCTGGAGCGCGTGACCCGCCCGATCCAGATCACCGCGCACGCCGACGACGGCGCCAAGTCGCAGGAGATGCTGGAACTGCTGCAGACCCTGGAAAGCCTGTCGGACAAGATCTCGCTGCAAGTGCTGCGCGATGGCCAGGGCCGCGTGCCGTCCTTCGACCTGGGCACCCCGGGCCAGGACATCCACCTGACCTTCGCCGGCCTGCCGATGGGCCATGAGTTCACCTCGCTGGTGCTGGCGCTGCTGCAGGTGGGCGGTCATCCGTCCAAGGCCACCGCCGAGCTGATCGAGCAGGTGCAGAACCTGGAAGGCGAGTACAGGTTCGAAACCTACTTCTCGCTGTCCTGCCAGAACTGCCCGGACGTGGTGCAGGCGCTGAACCTGGCGGCGGTGCTCAACCCCCGCATCCAGCACGTGGCCATCGACGGTGCCCTGTTCCAGGACGAAGTCGAGAAGCGCGAGATCATGTCGGTGCCGACCGTGTACCTCAACGGCGAAGTGTTCGACCAGGGCCGCATGACCCTCGAGCAGATCGTGGCCAAGCTGGACACCAATGCCAGCAAGCGCGATGCCGAGAAGATCGCCGCCAAGGACGCCTTCGACGTGCTGGTGGTGGGCGGTGGCCCGGCCGGTGCTGCAGCGGCGATCTACGCCGCACGCAAGGGCATCCGCACCGGCATCGCCGCCGAGCGTTTCGGTGGCCAGGTGCTGGACACCATGGCGATCGAGAACTTCATTTCGGTGAAGGAGACCGAAGGCCCGAAGCTGGCCACGGCACTGGAACAGCACGTGCGCGAGTACGAGGTGGACATCATGAACCTGCAGCGCGCCAGCGCGCTGGTGCCGGCCGGCGAAGACGGCCTGGTGCAGGTGCAGCTGGAGAACGGCGCGGTGCTGAAGTCGCGTTCGGTGATCCTGTCCACCGGCGCGCGCTGGCGGCAGATGAACGTGCCGGGCGAAGACCAGTACCGCAACAAGGGCGTGGCCTACTGCCCGCACTGCGACGGCCCGCTGTTCAAGGGCAAGCGCGTGGCGGTGATCGGCGGCGGCAACTCCGGCGTGGAAGCGGCCATCGACCTGGCCGGCATCGTGTCGCATGTAACCCTGCTGGAGTTCGATTCCAGCCTGCGCGCCGATGAAGTGCTGCAGAAGAAGCTGCGCAGCCTGGCCAACGTCACTGTGTTGACCAGCGCCCAGACGACCGAAGTGCTGGGCGACGGCAGCCGTGTCACCGGCCTGGTCTACAAGGACCGCATCGGCGGCGACGCCCACCGCGTCGAGCTGGAAGGCATCTTCGTACAGATCGGCCTGCTGCCCAACACCGAGTGGCTGAAGGATGTGGTGGCGCTGTCGCCGCGTGGCGAGGTCGTCATCGACGACCGCGGCCAGACCAACCTGCCGGGTGTGTTCGCTGCTGGCGATTGCACGACGGTACCCTACAAGCAGATCATCATCGCCATGGGCGCCGGTTCGACCGCCGCACTGAGCGCGTTCGACCACCTGATCCGCTCGTCGGTGAGCAACAGCAGCGGTGCCGTTGCTGAAGCGGCCTGATCCACC
Organism: Stenotrophomonas sp. YJH_SMC_4; assembly: GCF_059371575.1. Lineage (NCBI taxonomy): Bacteria > Pseudomonadati > Pseudomonadota > Gammaproteobacteria > Lysobacterales > Lysobacteraceae > Stenotrophomonas > Stenotrophomonas sp. YJH_SMC_4. The sequence goes on from NZ_JCAFUR010000016.1 coordinate 44,738, forward strand.
GTTCCCAGATCACCGGGAACATTGTCTGCCTGTCGGGTAACCATGCCGTCAGCCGGTCCGTTACCCCTGGGGTGTAAGGATGAACCTACGTGATCTGAAGTACCTGGTAGCCCTGGCCGACCACAAGCATTTCGGCCGGGCTGCCGCCTCCTGCTTTGTCAGCCAGCCCACGCTGTCCACGCAGATCCGCAAGCTGGAAGAAGAACTGGGCCTGCCGCTGGTGGAACGCGCACCGCGCAAGGTGATGCTGACCCCGGCCGGCCAGGAAGCGGCGGCACGGGCACGGGTGATCGTGTCCGAAGTGGAGCAGCTGAAGGAAGCGGCGCGACGCAGCCGCGACCCGGAAGCCGGGACGGTGCGCCTGGGGATCTTCCCGACCCTCGGTCCGTACCTGCTGCCGCATGTGATCCCACGCATCCGCGAGCGCTTCCCGGAGCTGGAACTGCTGCTGGTCGAGGAAAAGAGCGATGTGCTGCTGGACCGCCTGCGCGAAGGCAAGCTGGACGCCGCGCTGCTGGCGCTGCCGGTAATCGACGACCAGCTGCACGCCGAGTTCCTGTTCGAGGAACCGTTCCTGCTGGCGGTGTCCGGGCGCCACCCGCTGGCCCGCCGCGAACACCTGGATGTGCAGGAACTGGCCACGCAGAAGCTGCTGCTGCTGGAAGATGGCCACTGCCTGCGCGACCAGGCACTGGAAGTGTGCCGCCTGTTCGGCGCCAACGAGAAGTCCGAGTTCCGCGCCACCAGCCTGGAGACGCTGCGGCAGATGGTTGCCGCCGACGTCGGCATCACCCTGCTGCCCAGCCTGTCGGTGCAGCCGCCGGTGCCGCGATCGAACAACATCCGCCTGCTCGACTTCACCGGCGAGGGCCGTCCCAGCCGTCGCATCGCCATGATCTGGCGCCGCAGCTCGGCCATGAACGACTTCCTGATGGAACTGGCCGACCAGTTCAAGCGCCTGCCGCAGGCGCTGTTCACCCTTGATGCGGTGAATGCCACCGGCGAAGCGACCGCCCTGCCCGGCCCCGCCCTGAACGGCTGAACCCCCGCAGCACCGGCCTGGAATCGGCAGGAGTCGATTCCGGCCGCATTTGTCCCCACAATACAGACAGGCGGCGCCAGCAGGTGCCGCCTTTTGCATGGCTTTCAACCAAGGAGCTTCACCATGAGTACCGCCAGCGGCCTGCCGCCGTCGATCACCGTTTCCACCTTCGACATGGACCGCCTGGACGCCATGCTCGAATCCCCTGCGCTGAGCCAGACGCCTGCCGCGCTCGCGCTTGCTGAAGAACTCAACCGGGCCACCGTGCTGGCACCGGACCAGATTCCCGAAGGCATCGTCATGATGCATTCGCGCGTGGAGTGCGAAGATGAAGTGTCGGGCGAGAAGCACGTCCTGACCCTGGTCTTCCCCCGCGAAGCCAACGTCGATGAAGGCAAGGTTTCCGTGCTGGCCCCGGTCGGCAGTGCCCTGCTCGGCCTTTCGATCGGCCAGAGCATCGACTGGAACGCGCCCGGCGGCCGCAAGCTGCGCCTGCGCGTGACCGCGGTCCACAACGACCGCCCCTGATTACCGCTGCGCACCGCGCGCGATTCGATCCCCCTGCACCAGGAGCCGTAATGAGTACCCCGTCCAAACTGTCCCAGCTGCGCGAACTGTCCGTGGTCGTTGCCGATACCGGTGACTACGAGGCGATCAAGCGCCTGCAGCCGGTGGACTGCACCACCAATCCGACCCTGGTGAAGAAGGCGCTGGACCTGCCGGTCTACGCCGAGCTGATCGAACGCGAACTGGCCTGGGGCCGCCAGCAGAGTGGCGACCGCGAAGCCGTGGTGCACGCCGTGGCCGACCGCCTGACCATCGGCGTCGGCGCGCTGCTGAGCACGCTGGTGCCGGGCCGCGTGTCCACCGAAGTGGACGCCGACCAGGCCCACGACACCGCCGCCACCGTGGCCAAGGCCCGCCAGTTCATCCAGATGTACGCCGATGCCGGCGTGCCGCGCGAGAAGATCCTGATCAAGATCGCCGCGACCTGGGAAGGCGTGGAAGCCGCGCGCATCCTGCAGGCCGAGGGCATCGACTGCAACCTGACCCTGATCTTCAACCCGACCCAGGCGCTGGCCTGCAGCGAAGCCGGCGCGTTCCTGATCTCGCCGTTCGTCGGTCGTATCCTCGATTGGTACGTGGCCAACGGCCAGACCCCGGCCACCATCGACGAAGACCCGGGCGTGAAGTTCGTGCGTGGCGTGTATGCCGAATTCAAGCGCCGCGGTTCGCCGACGGTGGTGATGGGTGCCTCGTTCCGTTCGACCGCGCAGATCGAAGCGCTGGCCGGCTGCGACCGCCTGACGATTTCGCCGGACCTGCTGGAGAAGCTGGACGCCGACCACGGCGAGCTGCCGCGCAAGCTGGTGGCCGGTGCAGCGGACGGCACGGCGGTGACCCCGATCGATGCGGCGAAGTTCGCGGCGGACCTGGCGGCCGATCCGATGGCGACCGAGAAGCTGGCGACCGGTATCGATGCGTTTGCCAAGGATCTGCAGGCGCTGCGCGAGCGGATCCGCGCGGCACTGTGATTCCGGCCAACGGCTGAGCCCCTCGTGGCGGGTCGGTTGGTCGCGAAGGGCATGAAGCAACAGCCGTGCTGGGTCGGGCGGGTTGGGTTCGCGGGAGACGCCGTGAACCCGTCCATGGGGGCTTGGCCGCGGCATCCATGCCGCGGACACCCCCGCGAACCCAACCCGCCCGCCCTCTGACAAGTTCCTGCGGCCGCCCGCCAAGGAAGAAAGAAAGAAGAGCAACAGCGGGTCGCGCGCTTCGCTTGCTCGCAGCCGAGCATGGCTGTGCCGGTCGTCCTGACCGGCACCCTCCGGGCCGTCGCGCAAGCGACGTTGGCAGCGGCTCCTGCCGCTGCCTTCAGCTCTACAGAAAGCACTGCAGAACCAAACAAAAAGGACGCGGCGAACGCCGCGTCCTTTTTGTTTTTCTTCAGTTCGTCAGTAACCAATGCTCTCGCCCACCGTCACCGGAAAACTGTCGAAGGTGGGACGGGTGCAGATGGCGGGACCGTCCACGGCATGGATGCCGTGGCCGAGCCCCCAAGGACGGGTTTACGGCGTGTCCCGCCATCTGCACCCGTCCCGCCAAACTCACAGCAAACCAGAGCCGCTTGGCTTTGGCTTTGGCTTTGGCTTTGGCCTTGGCCTTGGCTTTCAGCCGTTGACGTTGCCCGCCGCAGGCGGACCACCGCGCGTCAGCGCGGCGCCTCCACATCCAACCCGATCGGGCAGCTCACGCCGGTGCCGCCGATGCCGCAGTAGCCGTTCGGATTCTTCGCCAGGTACTGCTGGTGATAGTCCTCGGCGTAGTAGTACGCCGGTGCCGGGTACACGATCTCGGTGGTGATCGGGCCGTAGCCAGCCGCATCCAGCTGCGCCTGGTAGGCCTCGCGGCTGGCCAGCGCGGCCTTGTACTGGGCTTCGTCGGTGGCGTGGATCGCCGAGCGGTACTGGGTGCCGGTGTCGTTGCCCTGGCGCATGCCCTGGGTCGGGTCGTGGCTCTCCCAGAACAGCTGCAGCAGGCGCTCCAGGCTCACCACCGCCGGGTCGAACACCACCTGCACCACTTCGGTGTGGCCGGTCAGGCCCGAACAGACCTCTTCATAGGTCGGGTTCGGGGTGATGCCCCCGGCATAGCCCACCGAGGTGCTGTACACGCCCGGTTCGGTCCAGAACTTGCGCTCGGCGCCCCAGAAGCAGCCCAGCGCGAAACGGATCTGCTGCAGGCCGGCAAAACGGTCCTTCAGCGGATGGCTGTTCACGAAGTGCTGGTTGCTGTGCAGCGGCAGCGGCTGGTCACGCCCCGGCAGCGCCTCTTCCGGGCGTGGCAGGCGCTGCTTGAAGGCGCCGATGCCGAGGATGCCCTGGCCAATTCCCAACATGATGCGCTCCTACGCCGGAAGTCCGGCTATGTCGTCTGCATCTGAAATGGGGGCGTCCGGCGCGTGGCCCAAGTCCAGCGCCGCCACGATGTCCTCGGCCTGCGGGCGTGCCGCATCGGGGATTCCCACCCGCAGCACACCGAACAGCGGCAGCTCGCCCATGCCGCCCAGCAGCTGCTCGCCAAACACGAAGGCCGGGATGCCGGCATCTTCCAGCGCGTGCTTGACCAGGTGGGCGTCGAACAGGTTGTCGGCCTTGTACACGATGTGCATGCGGCGGCTCCGTGGGACAGGGTTCCAGCATACGCCCGGGGGCTGAATGGTGGTGGTGACGGCGCATGACCGTTCTGCCGGCCAGCGGCCGGCACTACCCATCCACTTTCCGGTAGCGCCGGCAGCGGGCCGGCGGAATGTGGACCGCCGTGCAGTTGGGTAGTGCCGGCCGCTGGCCGGCATCCCCACACCCCACCGGGCAGCCCTGCCCCGTACGCGCTAGACTGTTGGTCTTTCTGCCCTTTTTCGCCCCAGACTCATGTCCGAGCACACCCCCGCCAGCCCCGAGACCCCCGCCGACAGCCACGAGAAGCGCGATTTCATCCGCCAGATCGTGCGCGAGGACCTGGCCAGCGGAAAGCACCAGGCGATCAAGACCCGCTTCCCGCCGGAGCCGAACGGCTACCTGCACATCGGCCATGCCAAGTCGATCTGCCTGAACTTCGGCATCGCCGGCGAATTCAGCGGCGTCTGCAACCTGCGCTTCGACGACACCAACCCGGCCAAGGAAGACCCGGAATACGTGGCTGCGATCCAGGACGACGTGCGCTGGCTGGGCTTCGAGTGGAACGAGCTGCGCCACGCCTCGGACTACTTCCAGGCCTATTACCTGGCCGCCGAAAAGCTGATCGAGCAGGGCAAGGCCTATGTCTGCGACCTGTCGGCCGAGGAAGTGCGCGCCTACCGCGGCACCCTCACCGAGCCGGGCCGCCCGTCGCCGTGGCGCGACCGCAGCGTCGAGGAAAACCTCGACCTGTTCCGCCGCATGCGCGCCGGTGAGTTCCCGGATGGCGCGCGCACCCTGCGCGCGAAGATCGACATGGCCAGCGGCAACATCAACCTGCGCGATCCGGCGCTGTACCGCATCAAGCACGTCGAGCACCAGAACACCGGCAACGCGTGGCCGATCTACCCGATGTACGACTTCGCCCACGCGCTGGGTGATTCGATCGAGGGCATCACCCACTCGCTGTGCACGCTGGAGTTCGAAGACCACCGCCCGCTGTACGACTGGTGCGTGGACAACGTCGATTTCGCCCATGACGATGCGCTGACCCAGCCGCTGGTCGATGCCGGCCTGCCGCGCGAAGCCGCCAAGCCGCGCCAGATCGAGTTCTCGCGCCTGAACATCAACTACACGGTGATGAGCAAGCGCAAGCTGATGGCGCTGGTCACCGAGCAGCTGGTGGACGGCTGGGAAGACCCGCGCATGCCGACCCTGCAGGGCCTGCGTCGCCGTGGCTACACCCCGGCCGCGATGCGCCTGTTCGCCGAGCGCGTGGGCATCAGCAAGCAGAACTCGCTGATCGACTTCAGCGTGCTGGAAGGCGCGTTGCGCGAAGACCTGGACAGTGCAGCGCCGCGCCGCATGGCAGTGATCGATCCGGTCAAGCTGGTGCTGACCAACCTGCCGGAAGGCCATGAAGAACAGCTGACCTTCAGCAACCACCCGAAGGACGAGAGCTTCGGCAGCCGCGACGTGCCGTTCGCACGCGAAGTGTGGATTGACCGCGAGGACTTCGCCGAAGTGCCGCCGAAGGGCTGGAAGCGCCTGGTGCCGGGTGGCGAAGTGCGCCTGCGCGGCGCCGGCATCATCCGCTGCGATGAAGTGATCAAGGATGCCGACGGCACCATCACCGAGCTGCGCGGCTGGCTGGATCCGGAATCGCGTCCGGGCATGGAAGGCGCCAACCGCAAGGTCAAGGGCACCATCCACTGGGTCAGCGCCGTGCATGGCGTGCCGGCCGAGATCCGCCTGTACGACCGCCTGTTCTCGGTGCCGAACCCGGATGATGAATCGGAAGGCAAGACCTACCGCGATTACCTCAATCCGGAATCGCGCCGCACCGTCACCGGCTATGTCGAGCCGGCCGCGGCCCGCGCCGCGCCGGAGCAGTCGTTCCAGTTCGAACGTACCGGCTACTTCGTCGCCGACCGCCGCGACCACACCGAAGCCAAGCCGGTGTTCAACCGCAGCGTGACCCTGCGCGATACCTGGTCGGCCTGAGGACCTGCGCGGGCGCCAGCACGGCGCCCGCACGCCATCGACAATGATCACCGCCCTCTCCGTCCTGTTCTGGTTCATCTCGCAGCATCCGCTGCTGACGTTTTTTGCAGCGATGGTGCTGGCCGGGCTGGTCTCGTGGTGGCGGCGCTTTCCGGGCTACGCCATCGTGGTGTTCCCGCTGGCGATGCTCAACATGTTCCTCGGCCACTTCCTCAACGCCACCTTCCTCAACGTGGTGGGCGAGCGTGGTGAAGCGGTGATCGTCAAGGCCGAGCGAACCAGCTCCACGCTCAACGAGCAGTACATCTGGCGCTACGAAGGGGTGCTGCGTACCGCCGAGGGCCGCGACGTGGACGTGGTGTTCCACACCAACACCGCTTCGCTGTGGCCGCTGGAAAACGCCATCCGTATCCCGGCGCGCGACCAGCCGTTCGTGGTCAAGTACACGCCGGGCTTCCCACGCAACTTCGTCATCCTCACCAATGAATCCCCGCACGGCGTCGCCCAGGCCCGGGCCAGCGCGCGCGAGCGGGTGGAGGTGGCGGCACGCAAGCTGCATTTCAGCCCGGGCAATGCCGATTTCCGCGCGGACTATCGCCGCGAGCTGGAAAGCTGGCTGCGCGACCACGGCAACGATCCGCAGCAGCAATCCGACGCGCAGCGATATCGCGCCGAACTCGACGCGCTCGACCGCTAGATGCCCAGGCCCTGCCTGGATGTTCCACCCCATCCACCCCACAGGCCTGACATGACCACGACCTCCGCCGCTCTCCTCCCGCTGCTGCAGCAGGTCCTTCAGGACGCGGGCGTCGCCAGCCACGTCGACGGCAACGCGCTGCTGCTGGACAGCGGCCTGCGCCTGACCCCGCATGCAATGGCCGCACACGCGCGCGACAACGGTGGTTGGCAGACCTCCACCGTCATCGAAAGCCAGCATCCGCGGTTATTCGCCGATGGCCTGTTCGAGTACCAGCACGCAAATGGTGCCGATGAGCAGGCATCGCTGTTGTCCGGCTTCCAGACCTGGGTGCGGGTAGACCTGGCGACCCTGCAGACTGCGATCGGCGCCGAAGATGCACAGGGCCTGCCGATGATGGGCCTGACCTATCCGGCCGGTGACGATGGCGAGGAACACGAACGCACCGTGGTGCTGGGGCCGTTGGCGCACTACCGTGCACAGGAAGTGGATGCCTCCACCTGCAGCGAAGACGATCATGGCTCCTGCCCCTGCTGCCTGTTCACCCGCAGCATGGAGGCCTTCGACGAGCTGCTGAAAGCCCGCCAATTCCTCGCCATCCGCCTGTTCGCCTCGCGCGATGCCGACGGCCTGTGCGAGGCCGATTGCCGGGTCAACGGCCACGACTTCGCCGCCGCCCTGCCCCTGCTGCGCGCCTACGCGGCCAGCTGGCCGCAGGCCGGGCTGGAGTTCCGCAAGCAGTACGTGGTGATCCGCACCGGCTCGCCAGGCTGACCCACGCCCACACCCGATACAGGCCCGTGCGGCTACACTGCGCGCCGGTTCCCCAAGCAACCGCACTTTTTCCCATCCCACACGAGGCACCCCCGCGATGCTGTACGCGCAAGTCCACCTGACCCTTCCCGCCTGGATCCACGACCAGATCGACCTGGATCGTCGATATCCGGGCGATGAGGCCAAGGTCGCGCTGGCGATCGAGCTGTCGCGGCTGAACGTCGAGCACGCCAGTGGCGGCCCATTCGGCGCGGTGGTGTTCGGCCCGGATGACAAGGTCATTGCCGCCGGCGTGAACCGGGTGATGCCGCATGCGACCTCGCTGGCGCACGCCGAGAACATGGCCTACATGCTGGCCCAGCAGCGCCTGCAGACCCCGCGCCTGAACGCGGTGCTGTCGCCGGTCACCCTGGCCACCAGTTCGCAGCCGTGCTGCCAGTGCTATGGCGCTACCGTGTGGGCCGGCATCGACCGCCTGCTGATCGGTGCCAACTCGGCCGACGTCGAAGAGCTGACCCCGTTCGATGAAGGCCCGCTGCCGGCCGACTGGGTGGGTGAACTCAACAAGCGCGGCATCGAAGTGGTGCAGGGCCTGAACCGCGACGCCGCGCGCAGCGTGCTGCGTGCCTATGGGGAAAGCGATGGCGCCCGTTACTGAGACCGGCATCGGCCTGCTGTGCCTGTGCCGGCAGGGCTTCGAGCCCGAGTTGGCCGGCGAGCTGCAGTTCCGTGCCGGCGAAGCCGGTTTCGCCGGTTATGCGCGTACCCAGCGCAATGACGGCTATGTGCTTTTCATGTGCGACGAAGCTGCGGCACTGGCTCCGCGCCTGCGCTGGCGCGAGCTGATTTTCGCGCGGCAGAAGCTGGTGGTGCTGGCCGAGCTGCCGCAGCTGGACCCGGCCGACCGTATTACCCCGATGCTCGACGTGCTGGCCGATGCGCCGCGCTTCGGCGACCTGTGGGTGGAACACCCGGACTCGGACGCCGGCAAGCCGCTGTCCGGGTTGGCCCGCGCCTTCGGCAACGCACTGCGCCCGGCGCTGCGCAAGGCCGGCAAGCTGACTGACAAGCCGAACAACCGCCTGCCGCGCCTGCACGTGGTGTTCGTCGACGGCACCCACGCCTTCGTCTGCGTGGCCGACCCGGCCGACAGCGCGCCGTGGGCACTGGGCATCCCGCGCCTGAAGCTGCTGCCCGAAGCACCCTCGCGTTCGGCGCTGAAGCTGGACGAAGCACTGCTGACCCTGCTGACGCCGGAAGAACGCGAAGCACTGGCCAAGCCCGGCATGCGTGCGGCCGACCTGGGCGCCGCCCCCGGCGGCTGGACCTGGGTGCTGACCCGCCAGCACATGCACGTGTTGAGCATCGACAACGGCCCGCTGCGCCAGCACGTGCTGGACACCGGCCTGGTCGAGCACCTGCGCGCCGATGGCTTCCACTGGCATCCGGAACAGCCGCTGGACTGGATGGTCTGTGACATGGTCGAGCAGCCGCGCCGCGTGGCCGAACGCATGGCCACCTGGTTCCGCGAAGGCTGGTGCCGGCACGCGATCTTCAACCTGAAGCTGCCGATGAAGAAGCGCTGGGACGAAACCCGCCTGTGCCTGGACCTGTTCCAGGACCAGGCCGGCAAGCCGCTGGTGGTGCGTGCCAAGCAGCTCTATCACGACCGTGAGGAGATCACCGTACTGGCGTCGCCACTGCGCTGACGCCATCACGTCCGCCGGGCATACCCCGGCGCTGCAGAGGAAGGAGCATCCATGCGACATCGAACGATTCCGCTGCTGATCACCCTGCTGGCCGCCGCACCAGCGGTGGCCCAGCAATTGCCGCACACCCCGGCACAAAGCCAGCCGCTGGGCCCCACCGGCGGCGCGATCCGCCAGCAACCGCTGGATGCGGACCGGGTCAGCGGCAGCGTCGAGATTCCGCAACCGGCCGGCGAGGCGCAGGTGACCGTGCGTTCGCTGGAACCGAGCAGCGTGGTTGGCCAGTACCGCATCCACTTCGCTGCGCTGGATGTGAACGGCGATGGTTTCATCAGCCGCGAGGAAGCGCAGGCGAATCCGGCGCTGGCCGATGAGTTCAATGCGTTGGACGTGAAGCGTCGCGGCAAGCTGGATCGTGCCGACCTGGCCGGCTGGCTGGTCGACTGAAAAAGGGGACGGAGGGGATTAAGTCGTTTGTGCCACAAACGACTTAATCCCCTCCGTCCCCTTTTTTGATCCAGCGCGATCTTCATCCACGCATGGCGTGGATCTACTGACGTCGGGCACCCACCAGAGCGGTTTGCATTCTGCTACACCCCGGCGGCGCGCTTCCAGAATGCCTGCACCAGCGGTGGCCATTTGCCGACGCAGCCCAGCGCCCGGCCGCGGGCCAGGGTCAGGTGCATTTCGTCGTTGGAGAACAGGCGGTTGATCGCATCGAAGCTGTAGGCGGCGATGTGGTTGTCGCTGCGCCGTTCGCGTGCCCAGCGCTGCAGGCGCTGCGGCGACAGCCGCGGCTGGCCACGGCGCTCGGCCGACGGCGCCAGCCACTGCTGCAGGGCGGCCACATCGCGCAGGCCCAGGTTCACGCCCTGCCCGGCCAGCGGATGCACCACGTGCGCGGCATCACCCAATGCCAGCACGCGGCCGGCCACGTAGTGACGGGCCAGCTGGCGGCGCAGCGGGAAGGCTGCGCGCGGTGATGCCAGCCGCAGCTCACCCAACCGCGCCGCGAAGGCGCGGGTCAGTTCGCGGTTGAAGCTGTCTTCGTCCAGCGCCAGCACGCGCGCCGCCTCGTCCTCGGGCAGGGTCCAGACGATCGAGCTGCGGCGCTCGGCCACCGGCAGCAGCGCCAGCGGCCCGCTCGGCAGGAAACGCTGCCAGGCGGTGGCCTGGTTGGGAAGATCGCTGTCCACGTAGGCCACCACGCCACGCTGGTGGTAGTCATGCTTTTCAACCTCGATCCCGGCCAGTTGGCGCAGGGTCGATTCGGCGCCGTCGGCGGCCACCGCCAACGCCGCTTCCAGGCGACGACCGTCATCCAGGCGCAGGCGCACGCCGTCGTCGTCCTGCTCCAGCGCTTCCACCCGCGCCGGGCAGTGCAGCTGCACGCCCGCCGCCGGCAACGCCGCCCACAGCCGATCCTGCAGCAGGCCGTTCTCGACGATGTAGCCCAGTTCACGACGGCCGAAGCGATCGGCATCGAACAGCAGATCTTCGCCACCGGCCGCATCCCACACCTGCATGCGCCGGTAGGGCCAGGCGCGGGCCTGCACGATCGCCGGCCACACGCCCAGGCGGTTCAACAGTTGTACGTTGTCAGCAGCGAAGGCGAACACGCGCAGGTCAGGCTGTGCGGCCTGCCACGGCGCGGGCTCACGACCTTCCACCAGCGCAACCGACAGGCCGGCATCGGCCAGCGCCAGCGCGCACGCGGCACCGACCACGCCACCACCGACGATGGCCACATCAAGGCGCATGCGCCGGCTCATGCGGCTTCTCCGCGGCACAGGCGCGGCACTTCGCCGCGGAAGCCCATCGCGCCACCGACCAGCATCGACTGCACCGATGCGCGTTGCGCGGCCACCAGGCCGAGGCTGCGCAGCGGCCGCATCAGCGGCGCCGGGTTGCTGGTCAGGCGCGCCAGGCCGCCGGAGAACGCCACCGTCTGGCGGCGATCTTCCTCGCGGCGCGCGACATAGGCCTGCAGCAGTGCATCACTGCCGGCATCTTCATGCGCATCCTCCAGCAGCTCGGCCAGGGTCAGCGCATCGCGCAGGCCCAGGTTGAAGCCCTGTGCACCCAGCGGATGAATGGTCTGCGCGGCATTGCCCAGCAGCACCGTGCGCTCACCGGCCAGCGCGCGCGCCAGCACCTGGATGAGCGGGTAGGCGCTGCGCGGGCCGGACTCGAGCAGGCGGCCGGCACGCCAGCCGATCGCGTTCTGCAGGCGTTGCAGCCAGGCGGCATCGTCCAGTGCCATCACCGCATCGGCCTGGTCGCGCGCAACACCATGCACGGTGCCGAAGTGACGATCGCCGCGCGGCAGCAGGGCCGTCGGGCCGGTATCGGTGAAACGCTCCCACGCGGTGCCATCCGGCGCGCGCTGGCTGCGTACACGGGCCACGAACAGGGTCTGCTGGAAATCATGGCGGTCGACCTCGATGCCCAGTGCACCACGCACGCCACTGGTCGTACCGTCGGCACCCACCACCAGCCGTGCCAGCAATACGCGCTCGCCGGCCTCATCGGCGACCCGCACCTGGCGGTAGCCGTCGACCACTTCACCCAGGCCCAGGAACCGCATCGGCCGGTAACGGCGCAGCCGCGGCAGCTCCTGAAGCCGCGCTTCCAGCGCCTGGCCGAAGTCGCGGGCGACCACCACCTGGCCGAACCAAGGCCGGTCGTAATCGGCCGCTTCCAGCTGCACACGGCCGAAATCGCCGGCACGGCTGACGTGGATGCGCCGGATCGGGCCCGGTGCCATCGCCAGCTTCTGCATCACCCCCAGCGCGGTCAGCGCATTGACGGTGGCAGCGGCGAAACTGAGATTGCGCTGGTCGAACACCACCGGCAGCTCGCCGGCCGGGCTGGCCTCGAGCAGGCCCACGTCGCGGCCGAGGCGGTCCAGGGCAATGGCCAGGCTGGCGCCGACCAGGCCACCACCGACAATCAGCACGTCATGTCGTTCACTCATGCGTTCATGATACGCGCTCGCCCCGTCTGTACGCCGAACGGCCGGTCCTGCGCCAACCCGCGCGGCGGGCTAGAATGAAACCTGAATCCGCTCCGGGCCCGCCACCATGTCCGACACTGCCAACCGCGCCTTCGTCCTGTCCGTGCTCGTTCTGGTGCTGGCAGCGACCCGTGTCAATCACTTCGCGGCGATCCCCGATGCCTCATGGGCGGTGTTCTTCATCGGTGGCTTCTACCTGGCCCGCTGGACGCGCTGGGCGTTCCCGCTGCTGATGGTGTTCGCGGTGCTGGTGGACTGGATCGTGATCCGCAGCAGCGGCCTGGACTTCTGGCAGCACTACTGCGTGTCGCCGGGCTACTGGCTGCTGCTGCCGGCCTATTTCTCGCTGTGGGCCGGCGGCATGCTGCTGGGCCGCAACTACCAGAGCGCGCGCTGGCCGGTACTGGCCAAGGGCGCGCTGCTGCTGGTCGCCTCGGTGGCGGTCTGCCACCTGCTGGCGCAGGGCGGCTTCTACTGGACCAGCAGCAACGTGGCCGAGCCGACCCTGGCCGGCTGGGCACAGAACTACGCGCAGTGGTTCGGCCCCTACCTGCGCACCACGGCGATCTACGTGGCGCTGGCCGCCGCCCTGCAGCTGGCCGTGGAGCAGGTGTTGAAGCTCCAGCAGGCCCGCCGCGACATCCGCCACTGAGCCGCGACATGGGTCATCGCCTCTCGCGCATCTACACCCGCACCGGCGACGACGGCAGTACCGGCCTCGGTGACGGCCAGCGCGTGCCCAAGGATGACGCCCGGGTGGCGTCCTACGGCACCGTCGACGAGGCCAATGCCGCGCTCGGCCTGCTGCTGGCCGTGCCCCTGCCCGAGGATGTGCGCGCGCTGGTGGTGCATCTGCAGCACCAGTTGTTCGACCTGGGCGCCGAACTGTGCATCCCCGGCCACGCCGCGATCCACGCCGCCGATGTCTCGGCCCTGGAACAGCAGCTGGACCATTACAACGCCGACCTGCCGATGCTGAAGGAATTCATCCTGCCGGCCGGCGGCGAAGCCGCCGCGCGCTGCCATCTGGCCCGCACCATCGTCCGCCGCGCCGAGCGCGAAACGGTCACCCTGGCCCGCCACGAGGCCGTGCGCAGCGAGGCGTTGCAGTACCTGAACAGGTTGTCGGACCTGTTGTTCGTGCTGGCCCGGGTGCTGGCCCGTGCCGACGGCCAGGGCGAAGCGCTGTGGCAACCACAGCAGCGCCAGCGCTGAGCCTGCACGATGCTGGTCTACACCCATCCGTCCTGCCTGCTGCACGACCCCGGTCCGGGCCATCCCGAGTGCCCGCAACGCCTGCAGCATGTGCTGGACGCGCTGCACACCGCGTTCCCCGGCCAGCTGGAGTGGCGCGAAGCGCCACCGGCCAAGTTCGGCGAACTGACCCGGGTCCACGACAGCGCACTGCTCGACTTCGTGCTGCAACCGCAGACCGCACCGCTGCGCCAGCTGGACATGGACACCTGGACCTCACCCGGCTCGGCCAGCGCTGCCGTGCACGCCGCCGGTGCCGGCGTGGCCGCGGTCGATGCGGTGATGCTGGGCGACGACCCGCTGGCCTTCTGCGCGGTACGCCCGCCGGGCCACCACGCCACCAGCAGCACGGCGATGGGCTTCTGCCTGCTCAACAACATCGCCATCGCCGCCGCCTATGCCCGCGACCGCCACGGCCTGGAACGGATCGCGGTGGTCGACTTCGACGTCCACCACGGCAACGGCACCCAGGACATCTTCCAGCACGACGCCCGGGTCTCGTACTACAGCACCCACCAGGCCGGGCTGTTCCCCAATTCCGGCCTGCGCCGTGACCGCGGTGCCGGCAACCTGATGAACATCCTGCTGCCGCCGGGCAGCGGTGGCTTCCGCTTCCGCAATGTCTGGGCCGACGAGATGCTGCCGGCCATCGACGACTTCCGCCCGCAGCTGCTGCTGATCTCGGCCGGCTTCGACGCCCACCTGCGTGATCCGCAGGCGGACCTGATGCTGGAGACCGACGATTTCGCCTGGATCACCGGTGAACTGCACGCGCTGGCACGCCGTCACGCGGCCGGCCGGGTGGTCTCGATGCTGGAGGGTGGCTACGACCTGCAGGCCCTGGCCGAGTGCAGCGTGGTCCATGTCCAGACCCTGCTCACGCCGTCCGTGGGCACCTCCGCCGGATGAACCCGAACCGGCAGGCTCCGGCGTCCTTCATTGCCCCTATGCAAGGGATGGGGCAAGCTACCGTCCGTTTTCGCCCGAATCCGAACCGCGTGCGCCGAGCCCTCCGCCTGCTTCCCCTGCCTCTGAGCATCGCCATCAGCCTGCCGGCGATGGCCGATGAAAAGCCGCTCAACTGGGGCCTGTGCCCGGCCACCGACGTCATTCCCGCGTTCACTGACGCCCCCACCCCGGTCCCGGCCCAGGACAAGGCTGCCGCCGCGGCCGCCCGCGAGCAGCAGCCGACCGACATCGAGGGTGACCAGCTGCTGGGCACCACCACCGTGCCGCAGTACGAGGGCAACGTGGCGCTGCGCCGGGGTGACCAGTTCGTCGGTACCGACAAGCTCAGCTTCGACACCGAGACCGGCAACTACATCGCCGACGGCAATGTCCGCTACCAGGACGGGTCGATCCGGATGGTCGCCAAGCGTGCCGAAGGCAACCAGGAAAGCGATACCCACAAGATCTCCGACATCAAGTACCAGCTGGTGTCGCGCCGGGGCAACGGTGATGCCGAGTCGGTCGACCTGCAGGGTGCGGTCGGCCAGATGCACCGCTCCACCTACACCACCTGCGACCCCTCGCAGCCGGTGTGGAAGCTGTCGGCGCCGCAGATCGAAGTGGACAACGACGAGGGCTTCGGCACCGCGCGCAACGCCGTGCTGCGCATCGGCAAGGTGCCGGTGCTGTGGGCGCCGTACTTCAAGTTCCCGATCGATGATCGCCGCAAGACCGGCCTGCTGTTCCCGCAGCTGGGCATGTCCGGGCGCAACGGCTTCGACTACGCCCAGCCGATCTACTTCAACCTGGCGCCGAACTACGACGACACGCTGACCCCGCGCTACATGAGCCGGCGCGGCCTGCTGCTCGACAACGAGTTCCGCTACCTCTACAACGGCGGCCGCGGCGAGGTGTTGACCTCGTTCATGCCCAACGACCGCCTGCGTGACCGTGACCGCGGCCGGGTGATGTTCACCGGCTACCACAACGTGGACAGCCACTGGCAGGCCCGCGCCAACCTGGCCTGGGTCAGCGACGAGCGCTATGTCGAGGATTTCGCCAACCGCCTGGTGGGGGTGACCGCCTCCAACCTGCAGAGCACGGTGGGCCTGTATGGCACCGGCACGAACTGGACGGCCGGCATCATGGCCGACCGCTGGCAGCTGACCGACTACACGCTCGACGAGCGCGCCCTGCCCTACAACCGCCAGCCACGCCTGTACTTCAACTGGGACAAGCCGGTCCGGCCCTGGCTGGAAGCCGGCATCTACGCCGAAGCGGTGCGCTTCACCCACGACGACATCAACTTCAAGAACGCCGTCGGCACCGGTAAGGATCTGCAGTACACCCGCAACGGAGTGCAGTGGACCGACGGCGTCGGTGTCAGCGGCGGTTCGCGATTGGACGTGAAGCCGTATGTGTCATTCCCGATCAGCGGCGCGGCCTGGTATGTGACCCCGACCCTGGCCTACCGTTACACCGCCTATCAGCTGGACCGAGGCCTGGTGGATGGTGTGAGAGGCATCCAGGCCCAGATCCTGAGTTCGCAGGGCATCGACCCGAACACGGCCACGCCCGAACAGCTGCGCGGCAATACCTCGCCCAGCCGCAGCCTGCCGATCGGCAGCATCGACGCCGGCCTGTTCTTCGATCGCGAAACCAGCATCCGCGGCAAGTCGTTCCTGCAGACCCTGGAACCGCGCCTGTTCTACCTGCGCACGCCGTACCGCAACCAGGACGAGCTGCCGATCTTCGACACCCGTGACTTCACCTTCAGCTGGGGCCAGCTGTTCCGCGACTCGCGCTACACCGGCGCCGACCGCCAGAACGACGCCAACCAGCTGACCCTGGCGGTGAGCACCCGGTTCATCGACCAGACCACCGGCAAGGAACGTTTCTCGGCCTCGATCGGCCAGATCCAGTACTTCGATGAGTCGCGGGTGACCGTCACCCCCGGCGGCGCCCCGGTGGAAAAGGGCAAGTCGGCCTGGATCGCCGACGGCAACTACATGATCAACGACCGCTGGACCCTGGGCGCCACCTACCAGTGGGACCCGAAGTACAAGCGCGAGGATCTGGCCAGCGTCCGTGCCCGTTACCTGATGCCCAACGACGGCGTGGTCAACCTGAGCTACCGCTACCGCATCAATGCCGGTGCTCTGCCCGGTGCCAACAAGCATGACCGCACCCTGCTGGAGCAGGCCGACCTGTCGTTCCTGTACCCGCTGAATGCGCGTTGGAGCCTGGTCGGCCGCTATTACTACTCGCTGCAGGACAAGGAGCCGCTGGAAATCATCGGCGGTGTCCAGTGGGACAGCTGCTGCTTGGCCGTGCGTGTGGTCGGCCGCCGCTATGTCCGCAATCGCGAAGGCGAGATGAACAACTCCATCCAGGTGGAGTTCGTCCTGAAGGGCCTGAGCTCCATCGGCCAGGACACGGACCGCACTCTGCGCCGTGCTATCCTCGGCTATAACCGCGACGACCTCTATCTCGTGCCGCCCAGCAACACCGGGGCGACCCGGGATGACTACGATCCGAACCTGATCCCATGACCAAGCGCTTCCCCGTTCTTCTCGCCTCGCTGCTGGCGGTGTCCAGCGTGTCCGCCCCCCTGCAGGTGCTTGCCCAGGAGGCGCAGCCGCTTGACCGCATCGCCGCCGTCGTCGATGAGGACGTGATCCTGCAGAGCGAGCTCCAGCGTGCGATCGCCAACATCAAGGCGCAGTACGCCGGCCGCGAAAACCAGCTGCCGCCGGAAGACGTGCTCAGCCGCCAGGTGCTCGAGCGCCTGGTACTGGTCAAGCTGCAGGTAGCCCGTGCCCAGGGCAGCGGCATCCGGGTCAACGACCAGGAGCTGAACCAGGCGATGAACTCCATCGCCCAGCAGAACGGTTCGAACCTGGACGCCCTGCGCCAGCGCCTGGCCCATGACGGCATCGACTTCAACGATTTCCGCGCCTCGGTGCGGGACGAGATCACCGTGCAGCGCCTGCGCCAGAGCTTCGCGCAGAGCCGCATCAGCGTCAGCGAGGGTGAAGTCGATGCCGCGCTGAAGCAGCAGGCCACGGTAGGCAACCAGTACCACCTGGCGCACATCCTGGTCGCGTTGCCGGACGGCGCCAACGCCGACCAGATCGCCACCGGCCAGAAGAAGGCCGATGGCGTAAAGGCCCTGCTGGACAAGGGAGAGCTGGACTTCAACGCGGCGGCCGTGCGCTATTCCGACAGCCCCAATGCGCTGGAAGGCGGCGACCTGGGCTGGCGCAGCCTGGATGAAATCCCGCAGGCCTTCGCGCAGATGATGGAAAAGATGAAGCCCGGCGAAGTGGTCGGCCCGATCCGTGGCCCCAGCGGCTTCCAGCTGTTGAAGCTGGTGGAAGTGCGTGATGCCAGCGCCACCGCTGGCGCCAGCACCGTCACCGAGTACCACGGTCGCCACATCCTGGTGCGCGTGGACGATCATCAGACCGACGCGGCCGCCAAAGCCAAGATCGATACCCTGCGTGCCCGCATTGCCGGTGGCGCGGACTTCGAGACCGTGGCCAAGGAGTCCTCCGAGGACAACAACAGCAAGGGCCAGGGCGGCGATCTGGGCTGGTTCCCGGCCGATGCGTTCGGTCCGGCCTTTGGCCAGCAGGTGGCCGCCATCCAGGACGGCGGCGTCAGCCAGCCGTTCCGCACCGATGCCGGTTGGCACATCCTGCAGCGCGTGGCCACTCGCCAGACCGACGTGACCAACGACAACCAGCGTGCCCAGGTCCGCGAGACCATTGGCCGCCGCAAGCTGGAAGACGAGTACAACCGCTTCCTGCAGGAACTGCGTGGCGAAGCCTACGTCAGCTTCCGCAGTGGCGACCGTGCGGAAAACACCGCCACGCCGCCGCAGTCCTGATCGATGCGCCCCGAGCTCGCTCTGGTACCGGGCGAGCCCGCCGGGATCGGCCCGGAGCTGTGCGTCCGCCTCGTCCAGCAGCCGCGTGAAGATTGCCGGCTGCTGGCCTTCGCCGACCCGGACACCCTGCGCGCGGCCGCGGCCGCGCTGAACCTGCCGCTGCAACTGCTGCCCGAGGGTGCCGAAGCGCGCGTCCCCGGCGACCTGCGCCTGCGCGTGGTGGCCAATGCCACCCCGAGCCGTTTCGGCCAGGCCGATCCGGCCAATGCCGGCGCGGTCATCGGCGCCCTGCTCGGTGCCGGCCAGGCCTGCCTGTCAGGCGAACTGCACGGCGTGGTGACCGGCCCGGTGCACAAGGCCGTCATCAACGAAGGCGGCATCGCCTACAGCGGCACCACCGAACTGCTGGCCGACCAGGCTGGGGTGAAGGTGGTGATGATGCTGGCCAACCACATCGTGCGCGTGGCCCTGGCCACCACCCACCTGCCACTGCGCGAGGTGGCCGACGCGATTACCGCGCCCAGCCTGGAACACACTCTTCGCACCGTGCACGCCGCGCTGCGCCGCGAGTTCGGCCTGCCCGCACCACGCATCGCCGTGCTCGGCCTGAACCCGCACGCCGGCGAAGACGGCCATCTGGGCCGCGAGGAACTGGACCTGGTCATCCCGCTGCTGCAGCGCCTGCGCGCGGAGGGCATGGACCTGATCGGGCCGCTGCCAGCCGATACCGCCTTCCTGCCGGCCAAGCTGGCCGGCTTCGACACCGTGCTGGCGATGTACCACGACCAGGGCCTGCCGGTGCTGAAGTACTCGGGCTTCGAGCAGGCGGTGAACCTGACCCTGGGCCTGCCCTACCCACGCGTTGCAGTGGACCACGGCACCGCGCTGGACCTTGCCGGCCGTGGCGTTGCCAATCCTTCCAGCCTGCAGGCGGCAACGACGTTGTGTGCGCAGCTTGCGCGGCAACGTACACTGAGCGCATGAATTCCCCGCATTCCCCCTCCGGCCCGGTGTTCACCGCCCCGGCCAAGAAGCAGCTTGGCCAGCATTTCCTGGCCGACCGCCACTACATCGACAAGATCGTGATGGCGGTCAACCCGAAAGACGGTGACCGCCTGGTCGAGATCGGTCCCGGCCAGGGCGCGATCACGCTGCCGCTGCTGCGCGTGCATCCGAAACTGACGGTGATCGAGTTCGACCGTGACCTGATCGCGCCGCTGACCGCCGCCGCCGAGCCGCTGGGCGAGCTGACCATCGTCCACCGCGACGTGCTGCGCGTGGACTTCACCGAGCTGGCCGCCGGCCAGCCGATCCGCCTGGTCGGCAACCTGCCCTACAACATCTCCTCGCCGATCCTGTTCCATGCACTGGAACATGCCGCGGTGATCCGCGACATGCATTTCATGCTGCAGAAGGAAGTGGTCGACCGCATGGCCGCCGGCCCCGGCAGCAAGGTGTACGGCCGGCTCAGCGTGATGCTGCAGGCCTACTGCCAGGTGACCTCGCTGTTCGTAGTGCCGCCGGGCGCGTTCCGGCCGCCGCCGAAAGTCGATTCGGCCGTGGTGCGGCTGGTGCCGCGTGACCCGGCCACGATCAGCATCAGCGACCACAAGCGTTTCGCCGAGGTGGTCAAGGCCGCCTTCGGGCAGCGCCGCAAGACCCTGCGCAACGCCCTGAACAACGTGGTGTCCGCCGAACAGTTCGTTGCCGCCGGCGTGCGTCCCGATGCCCGCGCCGAACAGCTGGACGTGGCCGAATTCATCGCTTTGGCCAATGCCTCCTGATTACACTGCCGGTATGGAAGACGCTGACGTTTACGCCATCTCCGTCGAAGTCGCACCGCGCTTCCTCGACGATCAATCCGCGCCGGAAGACGGACGCTATGCGTTCGCCTACACGATCCGCATCCACAACCAGGGGCGTGTTGCCGCGCGCCTGGTCGCACGCCACTGGCGCATCACCGATGCCAACGGCCGCGTCGAGCATGTCGATGGCGACGGGGTGATCGGCGAGCAGCCACGCCTGCGTCCCGGTGAAGACTTCCATTACACGTCCGGTGTCATGCTGGGGACCGATCACGGGACCATGCAGGGCCACTACGACATGGTCGCCGACGACGGCACCGAATTCGCCGCGCCGGTCGCACCTTTCGTGCTGGCCATCCCGCGTACCCTGCACTGACACGGAGGCCGGACGATGAGTGTGTGGGCGATCGGCGACCTGCAGGGCTGCTATGACGTCACCCAGCGGCTGCTGGAGAAGATCCGCTTCGACCCGGCGCAGGACACCCTGTGGTTCTGCGGCGACCTGGTCAACCGCGGTGGCCAGTCGCTGGAAACGCTGCGGCTGGTGCATTCGCTGCGCGAGCACAGCGTGGTGGTGCTGGGCAACCATGATCTTTCGCTGCTGGCCGTCGGTGCACGCACCGAAGAGGAACAGCGCAAGGTCAACCCGGACCTGCTGCGCATCGTGCAGGCCGAGGACCGCGACGAACTGCTGGACTGGCTGCGCCTGCAGAAGCTGGTGCACGTGGACCGCGAGCTGGGCTGGATGATGGTGCACGCCGGCCTGGCGCCGAAGTGGACCACGCAGATGGCCGAAAAGCATGCCGCCGAGGTCGAGGCGCAACTGCACGGTGCCGGCTACCGCAAGCTGTTCCGCAACATGTACGGCGACAAGCCGAGCTGGGCACCGAACCTGTCCGGCTACGACCGTTCACGCGCGATCATCAATGTGCTCACCCGCATGCGCTACTGCACCCCGCGCGGGCGCATCGGCATCGAGGACAAGGGCACGCCGGGCACGCAGGAACAGGGACTGTACCCCTGGTTCGAAGTGCCGGGCCGGGTCGAGCGCGACCTGAAGATCGTCTGCGGCCACTGGTCGGCGCTGGGCCTGACCATCACCCAGGGCGTGCATGCCATCGACACCGGCGCAGTCTGGGGTGGCAAGCTGACCGCGATCCAGCTCGATACCGATGAACTGCGCGTGGTGCAGGTGCCGGGCCGCGATGTCCCCGCACCCGTGCCCAACGCACGCCCGCCAGCGCGACCGGCGCACGAGCGCCCGGCGGCATCGGCGCAGGGCAAGGAACAGGGCGGCGGCAGTGCGCCCGCTGCCAACCCGGGCAATCGTGGTCCGCGTCGTCGTCGTCGTCGTGGTGGCGGTGGTGGTTCCGGCGGGCCCAACAACAACGGTGCAGCGCCGCAGGCATGACGCGACGCGGCTGGGCACCATGGACGGTGCTGCTGCTGACGCTGGCCAGCGTCAGCGGCTGCCAGCGCGATCCGTCCCCAGCGCCTGGCACTGGCGCAGACGCCGATCACGCGTCGGCATCCCCGCAGTCGCATTCTCCGCCATTGGTGGCCGCAGCGCGGGCGCAGATCGGCGTTACCACCCGTTACGATCCCGCCTACCGGGTCCTCTCCTATCCCGGCGGCGACGTCCCGCTTGATCGCGGTGTGTGCACCGACGTGGTGGTGCGCGCCCTGCGCAACCAAGGCCTGGACCTGCAAGCGCGCGTGCATGAAGACATGCGCGGCAATTTCAGTGCCTATCCCGCGATCTGGGGCCTGTCACGGCCGGACCGCAACATCGATCATCGCCGTGTGCCGAACCTGATGCGCTGGTTCGAACGGCAGGGTTGGCAGCAGCCGGTCACCGCCGCCGCCGCCGACTATGCGGCCGGCGACATCGTCGCCTGGAAGCTCAACGGCAACGGCCTGCTGCACGTGGGCATCGTCTCCGACCGTCGGCTGGCCGACGGCACGCCGTTGGTCCTGCACAACATCGCACGCGGCACGCGCGAAGAGAACCTGCTGTTCCAGCACGCCATCATCGGGCATTACCGGATGCCGCAGCGACAGCCCAGGTAGAGTCGACTGTCAGTCGACTGTCGCGCGCAGCGCGGGGTTTTCGGGTGACCGCCGAGAGCAGTCGACTAACTGTGTAAACCCACCACGTTGTTCAGCAGGACTCTGGAAATAGGTGGCTGGCCACCGATCCCCATGTGAGGGCGGTGCCAGTTGTAGTGGTGCAGCCATTGGGTCAGCACGGAATTGCGCTGGTC
>NZ_JCAFUR010000017.1:0-60896 GCF_059371575.1 Stenotrophomonas sp. YJH_SMC_4
CCGGCCAGCGGCCGGCACTACCAGATGGTGATTCACCTGCCATCCGGGGCGCGATGCCGGCCAGCGGCCGGCACTACCGGGTGGTGATTCACCTGCCACCTTGGGCGCGATGCCGGCCAGCGGCCGGCACTACCAGGCGCGGGGTTCACCCGCCACGCACGGCGCTCTGGGATGATGCAGGCATGGTTCGGCCCGACCTTCCCGCGGATCCGTCTTCGCCGTTGCGCCGCCGGCTGCTGCGCGCGGCGGTGCTGGCGCCGTTGGCCAGCATGCTCGCCACCCTGCCCGGCTGCTCGCTGCCGGTGCAGGTGGATGGCACCTTCCTGCAGCCGTGGCGCAGCCACCTGCAGTGGGGCCTGGCCGACTGGCAGCGATCCTTGAAGCTTGCGCGTACGTTGGGCTGCCGTCAGCTGGTGCTGCAGTGGACTGGCATCGTCGGTGGCAGCGACGGCGACTGGTCGCTGCCCGACGGCAGCCTGCAGCAGCTGTTCACCGCGGCCAGCGAGAACGACATCCGCATCCGCGTCGGCCTGCCCTTCCAGCAACGCTGGTGGCAGGCGATCGGGGCCGACGATGCCACGCTGCAGGCGTTCCTGGCCGACAGCCTCGCGCATGCACGCAACTGGTTGGCACAGGCCCCCTGGGCGCAGCAGCCGGCCTTCGAGGGCTGGTACCTGCCCTACGAACTGGAGCAGTACCACTGGGCTGACCCGGCCCGCCAGCAGTGGCTGGCGCAATGGCTGCACCGGCTGGTGGAGGCCGCCAGCGCGCGCGGCGGCGACTGTGCGATTTCCTGCTACTTCAGCCGCCTGCAGACCGACGGCAACCTGGTCATGCTGTGGCAGGCGGTGCTGGCACAGGCCACGCTGCGGCCGATGGTGCAGGACGGCGTGGGCGTTGCCGGCGCTGGCAACGTGCAGCAGCTGCAACCGCTGCTCGATCATTTCCACGCACACGGCATCGGTTTCGATGCGATCGTTGAGTTGTTCCGCGAGCTGCCCGGCGGTCCCGCTGATGGCAGCGGGTTCAAGGGCGAAACCGCCGATGCCGCGCGCATCCAGCGGCAGCTGGCGTGGGCACGCGACAGCGGTGCGCAGCACGTGCTGGTCTATGCGCTGGAGCCGTGGCTGACCCAGGACACGCCGCAGGCCGCGGCGCTGCGACGACGTTGGGGCCTGCCTCAGTAGTAGAGGATGGCGGTGGCGAACAGGCCCTTGGCACGCTGCGTATCACCACCGCCGATCGCGAAGCGGTACTGCACGGTCAGGTCCAGGTAGGAACGCGGCGTGTTGTAGTGGTCCTCGCGGAACCAGTAGCGCACGCCCACGCCTGGCCCTGCGCCGAATGACCAGCTGCGCTGCGTATCGTTGAGCGCGAACGACTGCGCCGGGAACAGCGGGGAACGGATGTCGTGCACCCGCGAGCGCTGGTCCAGCCAGTCCGCCCCCACCACCACATACGGCGTGACCACCCAATGAGTCTGCCCGGCACCAAAGCGGAAGCTGCGCCCGGCGCGTAGTTCACCGGCAGCGAACCACTGTTTGCGATGCAGGCGGCCGTTGGCATCGCCGATTCGACGCACCGGCGTGCCATTGGCATCGAGTGCATCGAGGGTGAAGTGCGCGCTGTTGTCATCCCAGGTATAGCCGCCCTGCGCGTAGCCGCTGACCATCCACCACTGGTTGACGTCGGTGCGCAGATCGGTGCCGTGGTAATAGCCATAGGTCAGGTAGGACATCCAGCCACCGGAATCGCTGGCCAAGCGGTAGCGGGCCAGCGTGCTGGCTTCCAGTGGCGGGTTCCGGGCCAGCTGCAGGCGGCACTGCACGGCCGCCGATGCGGGGTAGACCTCGCCCTGGCGGGTTGCGCTGCCGAGGAACTGGCGGCGCTCGATGCCGGCGCTCAGGCCGGTCTGGCCGAAGGCGTAGCGCATGCCGAACGAAGCGATGGTGGACGGCCAGCCGGTGGTGGAACGCGAATGGCTGAGGCGTTCGGCGCGTGCACGCGCATCCGGCGTTGATTCGCCGGTGCACGGGTCCACCGCGCGGATCGATTCGTAAGTGCCACCCTCGTCGTACAGCGTGTTGAGCAGGCGTGCGTAGAGTTCCAGCGTGCCATGCTGGTCGTTGAAGGCCGGGGGCCGCCAGAACGCCTCCAGCGTGCTGAACACCGAATCGCCCGGCGTGCTGATCGCTGCACCGCCGACATTGGTCGCCGCCTGGCGCGCACCACGGAAACCCGCCGAGGCGATCACGCCCCACTCGCGCGAGTAATTGGCGATGGCATTGCGCACGTTGTAGCGTTGGCGCTCATCCAGTGGCAGCTCACCGGCATCGGCGCGATCAATGGCGCTACGCAGCAGCGTCACCGCCTGTGGATGGTCACCGTTGGCAGCGCTGGCGTAGGCCTGGTCGAGCACTACGCTTTTCGGTGCCCTGCCGGTGGCCTCGGCGGCCCGGAAGTCAGCCAGTGCGCGCGCCGGCTCATGGGCCTTCTGGTTGAGGTAGCCGCGCTGCATCAGCGCCCCCGCGTCATCAGGGCGCTGTGCCAGTGCCGCATCCAGGCGCTGCCGCGCTTCGTCCTGCTGGGCACGGTTGCCCGCCGCCAGCGTGGTGGTCAGCAGGCCTTGCAGGTTCGCGTCGTCCGGCGCGAGTTGCACGGCCTGCCGTGCCTCACCGATGGCATCGGCGTAATCCTGGCGCGCATAGGCAGCGTAGGCACGCTGTGCGGCACCACCATCGCCCTGCAGGTCGGCCGGCATCAGCTCGCAGACGCTGCCGCTGTCAACGGACTGGCAGTGCTGGACTGGTGCCAGGTACGCTTCGGCACCGATGCGGGGAAGCTCGCGACTGGAGCGGATCGCCCGGCTGCGTTGCTCGATGCCCTGCTGCAAAAGCTGCTGTGACCGTGCATCGCCTTCACCTGCCGGTACCGCCGCCTGCAACGGTGCCAGCAGTGCAGCTGCGCGCAACCGATCGCCTGCGGCCAGCGCCGCATCCACCGCCAGCAGGCGCACGTTGCGCTGCTGCATTGCTGACCCCGGCGCAGCGAGTGCGGTGTCGAAGTCCTCATTGGCGAGCACGGTATTGCCCTGGCGCTGGCGCAGGTAGCCGCGCATCACCCGTGCATTGAGATCCTGGCCGTCGGCCTGCAACGCCTGGTCGGCACTGCGCTCAGCGTCGGCCAGTTGATCGCCCTGCAGCTGCGCGGTGATCAGCAGCAACCGGTATGAAGCAACGTCGGGGGCCAGCTCCACGGCAGCGTGCGCCTGCTCAATGGCGGCGGCATTCTCACCTGCAGACAGCGATTGATAGGCCTGCTGGGCCAGCAGCAGCGCGCGTTGGCGGCCCAGTGCCACCCGCCGCGCGCGCAACTCCTCAACATTCGGTGCGCCCAGCTGCAGCGCGGTACCGATGGCGGCGTCGGCCTGTCCGGGCTGTTGCTGTGCCTCCAGCGCCGCCACCCACAGCAGCGCCCATGCGCCCTGTTGCGGCTGCTGCCGGAACGCCTGCTCGGCCTTGCTGGCGGCGACGCCCATCTGGCCGGCGTCGTAGGCCGCATAGGCTTCGGTTGCCAGCATATAGGCCTGCCGGCTATTGCGGTCGGTCACCGTTGCGGGTGCACGCGGTACCGCTCCGGTACGCGCCGCACCTGTGCTCGTCCTGGGCGCAGCGGCCAGCGCCGGCAAGGCCGGATCCTTCAACCCCGCATCCAGTGCACGACGTGCCTGCTGCTGCGCCTCGGCACCCCGCCCCAGTTTCTGCAGCGCATAGATCTGCAGCAGGCGCAGCCGCACCACGTCCGGGCGCAACCGGATCGCTTCGCTGGACTGCCGGTAGGCCGCGGGGTAATCGCCACGTTCATAGGCGGCAAACGCCTGCTCGGCGATGCGGTAGGCGGCACCGGACAATGGCAGTGGTGCATCGGTCTGTGCCAGCACCGGCGCGGCGGCCGTGGCCAATGCCACGGTGATGACAGTGGACAGCAGCGTGGTCTTCATGCCGGCAAGGCTCCGGGCGGCGGTGACTGCAGCGTGGCCGCACGCCGGCGCTGCTCCTGCATGGCCTGGGCCACGGCCTCTTCAGTGGTGATGCCCTGCTTGACCAGGTAGTCGCCGATGCGGCCGTCGCGCTGCGGCATGTAGTCGTCCAGTGCGATCTCGAAGCGTGCGTGATCGATCAGGCGCATTTCCACCAGCAGATCGCCCAGCAGGGGCACGTTGTCCAGCTGCCATTGCCGGTCGCCACCGATCAGCCGCAGGCCGGCGTTGATCTCGCTTTCGCGGGCGATACTCTGTTCAATGTGGTTGCTGCGCGTTTCCTGCTTCAGCAGGGCCAACGCGTCTTCGGGCAACGGGCTGGCTACGGCCAGCCGCAGGGTGCCTTCCTGGCGCGGCGGCAGCGGCAGCATGCGCCATTGCACGCAGGCATCGGCACTGATCGGGAACTGGCAGGCGCGCAGGTAGTCCACGTCGATAACCGCGCGTGGCAGGTCACCCTGGAAGGCGATGGCCTCGGCCAGCGTTTCATCATCCAACCAGCCCTGGGTGAGCAGGATGCGGCCCAGCGGTTGCTGGCGGCCTGCCTGCTGCTGCTCCAGCGCCTGCTGCAGGCGTTCGGGTTCCACCGCCTGCCAGGTGGTCAACAGCTCACCGAGCTGCTTGCGGGTCTGCACCAGCTGCGCCGCATCGGGGAAGTCGTGCATGGTCTTGTCCCAGACCATGCGCTTGCCGAACAGCAGGTAGGCCAGGAACACCTTCCAGGCACGGGCGGTGGCCATGAAATTGATCATGTTGCCGACCACCATGCGCGGGATGGACATCAGCGCGTGCTCCCAGCCGTACAACCGGTTGACGAAGTAGAAGCGCTGCACGACCCGGGTCGCCAGCGCTGCGGTGGTCAGCAGCGCGACATTCATCTGCCAGGTACCGGCCTGGAACACGCTGGGAAACTGCATCGTCCACAGCCCGGTCATCTTCAACAGCCAGAACAGCAGCAGTTGCAGGAAGATGATGTAGGCGACGATGCTGACGAACGAGGTGATGATGCCTTTTCGGTCACGCGCCAGCAGGTACTTGGTGGCCAGCGAGCCACGCCAGCCCAGCGACTCCCAGCTCTGCAGGCCGATGCCCAGCACCCAGCGCGCCTTCTGCCGGTACGACGCGCGGAAGTTGTCGGGGAAGTACTCGCGCACGCACAGCGCCATCTGCTGGGTGCGCTCGCGCACCGGCCCCCAGCCGAACCAGGATGGGCGGCGCACGCGGAACTGCACGGGGAAGCGGGCGAAGATCGACTGCATGCCCATGGCTGCCAGCCTCGCACCGACGTCGTAATCCTCGGTGAGGCTGTCGGTGTTGAAAGGCTGGTTGTCGGTCTGCGCGCTCAATGCCAGCAGCGCGCGCCGCGAGAAACAGGTACCAACACCGGCCGACGGCACCATGCCGGACACGCTCTCGCGCACCACCAGATCCTTGGCGTGCCATTCGGCGAATTCGTCCATGTAGACCCCGGCCACCAGTTCGTACCACTCGCGGTCCAGTGAGGTGACCGGCAGCTGGATCATGTCCTTGCGCGGCAGCAGGTAGTTGTAGAAACGCAGTTCCATCGGGTGCAGCACGTCCTCGCTGTCGTGCAGGATCACGCCGGCGAATTCGATGTCGTGGCGCTTTTCGTAATCGAAGATCGCCAGGATCAGCCAGTTCAGGCAGTCGGCCTTGCTGGTCGGCCCGTCGTGCGGCACTTCAACGCGGCGCAGGCGCTTGTAGCGGCGGCGCATGCGCTCGACTTCATCGATGGTCTGCTGGTCGTTGGGATAGGTGCCGACGAACACGACGTACTCGCGGTAGTCGAGCACGTTGATCATGTTTTCCACCATCTGCGCGATGACGTCGTACTCCATCCACGCCGGCACCATGATTGCCAGCGGCTGTTGCGGCCGCTGCATCAGGTCTTCCTGAGTCAGCGGCCGGTACGCTTCGCGGCGCTTGATGGTAAGCGCGCGCCAACTCTCGCGCACCCAGTACCAGACGTCGATGAACAGATCATCGAGGCTGGAGATCAGGATCAGCACGGCCACCGCCGCCGCCGTGGTTTCCAGGACGGCGTAGTAGTTGGCCAGCTGGATGTTCCAGAACAGACCGTCCACGGTGGATCAGTGCCCTGTGTTGGCGGACTTGCGGCGGCGCACCTGGGTGACGCGGGCGGCCAGCAGCGCGAACACGATCACGCCGACCAGCAGCAGCAACCAGACCATGTGCCGTTCCCACTTTGATTGTGGATTGCCATCCTGGGCAACGTGGCTCCCGTAAGGATCCTGGCGATCAAACTCACGCACGGCATCATTGCCGTCGAGCACCGCCAGATCACCGCGCAGCAGCCGGAACGGTGCGCCGAACGACGGTGCCTGTGCACCCAGATCGCTGTACAGCACGCCAAGCTGGCCGCCGGAGGTGCCGACCTGCACCACCGCGGCGCGATCCAGGCCGCTGACATCCAGCAGCGGCTGAGGCTTCCCGCCGATCAGCAGGTGGCCGTCCTTCAGGCCGGCCACATCGACACCCGACGGCGCCACACCGAAAGCCAGCCACGGCGCACCCGGGCTGATCGCCGCACCGGCATCGACCACCTTCAGCTCCGACGCCTCTGGCGAGGCCCCCACTGCACTGGCCACCGCGATCACCTTGCGCAGCGATGCCGGCGCGTCCTGCAGCCACGTAGCGGGCACGAACATCTGGTTGCCGCGTGACAGCTGGCTGCTGGCACCGACGAAGTCACTGCCCAGCGAACGCTTGGCCAGGGTCAGGTGGCTGCTGGGCAGGATCGAGACCGGATACGCGGTGGCCGGATCGTGGCAATAGGGGCGTGCCGGCTGGCGCAGGAAGCTGACGCGGATCTCGTTGCGTGCCGACAGCGCGTAGGCCGGCACCTTGGCCACCAGCCGTTGCGGCTGGCCGTTGGCCGACAGCACCTTGCCGCCCAGCAGGTAATCGTTGAAATGGATCGTGGCCACCGCGCCCTGCCCGGCCGCATTGGGGGCCGCCGAGACGTCGATCACCACCTCCTCGGGCAGGCGCCCATCGGCCGACAACGCGCCGAGGTCGAAGCTGGCGCTGCGGTCCGCGCGGGTCACGACATCCATCGTGCCGGCGATGTTGCCGAGTCGGCTCAGCAGCACCTGGTCACCGTCCAGCTTCGGCGTGCCCGCTGCGCTGACCTGCAGGCTTAGGCCCAGTGCATAGCTGCGCCACTGCTCGGCGAACAGCCCGGCGACCTTGCCCGCCGCCGCCGGGTCGACTACCAGCGTCGGACGGCCGGCAACGGCCACCACGCGGACCGAGGCGGTGGCCGTGGGCTTTTCCAGGCCACCCATGTCGGTACCGCGCCACGCGGCGAACGCCGTGCCCGCGTCGGCGCCAGCGGTGGCAACCTGTGCGGCCAGCGCATCCAGTGCCGTGCGCACGCCAGCGCGCAGCGCATCGCTGCCGATCATCACCTCTGCGGCCAATGGCCCACTGTCACGCAGCGACAGCAGTGCCCCCACTTCGGCCAGATCCTTGATCGCATGCACGCGCTCGCCATTGGCCAGCGCGGCATAGGCCGGCACGACCTGCAGGCTGGCCGGGATGCTGATGCCGGTCAGGTCGACGCTGTCACCGACCTTGGGCAGTGCCACCACCTGCACCTGCTTGCCACCGGCCTGCAGGGCCGCGCCAATGCGCCAGGCCGCGTCATAGATGGGGGCCTGCAGCGCCTTGCCGTCCACCAGCAGGCGCACCTGCGGGGGCAGCGCGCCCCAGGCCTTGGCCACGGTGTCCACGGCGCGGCCGTCGAAGCGGTAGCTGAAGCGCGAGTCCGGCGACAGCCGCAGCACGTTGGCCGGCGCGCTCTGGTCGGCACATTGGTAGTCGGACACGATCGACCACCAGCCGACGCCGACCCGCACGAAGCCGTTCTGGCGGGGTTCGCCATCGATGGCCAGCAGCTGGCTGGCGTCACCCTGTGCGTCGGTGATCGAGCGTGCGGCGATCGGATCGCCATCGACCGACCACAGGCCGGACGTGCGCCCGGCGTGGCCGCGCACGTAGCGCCCATCCAGCTGCAGCTGCGCATCGTGAGTGGCGACACCGGCCGGCACCGGCAGGTAGATCTCGCGCTGGCTCTCCTGCCCGCTGAGCACCAGCGGTTGGCGGAAACCGAGTTCACGCAGGGTCATCTGCCGGCTGACCGTGCTGTCGCCGCTCCACTCGGCGAACTGGCCGGCGACGCTGTCGGCGGCATGGGCACTGCCAACCACGCCCGACAGGACGAACGCGGCGGCGGATGCAAACAGGGGAGAGCGGCCGGTCTGGGTCATGGCGTCACTTCGCGTGGGTGGGGGTGGACGGCGCCGCTGCTGCGGAGGCCGGGCGAGAATTCGGGAAGCGGCGTGCCACGCAGGGCGGCGACGATGCGCGCGCTGGCACGGCCATCGCCGTAGGGGCTGGCGTGGGGATCGAAGCGGGTCGGGTGCGGTGGTTGTGCCAGTGCCGCATTGACAGCTTCGACAATGCGCGAGGGCGCGGTGCCGACCAGCGTCACCACACCGGCCTCGACCGCCTCCGGGCGTTCGGTGACGTCGCGCATGACCAGTACCGGTTTGGCCAGCGCCGGTGCCTCTTCCTGCACGCCACCGGAGTCGGTGAGGATGACGTCGGCGCGCTGCATCAGCCGCACGAAGCGCAGGTAGTCCTGCGGCGGCACCAGGTGCACGTTGTCGAGATGGCCGAGGTGGGCGTTCACCGGGCCCTGCACGTTCGGGTTCAGATGCACCGGGTACAGCACCTGCAGGTCCGGCCGCCGTGCCAGTTCAGCCAGCGCACGGCAGATGTCCTCGAAGCCCTGCCCGAAGCTCTCGCGGCGGTGGCCGGTGACCAGCAGCAGGCGACGATCGGGGTCAAGCATGTGGAAGGGTTCGTCAGCCCGCGCACGCAGCGCCGGGTCGGCATCCAGGCGCTCTACGGTCTGCTGCAGGGCATCGATGACGGTGTTGCCGGTGACCAGGATCTGCCCGCCCAGGTGTTCACCGGCCAGGTTGGCGCGCGAGCTGGGCGTGGGCGCGTACAACTGGTCGCCGACCACATCGATCACCCGCCGGTTCATTTCCTCCGGCCACGGCCGGTTGATGTCACCGGTGCGCAGTCCGGCCTCGACATGACCGATCGGAATGCGGTGGTGGAACGCGGCCAGCGCGGCGGTCATCGCCGTGGTGGTATCACCGTGCACCAGCACCCGGTCGGGACGGACCTGCGTGTAGAGCGCGTCAAGCCGTTCGAACAGCCTGGAACACAGGCCATTGAGGGTCTGGTTGGGCACCATGACATCCAGGTCATGGTCGGCGGTGATCTCGAACAGCGACATCACCTGGTCCAGCATCGCCCGGTGCTGGCCGGTGATGCAGACCACCGATTCGATGTCCGCAGCCTCGGCCAGGGCCCGCACCAGCGGCCCCATCTTGATCGCTTCCGGTCGCGTGCCAAACACCGACAGGACCTTCACCGCAGCGCTCCGGACAGCCGGTGCGGGGAAATGCCAGGAGCTGTAGCCACGTCTGGATCCTTTCGGCGTTCCCGTCCAATACCCGCAGGCAGGAGACGGTCACCTCATGAGGAAACTCCAAAATCGCGACGTACATCACATTCGAATGATGGTACGCGCGTCGTGGCATTGATCTTCATCGTTGGAAGATCAAGACGCAGTCAACGCCGCCCGTGTCACGGGCGACGTTGCGGTGGAACGCAGCAGTGGCTGCGGCCTGGGGCCGCCTTACTCGTACTGGATGGTGAAGGTGGCCTGGCCGTTCGCGACACCGGCACCGACCGTGCCGGCCTGGGTCTGCACATAGCGGGCGCGCAGCGGCAAGGTCATCGTGCTGGTGCCGGGGGTGGTGGTACCGACATTGACGGTCTGGCCGAAGCGCACTTCGCGCTCGGTGGTGCCATCGCGCTGGACCATCTGGATGCCGATGCGGGTGGCGCTGTTGGTGGCCGCACTGAGCTTCAGCACGCCCGGCATGTTCGAGCTGTCCTGATCGGCATCGAGGCGGATGCCGATCTTGCTCTGGTACTGCGCGACATTGCTGCCCTGGCAGTTCAGGCGGATCTCGAAATCGCGGTCAACGGCCTTGGAACCGACACCGGTGAAGGTAGTGTTGGGCACGCTGCCGAAATCGACGGCGATATTGCGGCTGCCGGCCTGCACTTCACAGGTCGGGCTGACCACGGTGGTGCCCGAGCCCTTGAAGGTCGAGGTCAGTTCCGGACGGCCAGGGCCGTCGCCGTCGAGATAATAGGTGGTGAAGCGGCCGTTAGGCGCGATGATGCCCGAGCCCGTCTGCGCGGCGGTCTTGATCAGCTCCACCCGGAAGCGGCCACCGTTGAGGGTCAACGTCCGGCTGCCCCCCAATTGCAGGGTATGCGGGTAGTAAGTCTGGATGGTGCCCGAATCACGATAGACACGAATGCCCACCCCGGCTACATCGGTGGCATAGACGTTGCTGAAACCCGGGACCGCGTTCTGCTGCGCGGCGTTGACGAAACGGCCATTGGCACTACCGCCCCAGCGATCGCAGTAACCGATGCTGTCGCGCTGGTTGATAGGCACGATCAGCTCCTTGATCACACCACCGACGGGCAGACTGGGCAGGATTACGATCTGCCCCATGTCCATCTGCACGTCCTGCGCGACAAAGCCCTGTTGGGTGATGTAGCAGGTCGCCAACGCCGGGCTGGCCACGGCAATACCAGCCAATATGGCCACCGCACTCAGCGCCTTGCGGCCACGGGAAGAGATCATCGGCATGCTGCCTCCAGCGGGATGAAGCCGGTCTTGGACGCATCGGCGCCCGCCGGAACCTGGTAATCGACGGTGCAGCGCTGGTCGGCGCCGGCGCCCCACTCCACCAGCAGGCGGCCCTGGTTCTTTTCACTGCGCACGTACAGGCGGCCACCCTGGCTGACCATGCCCACCGGCTGGCCCTGCTCATCCTTGACCTGCGCACCGAACGGCATGGTGCGGCCATCCGGGTTGCGCACCTGGATCAGCAGCGCGTTGCCCTTGCGGGTATCGAAGCGCAGGTAGCTGATGGCACCGGCGAACGGCGCGATCGACTGGCTGGTGCTTTCCAGCTCGACGTCGTGGGCCATGCCCTGCGGGTCGAGGGTGACGGTATTGAGGCGGTACGGCGACACGTACGGGACCACCGCGTAGCCGCGGCCATCGACGCGCAGGCCCGGGGCGTTGCTGACGATCGCATCGCGTGCGCCCGGCGCTTCCACCAGCACCATGGTGTCGCCACGCTGCGGGGTGAAGGTGAAGCCGCCCGGATGCACGACCACGCTGCCGTTGGCACCGACCGAAGCCTGGCGGAAATCGCGCGAGTGGCTGTAGGTCGCGTTCAACGCGGAGTAGCGGCTGCGGTACTCGGCGTTGCCGACCGCGGTGGTGCCACCTTCGCGGGAATCGGACAGCGCCACGCCGTAGCTGAAGTTGTTGTCGACACCGGCCGAACCGGTGATGCCGACGCGGCTGTTGTCGTAGCCACCGCGGTCGCGCACGCCGAGATCGGCGCTGAACGACACCGGGTGGGAACCACGACCCAGCGGCACGCTCATCGACAACAGGTACTGGGTGTCGGAACGGCCCAGCACGCCCTCTTCGGTGCGCAGCGCCGAGAAGCCGTAGTTCACCGAACGCCAGGCGTTGTTGTAGCCCACCTGGTACTGCTTGGAGGTGCCGGAACGGTCGTAGAAGTCACGCACCGAACCGGTCACGTACAGCGCGCCGCCGCGACGGCCCAGCGGCTGGTTCAGCGTTACCTGGAACTGGCTGCGCTGGCGGCCACGGGTGGTCGGATCGATGCCGCGCTTGTCCGAATCACGGCCGTACAGCGCGTCCTGCAGGCTGTAGAAGCCTTCGGTCGAATAGCGGTAGGCGGCCAGGGTCAGGTTGGTCCCGGTCTCGCCGATCATGTTGCTGTAGCTCAAGCGCACGCTGGCACCGGTGTGGTTGCCGTAGTGATCGAACGAGGTACGCGCATGGGTGACGTCGGCAGCGAATGCGCCGACCGGCGTGGACAGACCGACGCCGTACAGCAGCGACAGGTAGCCATCGCTCAGTGCACTGCCACCGTACAGGGTCAGCTGGTTGCCGATACCGCGCTGGTAGGTGCCCTGCACCAGCCACGGCTCATCGGCCAGCAGCTTGTTGCGCACCTGGCCAGCCGTCAGCGAGTAACGCGACACGCCTTCGCGCAGCATCTGCGGCACCGAACCGAACGGCACCTTGAATTCGCGGCGGCGGCCATCGGCCTCGATCACGCTCACTTCCAGATCACCGCCGTAACCGGTCGGGTACAGGTCGTCGATGACGAAGCTGCCCGGCGACACGGTGGAGGAGTAGATCAGCTGCTCGTTCTGGCGCACTTCGATGCGCGCGTTGGTCTCGGCGATGCCGCGCACGACCGGCGCGTAACCGCGCAGCGAATCGGGCAGCATGCGGTCGTCGCTGGCCAGGCTGGCACCGCGGTAACCGATCGAATCGAACAGTTCACCGGTGGTGTAGGCCTCACCGATGGTGAGCATGCCGCGCACCTGCGGAATGCCGCGCTGCGCATAGGTGGCGATGCTCTGCCAATGGCGGCCGTCGCCCTCGGACCAGGTCAGGTTCGAATCGTGGCGGAACTGCCAGCCACCCAGGTTCATGCCGGCGTTGAGGCCGAGGTAGGCACTGCGGTTGCGCTGGCCACCTTCGACGCGGCTGTCGCTGTCGATGGCATTGAAGCTGTAACCGACGAAACCGGCATTGATGCCACGGTCCCACAGCGCCGGGTTGACGTAGCCACGCGCCTCGCGGCGCAGGAACACCTGCGGGATGCTCAGGTCGTAGCGCAGGTTGCCGCTGTCATAGACACCATAGGCATTGGCCATGCGCTGCTGGACCGGCACGCAGCTGGTCTTGTCGGTGGGCACGGACGGATCCTGCTGCAGCAGCACGGCCTCGCTGTCCACGCCCATTTCTTCCAGCATCGGCAGCGGCAGGCAGGCGTCGACACGGCCCTGCGCATCGGCCTTGAACTGCAGATCGCGACGGCCCTGCCAGGCACCGTTGACGTACACGTCGACACGATAGTTGCCGGCCACCATCGGGTTGCCGTTGCTGAAGGCCGCCAGGTCGACCTGCTTGGCCTGGCCAGACAGGAAGCTGGAGTTGAACTGGGCCGATTCCGGTGCTCGCGCATTGGCCGCACCACTCTGCGCCATCAGCGCCTGTTCGCCGAGATTGGCCGGAGCAGCCAGCGCCCATCCTGGGCAGGCCACGCCAGCAACCAACAGGCAAAGCGCCTGATGGATCGACAATGTCAATCTGTTTCCGATCACACTGACATTCCTTCAATTCGCCGCACAGCGGCGGTGGCGGGATGCGCAGGCCAGGGGCCGGCGCGGCGCGTTCAGCCCCCGGTGCTGCCGAGGCGGATGGTGTGTTCCACCCGGCCGCCG
This sequence comes from Stenotrophomonas sp. YJH_SMC_4, assembly GCF_059371575.1. Taxonomy (NCBI): domain Bacteria; kingdom Pseudomonadati; phylum Pseudomonadota; class Gammaproteobacteria; order Lysobacterales; family Lysobacteraceae; genus Stenotrophomonas; species Stenotrophomonas sp. YJH_SMC_4. The sequence goes on from NZ_JCAFUR010000017.1 coordinate 13,532, forward strand.
TAGTCGTTGATGGTGATGAAGCGGACCTGGTCGGTGCCCGCCGGTGCGGCGAACTCCAGGCTCTGCTTCGGCGCGACCATCGCGCCCTTGTCCTCGACGGCCTTTTCACTGCTGCCGGTCACGGCATGTACTTCGGCCAGAGTGACGTGGAAGGGGCTCGGGTTTTCCACCCGCAGGCGGTCGCCATTGCGGGTCCAGCGCAGCGCTGCCGGTGCATCGTTGGCGACGCCCTTCAGGCCCTGCGGCCGGTAGAAAAGCTTCAGGCGCGAACGAAACGCGACCTGCAGGTAATTCTGTTCGCCGCTGTCAGCGTTGTCCGGGGACGGCGGCACATCCAGCACGTTGAGCCAGAACACCGACTCGCGGTCGGTCGGCAACTGCGCGCCGGAGAAGATCAGTCGCAGCGCCTGGCTGCGGCCCGGCTCGACGCGCGCGATCGGCGGCGTCAGTACGAACGGGGCATCGCTGGTATCGGCGGTCTGGTTGGCGTCGCCGCTGTCGATCCAGGCCTGCACCAGCGCCGGCGAATCGCCCACGTTGTCGACCTGCACGGTGACTTCGCGCGCCTGCGCCGGATAGATCACTCGCGTGCCATTGACCACCACGCCGGCCAGAGCGTTCTGGCAGAAGGGCAGCGTGAACGCTGCCAGCAGCAGCGCCCGGGGAAAGAATGCTTTCATCGGAAGTACTACGCTCGAGGTATGTGGCCAGGGGCCGCGATGCACTGGCCGGCGCGTACGCCGGCCAGTGCGGGTACGGCTACGATCAGTTGTAGATGATCGTGTACTTGACGCTGCTGGTGACGTCGCCCGGGGTGGCGGCGGCAGTGGCGTAGTACTCAGCGTAGTAGTTCAGGTCGGCCGAGCCGTCGGTGCCGACGGTGACCCACTGCGAGTTGGTCTGGGCCAGGCCAGCGCCGGCAGCCTTGATCGGCAGGACCTGGTTGTTCGAGCCCAGCAGCTGCAGCTGCACGTTGGTGGCAGCGTTGGCCGAGGCCTGGTTCAGCAGGCGGCCGGTGTTGAAGTCAACGGTCGAACCCGGCTCGAAGTAGGTCGCGACGTTGCCGGCGCTGCACTTGGTCAGGTTGATGGCGAACGGGGTACGACCGGCAACGGCACCGGCGGTGGCCAGGGTGTTCTTGGACACGGTCGGCAGGTTGACGGCGAAGTCCTTGCCGCCCGGGGTCGAGATGGTGCAGGTCTTGTCGGTCACCTTGCCGTTGAAGGTGATGGTGCCGTCGGCGGCGTTGGCGGCCAGCGGAGCGGCGGCCAGCATCAGAGCGGCAATGAGGTTGATCTTGTGCATTCGCTTTTACCTAACCCTACTGAAGAGATGAGAAGTAGAGGAGGAAGCAAGGAGCACTGCCGGGCTATCAAGACCCATCCTTGCGTCTCACCTGTGGCCGGACTCGGACATACCTTCCCCTGAATCCGTGACGCAAGTATAGGCACAACTGTGATGAAAGTCTCATTATTTTTCTGAACGCCAATTCATTGACGCCTCAAATGTGACGTGTTAGGCGAAATCATTATTGGGGGAGCGCAAGGAATTTGACGGTGGCCGGATCAGGCCACAGACGACCCTGCATGACGCACCTGGTGGCGCATTCGGCATGCGCGTAAACAGGCCTTTTTAAGGCGGAAATCACCTTATTTGATGCGCATCACTCTTTGTTGGTGATGGCCCTAGCAGATTCGGAATCGTCCTATTAAAGACGGATCGAACCTGTCGCTAACTAGGACACACCGAACCAGAGAACGTGTCATGAGAACCTCCCTTCTGCTGTGCGTGGCCCTGATGTCCGTCAGTGCGCTGGCCCAAGCCAGCAGCGGCAGCATTCGTTTCAGCGGCCGTATCGCCGAGCCGGGCTGCATGACCAACCTGTCCCAGGGCGAGCTGAGCCTGGCGGCCTGCCCGCCGTCGGCCAAGGGCTCGACGGTGGCTGTGACGGCGCTGGCCGATGGCCAAGCCGCGACGCTGCGCGACGGCAAGCGCCAGGGGCAGAAGCTGTCGGTGTCGGCCAGCGCGATGCGCGCCGGCGATATCGCCTTCTCCGAGCGCTACAGCGTGCAGGCTTCGAAGCAGCAGCCGCTGCAGGGCGCCTACCTGGTGGTGGTCGACTACCTGTAAGCCGACGTGTTTATGCCGGCGGCAGCTCGAAGACCTGGCGCAGGTAGGCCAGGTAGCCGGGGTCGTCGCACATGCTCTTGCCCGGCGAATCGCTGAGCTTGGCCACCGGCTGGCCGTTGCAGCGGACCATCTTGATCACGATGTTCAGCGGCGTCGGACCCAGATCATTGGTCAGGTGGGTGCCGACGCCGAACGCGACCTGGCAGCGACCACGGAAGTAGTCGTACAGGCGCATGACCTTGGCGATGTCGAGCCCATCGCTGAACACCAGCACCTTGCTGCGCGGATCGACGCGGCGCTGCTGGAAGTGCGCCAGCATGCGGTCGCCCCAGTCGAACGGATCGCCCGAATCGTGGCGGACACCGTCGAACAGCTTGCAGAAGTACATATCGAAGTCGCGCAGGAACGCATCCAGGCCGACCACGTCGGACAGCGCGATGCCGAGGTCGCCGCGATACTCGCGTGCCCACGATTCCAGCGCCGCCACCTGCGAGTCACGCAGGCGTGGGCCCAGCGCCTGGAAGGCCTGCAGATACTCATGGGCCATGGTGCCGTGCGGGGTCATGCCATACAGGCGGGCGAAGTGCACGTTGCTGGTGCCGACCAGCTGCGGGCCCAGTGCATCGCGCAGCAGCGGCAGCAGGCGCGCGTGCCAGTCGCGCGAGTAGCGGCGGCGGCTGCCGTAGTCGGCGATGCGGCACTGTTCGAAACCGGGGGTATCGCGCAACAGCGCGGCCTTGGCCTGCAGGCGGCGCTCGCCTTCGGCGAAGTCAGGCGTGGTGGTGTTGCGGAACCAGACTTCGTTGATGATCGCCAGCAGCGGCACTTCGAACAGGATGGTGTGCAGCCACGGGCCGGTGATGTCCAGTTCGATCTCGCCGGGCACGGTCTTCGACGCGCGCAGCTGGATGTACTTGCGGTCGAGGTGGAACAGGCCGAGGAAATCGGCGAAGTCGGGCTTCACGAAGCGCAGGCCACGCATGTAATCCAGCTCCGCGTCGCTGAAACGCAGGCTGCACAGGTGGTCGATCTCTTCGTCGATCTGGTCGATGTAATGGGCCAGGTCGATGCCGGGCGTGCGGCACTTGAACCGGTACTGCACCTGGGCACCGGGGTGCTGGTGGAGCACCGCCTGCATCATGGTGAACTTGTACAGGTCGGTGTCGAGCAGGGACTGGATGATAGGCATGGGGCGGATTATGCGCCCAGCAGGGTGAACCGGGGGCGCGGCCAGTGGATCCACACCACGCGTGGATGACCCTATCCATGCAGCCGAGCGTGGGCTCGGCTCTACAACGACTTGCGCACCAGGCGCGGCACCAGCATCAGGGCGTGGGCCCAGATCGCGCCCCATACCGCAACACGCACCGGCAGCGAACGCTGCTTCGCTTCGAACTTCTGGAAATAGCGCCACAGGCCCCGGTGCTTGTGCCATTCCACGAAGAACGGCCGCGAACGGCTGGAGACGCCACGAACGTGGACGACCTGCAGGTCATTGGCGATGGCCACCACCGCCCCCGCTTCGCGCGCGCGCCGGCACAAGTCCAGGTCTTCGGCGTGCAGGCGATAGCCGGCGTCCCAGCCACCGATGCGGTCGAACAGCGCACGCGGCATCAGCAGCAGCGCGCCAGACAACGCCGGCACCCGCTGCAGCGCCTGCTGCGGATCGCGCGGGACCGACAGCTTCGAGCCTTTGCCGGGCGAACGCAGCATCAACAGGAAATCCGGATCACGACGGCGCACGGCCTCGTCGGCATGGCCATGCTCGTCCAGCTGTTCGACACCCAGCAGGCAATCCCCCAACCGTTCGGCACGGCTGCGCAGCTCGGCCAGAGTATCGGGCTCGACCATCAGGTCCGGGTTGATGAAGGCCAGCCACGGGCTGTGCGAATCGGCCACCCCCTGATTGTTTGCGGCGGCAAAGCCGGGATTGTCCGGATTGCCGACAAAACGCACGCGCGGGTCGTGGCTGGCATGGCGCTGCACGATATCCAGCGTGCCATCCATCGAGCCGTTGTCGATCACCCGGATCTCGGCCACGCCCCGCGCCTGGCGCAGACGGGAGAGACAGGCATCGATGGTGCTGCCGCTCTGGTAGGTGACGACGATGGCGGCGATGGCAACATTCAAACGGGTGGCTCCGGCGCGGAAGGAACGAACAGGTCGCCCTGTTCCTTCGGCATTATCGCCTGCCGCATGCGCTGCTGCAGGTCGGCACGCAGCCCGTGCAGCGGGTCGTGCATCAGGAAGTCCGCCAACCGAGGCACCCAGCCCGGCCAGCGCGCGGCCAGCGCTTCAAGATCGCCGTCACGGCTGACCGCCTCCCCCGCCCGGCTGACGAAGGCGGTCTCGCACAGCACGTTGCGCCATCCCAGGCCGGCCATGCGCAGGCTCAGGTCCACCAGCGCCGCGTTCCAGCCGGCGTAGCTGTCCACGTCCAGGCCCCCGGCACGTCGACGCGCGTTGCCCCGCACCAGCACCGCATGGGTGACTGCGGACGGCAGCTCGGGGTGCAGGGTTGGCAATGTGGCACAGGTATGCGCCAGCAGGGCCGGATCATGGGGTTCGGGATTGATTTCGCCCAGCCGTGGCCACGCAGCGGTTTCGCCGGCATTGCACCACGGGGTTGCGGTGGCGATGGCGGCATCGCGGGCGAAGGTGTCCTGCAGCTGCTGCAGCCAGCCCGGCGCGGGCACGCTGTCCGGTGCCAGCACCGCCACGTCCATGCCATCGCAGGCGCGCAACATCTCGTCCAGGTGGGCCACCTCGCCCAGCGGCCGCGCGCGGCGGGTGTACTCGGCCTGCAGTGGCGTATGCGCCAACCAGTGTTCCACCACCGCCTGCGCGCGCGGCCCGGTCTGCGCATCGTCGGCCAACCAGACCGCCGTGCCCGGCGCGGTGCCGGCATCCAGTGCGGCCAGGCAGCGGTCGAGCGCGGCATCGTCCACGCACAGCGGCAACAACACGATCGCCCCCATCCCGCCTCCGTGGTTGTCGTTAGCCACAGCCTAGCACCGGGAGGGTATCGGCCGGGTTGCACCCGGCACCCGCTTCAGGCCATGGCAACAGCAACAGCCGAAGCAAGAGCTGGGTTCCTGGGGTTGGCGGGGTGGGTCCGGTTGCGGGGGACGCTGCAAGTCCCCCTTTCGGGGCCCGGCCCAGCCGCTGGCGGCTGGGCCGGCCTGTGGGTTTACGGCGTGTCCTGCCAACCCACACCGCCCCGCCACCCCTCAGTAAACCCGCTGTTGCCGTTGCTCCGGCTCTGGCTCTGGCTCTGGCTCCGGCCTCTGCGGGTGCCGGGCGCAGCCCGACCGCAACCCCCTTAATTCTTTGCGCGCGGCTGGTTCAGCGGCTCCATCGCGCGGAAGCGCTGGCTGTACTCGTCGGTCAGATTCCGCGCTTCCTGCCCGTTACGCACGATGCTCGGGGTCAGCAGCACGATCACTTCCGAACGACGGCTGGTGCGGCTCTTCTGCCCGAACAGCGCGCCGACCACCGGAATCCGGCTCAGGCCGGGAATGCCGCTGCTGCCATCGGTGGCCGAATCGGTGATCAGGCCGGCCAGCATGATGGTGTCGCCGCTCTGCACCGCCGCTTCGGTCGACAGCTTCTTGGTGGAAATCCGCGGGTTGCAGTTGCGCTCGGTCGGATTGCAGTTGTCGGGCACGTTCGAGGCGCTGCTCACTTCCTGCACGATATCGAGGAACACCGTGCCATCGCGGGTTACGCGCGGGCGCACCTTCAGGATCACGCCGGTGTCGATGTACTGCACCGAACTGTAGGTGCCGGTGCCGATACCGGTGTTGACCGTGGTGGTGTTGATCGGCACCTTGTCGCCCACGTTGAGCGTGGCCTCGGCGTTGTTGCGCACGAACACCGAGGGGGTCTGCAGCAGGCGTACATCGGTGACCTTGTCCAGCGCGCTCACCACCGCCGCACCATTGTGGCCGGTGAATGCCCAGCCCAGGCCTTCGCCACCGGTCGCGGCACCGGCGAAGCTGCTCCAGGAGCCACCCGCTGCTGCCGGCAGGGTCACGCCGCCCAATGCTCCCGTCAGTGCACGCCCGGCCACGGCATTGTCGAAGAACCAGTTCACGCCGTACTTCAGGTCACCATCCAGCGACACCTCGGCCACCTGGGCTTCGATGTGCACCTGCAGCGGCATCACGTCCAGCTTCTCGATCACCTCGCGGATCGAGCGCCAGGCCTGCGGGGTCGAACGCACCAGCAGGGTATTGGTCTCCTCCACCGCCGACACGCCCACGCGATCGCCTTCCACTTCCAGGCTGACGCTGACGTTGCCGGACTGGCGCTGCGGCAGGTTCATGCTGCCGTTGCCGGCACCGCTGGAACCACTGCCCGGGGTCGAACCGAAACTGCTGCTGTTGTTGCTGTCCATGCCGCGCTCGCCATCGCTGCCCAGCTGCGATGGAATCGCGCCGGGTGCCAGCGATGCCGGGCTGGAGCCGCCACGATTGCCGCTGCTGGCGAAGGCTTCACTGAGGCGCTCGGCCAGGTCGCGCGCCTTGATGTAGCGCAGCTCGTAGGAGAACAGGCGGGCGCTGCCACCGGCGGTATCGATACGGTCCAGCCACTGCTGGATCTGGTCCAGGTAACGCACCTGCGGGGTGATCACCAGCACGGCGTTGGCGTTTTCCAGCGGCAGGAAACGGAACATGCCGGCGCTAGGGGTCTTGCTCTCCTCGCCGAACACCTTCTCCAGATCGGCAGCGACCTGCTCGGCCTTGCCCGACTGGATCGGGAACACGCCCACCGACATGCCCGACAGCCAGTCGACGTCGAAGATCTCGACGGTGCGCATGTAGTTTTCCAGCTCGGCGCGGGTACCGCCCAGGGTGATCACGTTGCGGCCGCTGTCGACGTTGACGATGGCATTGGGCCGCGCATAGGGCTCCAGCACCTTCTTCATCTCGGTGGCGGAGATGAACTGCAACGGGATCACCCGTACCTCGAAGCCACGCGCACTGGCTGCAGGCGCCGTGCTCGGCGCAACCGTACCGGCCAGCGCCTGGTCGGCAGCGACGATGTTGTAGCGGCCACCGCTGTAGACCATGCGGGCGTTGTTCCAGCCCAGCACCATCTCCAGCAGGTTCAACGCCTGCGCCGGCGACACCGGCTTGGGCGTGGCCAGGGTCACCGTGCCCTGCACGCCCGGTGCGATCACGTAGTTCTGGCCCAGCATGTCACCGAGGATGGCCTTGACCACCGCGTGCACCGACTCGCCTTCGAAATTGAAGGTTGCTTCACCGGTGCTGGCGCCATGCAGCGCCGGTGCCGGTGCACGTGCTGCTTCGCGGTTGATCATGGTGCCGGTGCCACGGCGGATCACCGCCTGCGGAGCGCCCTGGGCGTCACGGGCAGCATCTGCTGCGACATCAGCTGCCTGGCCGGCCTCGGCAGTCGGCGACAGATTGCCCTTGCGCTGCACATGCGGCGCGGACACGGTGCTGCAGCCGACCAGCAGCGCGAGGGCAAAGGACCAGGGAAGAAAACGCAGGCTCATGCATTCACTCTATCGGTTGGTGCCATCGCCCGGGGGCGGCGACGGTTGTTGCTGCTGTTGTTGCTGCAGCTGGCGGCGACGGGCCTGGATGCGTTCGCGGATGGCCTGCATCTGCGCTTCGCTGGGGCCATTGGTGTTGGCAGGAGGTGCCGCGGCGGCGGCTGATGGCACGCTGCTGGCGGGCTGCGGCTGCGCGGTTGCGGTTGCAGCAGCCGGAGGTGGGGATGGCATCGGCGGTGCGCCCGCCGGCGGTGGCACAACGACCGCACCCGCCGGCGGCGCGCCATTGGCACCCCGCAGTACGGTGGGCGGCTCGCCGCCCTGGCCATTGAACACGGCCAGTTCCAGCACCTGGCTGCCGCTTGGGCCGATCACCGTGGCCTGGCGCGGCGCAAGCCCCACAAGTTGCCAGCCGTCCACCGCTTCGCCGTTGAGGCGCAGCCGCAGCGAACGGTTCTGTTCGGTGGTGAAGGTGGCCATGCCGAAGTCGCCGGTCAGCAGCACGCCGGTCAGGCGCAGCGCGGCGCTGGCGGCCGGCTCGCTGCCACCGAGCAGGTAGGGCTTCGGCCTGCGGTCCTCGGCGAACAGCGGTCGCTCACCGATCGCGCTGTAGCTGTCGGCGCTGGGCATGCGTTCTGCGGCCAACGGCGGCAGCACCGGCAGCGAAGGCACCGCATCGGCATCGCCATCCGCACCTGGCAGCTGGCTGCCCAGACCGAAGCCAGTGGCCAGCCAGACCGCCGCAGCCCAACCGGCCAGGGCCAGCAGGAAGCCGGTGCGCAGGCTGATCTGCTCAAGTTTCATCAGCGACCTCCTGTCCCTCGACCGGCGCCGCCGGTGCGGGGGCGGGTGGCGCTGAAGGCGGCTGCGGCGCGGACACCGGTTCGGCGGCAGGCGTCGGCGCACTGCCATCGGCAGCAGCCCCCGGCAGCAGGTAACCGGCCAGTTCGAATGACACATCCAGACCAAGCCCGGATTCATTCGGCGACTGCTGGAAGCGCTGCGCGATCAGGTTGAGGTTGTCGACGAACAGGCGCGGGCTGCCGGTCTCCAGGCTGTGCAGCACCGTGGCCAGTTCGGCCACGCCACAGCGCAGGCGCACCTGCATGGCGACGCGCACGAACTCGGCGTCGCGGCGGTTGTCGGTGAGCGGCGTGCGGTTGCTGATGGTGCAGCTGCGGTTGCCCGGGCTGGCCATCGCCACCGCATCCTGCAGCTTCGCGCCGAGCGCAGCGGCTGCAGCCTCGGCGGTGGCCTCGCGCAGGAAGCCCGGCCGCTGCTGCAGTGCCTCGCGGGTGGCACGCAGGCGCTGTTCGATCTGCGGCTGCTGCTGCAGCTGCGCCTGCACGCGCTGCTCGCGCTCGCGCAGGGCGGCGACATCAGCATCGATTTCGCGCAACGGCTGGGTGAACCAGGGGTGCACCAGCAGCAGGTAGGCCAGGCCCAGCACTGCCAGCAACAGTGCCAGTGCCAGCCAGCGGTCACGGCGTGCGCTTGGCATCGGCATCGGCCGCCTCCCGGTTCGGGGCTGCCGCCGGCAACGGCTGCAGTTCAGCGGTCATGGTGAAGCGGTCGCGGCCACTGGCGGCGCCATCGGCCTGCAGTACGCCGGTCAAGTTGACCTTGCGCCACTGCGGCGCATCCTGCAGCAGCTGCACCAGCTGCGAGGCCTCGCGGCTCAGGCCGATCAGCTGCAGGTTGTTGTTCTCGATGGCCAGTTTTTCCAGGTACGTTCCCTCCGGCAGGCGCCGGGTCAGTTCGTTCCAGATCTCCACCGTACCCGCGCGCTGGCCGCGCTGCTTTTCAAGGAACGCGGCACCGTCGATCAGCGCCTGCAGCTGGGCACGTTCGCTGGCTACGCCACGCGCACTGCGCGCGCTGCGCTCCACCTGGGCACGCAGTTCGTCGGCCGCCGCGCGGCGATTGTCCAGCACCTGCAGGCCAGACAGCACCAGCATCACCACCGCGGCCACGGCCAGCAGAAGGTTCCAGCGCCGCATCGGGTCGGCCTGCAGCTGACGCTGCGCGGGCGGCAGCAGGTTCACCTGCAGGATGTTGCCCTGCGCATCAATGGCATCGACACCGGACAGTGCATCGGCCCATTGGCCCACGTTGCTGCGCCAGGCCTCGAGCTGCCGCAACGGCCAGGCCACCAGTTCGACCTGCAGCTGGCCCTCGCCCGCCGCGCCACGTTCACGCACGTCATAGCTGACCTGGCTGGATTCGAAAGGCGTCTGCCGGTCGATCTCGAAACCGACCACCGCACGCAGACGGTCAGCCGCCGCCGCCGGCAGGCGCAGCTGCCGGCGCAGCACATCGCCTGCCGGCAGCAGCCACACCCGCGGCAAGCTGCGCAGGCGGGCTTCCAGCACGCGATCCAGTTCGGCCGGGGACAGCGGCCACGGCAGCCGTACGACCGGTTCGCGGCGCTCCCCCGCCTCACGCCAGACCTGAAGGTGGTCGCCTTCGCGCTGCAGCAGCAGGCGCGCCTGTGCCCAGCCCAGTGCCCACTGCCAACGTGCCGGCACCCAGGCCAGCAGCGATTGCCGCCACCAGCGCAGGAAACGACCGGCGCCAGGGCCGATCCGGCCCTGTACCTGCCGCACACTGTCCTGCCATGCCGTCATCTTGCTGTCATTCCCTGCTCCCAGCGAAGCACTGTGTAGGACCGCCCGGGAACCCCGCCCGAGCCATTGCGTACCACTGCCTGCAACACCGACCGGCGTCCACTGCCGTCGGTTGCACGAGACTCGATACTATAGGTGCCGCTGCTGCTGGCAAGCGTTGTCGCACCGCCAGCGGTATCTGCGTCACGCTCCTGCTGTGCGCGCTGCGCCAGCACGGTATCCGCATCCAGGCCCAGTGCGGTCAGCACCGGCGCGCTGGCAAACTGGGGATCCGGGCGCGCCTGGCGGCTGTACAGGGTCAGGTGCGGCAGCATGGCCTGGTACAGCGGGCCGCGCATGCCGAGTACCCGCTGCAGCTCGCCCAGCGTCTCGAAACGCTTGTTGCGGGGGCCATAGGGCAGGCCTGCGGCGGCATAGTCGGGCGCTTCGGCACCGCCGCCGGGCTGCAGCAGGCTGTCTTCGTCGCGCCAGTCGACGATCGCGCCGGCCAGCTGGCGGGCCTGCGCTTCGTCTTCACCCAGCGCTTTGAGGAAGGCGCTCAGCAGGGCCACGTCTGCCAGGTTCAGGTTGATCTTGCCGTTCTCGTCCAGCACCTTGATCTCGATGCTGGCGTCATCGAACTGCCAACGATAGACACGGCCATCGGCGCGCCAGGGCGCCCGCTGCGGATCGGCGGACAGGCGCGTCAGCGCGTACTCAAGTCCCGCCCGTGCACGCTCCTGGCCACGCGCATCATCATCCAGCACCCGCTGCTGCAGGTGCTCGACCCGCGCGCTCAACGCGAACGCGCCCACCAGCGCCGTCATCAGGGCGATCAGCCACAGGACCAGTACCAGCGCCGCGCCGTGCGCCCGGCTCATCGCGCTCCTCCACTGCCGCCCGCGCGCGGAGCGACCACCAGTGCAGGCCAGGGAGCGCCCTTGGCGGGCACGATCTGGATCTCCACCAGCATCGGCAGGCGCCGGGTGTCATCCCAGCGCGGCGTCCAATCAGTCACCTGCCCGGTGCTGGCATCGATGCCGCGATAGCGTAGTTGCACCGACTTGAGGTTCTCCACCAGCACCTCCGGTGGGCGCGGCGGAGTTTCGGCGATGCGCTCGCCCTCCTGCAGCAGCACCAGGTCGAGCAGGAGGCGTTGCTGGCCGCTGCGGCCATCCACCTGCAGTGCATGCAGGTAGGCACCACCACGGCCCAGATAGCCCGGTAGATCGGCCGCGAACAGCATGCGTTGCTCTTCGCCCTGGAAGAAGATCGGTTCGCGGGTGGGATCGGGCACTTCCAGCGGCGTGCGCAGCGCACCGGCCAGCTGCCGCCGCAGCAGAGCCTCGACCGCACGCATGCGTTCGCTCTCGGCGGCAATCTGCTCGCCACGCTGGCTCACCGCCATCGCCGAGCGCACGCTGGCAAAGGCCAACGCCAGGCCACCGGCCAACAGCACCGTGGCCAACATCACTTCCACCAAGGTAAAGCCTGCGGCGCGTCGCTTCATCGCGCGCTCTCCAGGTCCGGCGGCAGCAGGCGCAGGCTGCGCCAGCGCAGTTGTTCGCGTTCGCCTTCGCCCCAGCGCACCTGAAGCTGCAGCTCGGCCAGCCAGGGAGCCCCCGGCGATTGCGCCTGTGCCTGTACCGCGCTGGCGGCACGCGGCTCGACCCATGGCTGTACCTGCAGCTCCCAATGGTATCGGCCCTGTTCCCAGTCGCCCTGCTGGCTGCCCACCTGCAATGGCGCGGCGACACCGGCTTCGGCCAGCAGCGATTGCGCATGCAGCACCGCACGCGTGCGCAGCTCGGCCTCTCGGACCTGTTTCGCGCCACCTGACAGGCTGCCCAGAAGCAGCGTCAGCGCCAGGCCCAGCAAGGCGAAGGCGATGATCACTTCCAGCAACGTAAAACCACGCGCCTGCCGCTTCATGGCGCCTGCCACGGGCCGGAGCGGACCTCGCCGGTCAGCCAGCCGACATCGATGCGCCATTCGGCGCCCTCACGTTGCAGGCGGATGCGGCCACCACTGGAGCCACCATCGGGATGGAACTCGATCACGCCCTGCCCCGGCGCGGTGGCCAGCTGCGCGGCACCTTCGAACTGCACCTGCAGCTGCGTCGGCACATCGCCCTGCCGCTGGTTGGCCCCCTGCCAACGGTGACGCGCCGGCTCGATCACGAAGCGCTGCGGCTCACCGCGCGCGATGGCCTGGGCGCGCACCATGCGCAGCTGGTTGGCGATGTCCTTGCCGGCGCTGCGCAGCTGCATGCCGGCAAAGCCGCGCGACAGACCCGCGGCGGTGATCAGGCCGATCGCGGCGATCAGCGCGATCACCAGCAGCATTTCCAGGAGCGACAGGCCCGCTGCGCGCCTGCCGTGCAGGCGCGGGCGAGGCAGCCGGCGCGGCAGGAAATGCGTCATGCCCGGTTACGGCTGGTAGCGGATGTCAGCGTCGACGCTGCTGCCGCCGGCCTTGCCGTCCTTGCCCAGGCTGATCAGTTCATACGGCTGGCCTTCGCCCGGCGCGCGGTACTCCAACGCGTGGCCCCACGGGTCATTCAGGTCGGCCGGCTTGGCGTACGGGCCCAGCCAGCCGCCGACACCTGCCGGTGCGGTCACCAGATCGTTGAGCGAGCCAGGCAGCTTGCCGGTATCGATCTGGTAGTTGTCGACCTTGGAGGCAACGGTCTGCACCTGGGCCTTGGCGATGTTCGCCTTGCCACGATCGGCACCGCCCAGCACGCGGCTGGCGACCAGGGTCAGCACCGCGCCGATCAGCACGATGACGATGATGATTTCCAGCAGGCTCATGCCCGACTGGTTGCGCGCGGCAGTGAAGGAAAGGCGGATCGGTCGACGGGAAGCAATCATGGTCGGTCCTTTCAGTTGCGGAGTGTCGGGGTTGCGTAGGGAGCCATCGTCAGCCGATGGCATTGGTCAGGTCGTACAACGGCACCAGCACGGCCACGATCACCGCACCGACCACCGAGGCCAGCACCAGGGTGATCGCCGGCACCATCGCGGCCAACAGGCGGTCGATGCGACGGGCGCTGTCCTGTTCAAACGTGTCGGCAGCTTTCAGCAGCATGGTATCGAGGGCACCGGATTCCTCGCCGACCTGGATCATCTGCAGGGCCAGGCGTGGGAAACGCTTGCCGCGTGACAGTGCCAGCGACAGGCCGGCACCGTTCTTCACTTCGTCGGCGGCCGCTTCCACATCAGCGGCCAGCGCGCGGTTGCCCAGCACGTTGCGTGCGATGCCCAGCGCCCCGAGCAGCGGCACGCCATTGCGCAGCAGGGTGCCCAGCGTGCGCGCCAGCCGCGCGGTTTCCAGTTCGCCCAGCAGGCGGCCGATGCCGCGACGCTGCAGCAGCCATCCATCCAGCGCCAGCCGGAACGCCGGTTGCCGTACCTTGCGTTCGAAGAACAATGCCAGCAGTGCGGGCACCACCAGCAGCAGCACCCACCAGTCGCGCACGAACAGGCCCAGCTGCAGTACCGCATTGGTGAACCACGGCAGCGCCACGTCCAGGCTTTCGTACATCTGCGCGAACTGTGGCACCACGTAACCGAGCAGGAACAGCAGCGCACCGCCCACCACCACCAGCAGGATGGCCGGATAGACCAGTGCGTTGATCACCTTGCCCTGCAGCGCGCGGCTGCGTTCGAGGTAGTCGGCCAGCCGCTGCAGGGTCTCGTGCAGGCTGCCACCCGCCTCGCCGGCACGCACCATGTTCACGTACAGGCGCGAGAACAGGCCGTGCTGGCGCTCCAGCGCGGTCGACAGCGGCGCACCGCCGCGCACCACGTCGCGGATGTCGGTGATCGCACGCCGCGAGCGTTCGTCTTCCGGAAGCCCGAGCAGGATCGACAGTGCACGGTCCAGCGGCTGGCCGGCACCAAGCAGGGTCGCCAGCTGCTGGGTGAACTGCAGCAGCGCCGCGCCCTGCAACGGGCGCTGGCGCAGCAGCGTGCGCCAGCTGCTGCCGCCGACCACGCCGCCATCGGCCAGCTGGGTCTCCATCGGCAGATGGCCCTGATCCTGCAGGCGCGCGACCAGTTCGGCCTCGCTGGCGGCTTCCATCTGCCCGTCGAAGATCTCGCCGTGCGAATTGAGCGCTTTGTAGCGGTAGTTCGGCATGTCAGCCCCGGCGTCCTGCGCGCATCAGCTTTCCTCGGTCACGCGCAGCACTTCCTCGATGGTGGTCTGGCCGCTGAGTGCTTTGGCCAGGCCATCCTCGTACATGGTGCGCATGCCGGCTTCACGGGCGATGCGTTCGATCTCGCCCATGCCATCGCGGCGCATCACCGCACGCCGCAGCGCGTCGTTCATCACCAGGAATTCCATGATGGTGGTGCGGCCCAGGTAACCAGTCGGCGCCAGTGCCGAAGGCTTCGGGCGGTATAGATGGATCGGCCCTTCCGGCTGCAGGCGGCGCAGCTCGAAACGCTCGATCTCCTCCGGCGAGGCTTCATAGCGCTCGGCGTGGGTCGGCTCCAGCCGACGCACCAGGCGCTGGGCCAGGATGCCGTTGATGGTGGACGTGAGGAGATAGTCCTCCACGCCCATGTCGAGCAGGCGGGTGATGCCGCCGGCCGCATTGTTGGTGTGCAGGGTGGACAGCACCAGGTGGCCGGTCAGCGCCGACTGGATCGCGATGCGCGCGGTTTCCAGGTCGCGCATTTCGCCGATCATGATGATGTCCGGGTCCTGGCGCACGATGCTGCGCAGTGCGTTGGCGAAGTCCAGGCCGATCTGCGGCTTGGCCTGGATCTGGTTGATGCCCTCGATCTGGTACTCGACCGGATCTTCCACCGTGATGATCTTGACGTCGGCGGTGTTGAGCTGGCTCAGCGCGGTGTACAGCGTGGTGGTCTTGCCCGAACCGGTCGGGCCTGTGACCAGCAGGATGCCGTGCGGTTGTTCCAGCACTTTGCGGAACTGCGGCAGGAACGCATCGGTGAAGCCGAGACGATGGAAATCGAACACCACCGTTTCGCGGTCGAGCAGGCGCATCACCACGCTTTCGCCGTGCGCGGTCGGCACCGTGCTCACGCGCAGGTCCAGCTCCTTGCCCTGCACGCGCAGCATGATGCGGCCGTCCTGCGGCAGGCGGCGCTCGGCGATGTTGAGGCGGGCCATGATCTTGATGCGGCTGATCACCGCTGCGGTGAGGTTGGCCGGCGGGCTTTCGCCTTCCACCAGCACGCCGTCGACGCGGTAACGCACCTTCAGCCGGCTTTCGAACGGCTCGACGTGGATGTCCGAAGCGCGCAGTTCCACCGCACGCTGGATCACCAGGTTGACCAGGCGGATCACCGGCGCTTCCGAGGCCAGGTCGCGCAGGTGCTCGATATCGTCGACCGCGCCGCCCTCGCCGTCTGCGGTTTCAACAATCGCGCCCATCGCGCTGCGGCCCTGGCCGAACCAGCGCTCGACCAGATCATCGATCTCCGCACGCATGCCCAGCACCGGGGTCACCGGTACGCCAAGTGCCAGCTGCACAGCCTGCTGCGGATAGGGATCGTGGGCATCGGCCAGCCACAGCCGTACACCCTGTTCATCCAGCGCCAGCGGGCATACATGGAACTGTTTGAGGAAACGCAGGGACAGCGGCAGGCCCTCGGCCAGACCCTGGGGCGGTGAATCCGGCAGCTGCTTGCCATCCAGCAGCGGCAGGCCCAGCACCTCGGCGCTGGCCTGCGCCTGGTCACGTTCGGACACCAGCCCCAGCCGCACCAGCAGGCCAAGCAGGCTGCCGCCGGCCTCCGCGTGCAGCGGCCGTGCCCGTGCAAGATCGCTCTCCTTGAGGCGGCCACGCGCCAACAACGCATCCAGGATGCGGCCTTCGGCGTCGTCGGCAGCGGTTGCAGCAAGGGCGTTCACGTGACTCTCCTGTCAATCGGCTCGACTTTAGCAGTTACGTCGTGATTTCCGTCGCCCCGCCGCCCGCTTTCGTAAAAAGACGAAGCCCGTCACATGCGGGTGACGGGCTTCGGCCATTCAACTACCGCACTGCGCGCTTACTGCGTGGCGAGAATGCTCACACCGCTGTAAGCCGCCTCGCCCACCACCTTGATGTAGTAGGTGCCGGCAGTCGGTGCCGTCACCCGCACCGTTTCCGAGGTGCCCGGGCGGGTCGAGCGCGCATCGTTGTCGGTGGCACTCGGCTCGCGGCCCTTGGCCAGGTAGACCGACACGTTGCCGGTGCCACCATAGGTGATGACGCTGAGCTGCTTGCCTGCCGCGGCTTCGAAGCTGTAAAGCACGCTGCTGCCGGCGGCACCACTCAACCCGCCGATGGCCACCTTGTTGGTCAGCGGCTTCGCCACCGGCCCGCAGTTCTCGGTGCACGGCTCTTCCAGGGCCTTGTCCAGCGCGGCCTTGGCATCGACGATGCCGGTACCGATCGGGGTGGCGGACGGAATGCTGACCGGGAACGGACGTGCCGTTTCCTTCAGCAGGGTACGCATGCCCGCCGGCGCGAGCGGGTCGCGGTTGGCGGCGATCAGCGCGCTCTGCACCAGCGCGGCGACGGCAGCCACATGTGGCGCCGCCATCGACGTGCCGGCCTTGCCGCCAAGGGTGTAACCCTCGGTGGAACCGGCTGCCGGCGGCGACGTCTTGCTGCTGGACACCGCCTGCCAGACATAGCCGTTCGGATTGCCGTCGGTGACGCCACCGCCCGGGCCGGACAGATCGATGCGGGTACCGAAGTTGGAGTAGTAGGCCATGGCGCCTGTGATGCCGGTAGCGCCGACCGAGACCACGCCATCGCAGTTGGCCGGGCGGGCGTTGGCGACATTCATCGAGTCGTTGCCGGCTGCCACCACCACCAGGGTACCGCGGTTGGTGGCACCGGTGATGGCCGCCTGGTAGGCCGGATCGCAGCTGCCGGAGCCGCCCAGGCTCATGTTGATGATCTCGGCCGGATTCTGGTTGGCAGGGATGCCGGCCACGGTACCGCCCGAGGCCCAGGTGATGGCGTCGGTGATGTCCGACAGGGTGCCACCGCAGTAGCCGAGCACGCGCACCGGCAACACCTTGGCCTTGTAGGCCAGGCCGGCGGTATGCAGGCCGTTGTTGGTGGCCTCGGCGATGGTGCCGGTCACATGGGTACCGTGCCAGCTGCTGTCGCGTACCGGCGAACCGTCGTAGCAGGCATTGGCGGTGGGCATCCAGTCACCGTAGTCGAGTGCACCCGGCACGCGGCCATCGGCGGCACGACGCGAGCGGCTGGCCTGGCTGATGAAGTCGTAGCCCTCCAGCAGGGTGCCGGCGGCGAAATCCGGGTGCTCGGGCAGGATGCCGGTATCGAGCACGGCCACCACGACGCCCTCGCCCTGCGAGACGTCCCATGCGGCCGGTGCGTTCACGCCACCGACCGGGTTGTGGAAGTGCCAGTTGTGGCTCTGGTAGTACGGATCGTTGGGCACGAAGCTGGGCGACGCATCGGACTTCGCGACGGCGTCCGCACGCGGCGACGACGCAGCATCGATCGGATACATGATGGCGTCGGCCACCGCATATTCGACGGTCGGGTCAGCCTTCAGTTCGCCCAGCACCTTGTCCAGTTCGGCGCGCGCGATCCCTCCCTGCAGGCGGATCAGATCGGCACCGATGCCCAGCTTGCGGGCCACCTGCGGGCGCAGCGCGGCACTGCGCGCAGCCGCGTTGGTACCTGCCGGCACGGCGCGGGCGATGGCCGAGTTGACCACGGCCAGCTTGGCGTTCGCATCGGCAGCTGCGGCGCTGCCAGCGCGGTACTTCACGATGATGCCATCCACCTGCTGCGTCTTCGGGCCGGACAACGGCGCATTTGCTTTCAGGTCGGCGGCCTGTGCCAGGCCAACACCGGTCAGCGACAGCACGGCGGCTGCCAATACATTGATGCGAAGGTTCTGCTTCTTGATCACGTCGAATTCCTCTTCTGGGTCATGGATCGAACCAACACTGCGGCCATCATTCCTTGACGACTCCCGGCCGGCCCAGCCGGGATTGCCGTGACCTCCCCCCAGGCCCTCGTTGCAGGTGCTGCGCCGGCGTGGGTGGCCGCCGGCGCGATGGAGTGGCTTACCAGCCGAAGCCGGCACCGACGCCGACCGAGCTGTCGTCGCTGCTGAAGGCGCCGCCGAACGTCACCGTGGCGCGATCGCTGATCGCACGCTGGTAACCCAGCGACAGTGCCGATTCACCGCCCTGGAAGCCGATGCCGACGCCGACCCGGTTCTGGGTACGGATGCCGGCAGCACTGGTGGCCATGTTGAGCATCGCCGCGCTCATCGCGCCCTGGCGGTCGATGCGGCGATCCATGTGGCGCAGGCGTCCGTCGATCTCGCCCTTGAACACATCGAAGCTGTCGGCGACGGCCTGGACGCGGCTGTCGGTATAGCTGTTGGCGGTAGCCATGCCACGATCGAGCTGGCCCTTGTTGACCGCATCGGTGGCGGCGGTACCGGCCGCCACGTTGGTGACTTGGCGTTCGTTGCCTTCGCTGCCCACCGACACCGTGTTGGCACGATCAGCAACCGAGCCCTGGCCCAGCGCTACCGCGTTCGCAGCGGTGGCATTGGCACCTTGGCCGATTGCGGTGGACGAGGCGCCGCTGGCCACTGCGCCGTCGCCCATGGCGACCGCGTTGAGGCCCGATGCCGGGGTGCCCACCGGGATGCCCGCGCCCGCCGCCGCAGCGGTCGGCGTGCCCTGCACGCGTGCGCTGCTGGCCGGTGCTGCATCGGCCGCCGCCGGTGCTTCGGCAACGCTGGCCAGTGCGCTTTCATCCAGGGAGGCACTCATTGCGCGCAGGCTGGCAGCACCTGCACGCGTGCCACCTGCAGTACGGCGGTCAATCTCACTGACCTTGCGGTCCAGCGCACCCAATGCATCGCCGACGTTGCTGTAGGTGGCGCCCTGGATCACATAGTTCGGTGCCACGAATACGCCCTGCATGCCGACGCTGGCACCGCCGCCGAGGAAGCTGGCGGCATCGCTGAGCGATTGGAACAGCTGGCCGCCATTGATCGCCTGGCGGCTGCCGGCGGCGATGCTGCCGGCACCGACATTGTCGATGGTGGTGCCCTGGAAGCCGGACAGGGTCAGGCGGTCACGACTGGCGTCGTCGTAGCCGACCGCACTGGCCGCCGTGGTCTCCACCGTGGCGATGCGTGAATCGAAATCGCCGACGCGGGTTTCCACTGCGCCCACGCGCTGATTGGTGACATTGAGCTGGGAACCGGTCACCGCGTCACTGCTGCCGGCAGCGATGCGGCCATCAGCCACGTTGACGATGCGGCGGGTGGCCGGGCCATCGGTGGGGTTGCCACTGCCCACCGACACAACATTGGCATCCAGCGCACGCGCTCCAGCACCGATTGCAACCGAGTTGACGCCGACCGCACCAGCACCGGCGCCAACGGCCAGTGCGCCGGAGGCAGACACCGTGGCATTGGCACCCAGCGCGATGCTGCGTGCGCCCGCCGCATTGGCCACCGAGCCCATCGCTACCGAATCGGTACCGATGGCGTTCGCGGTTCCCGTGCCATTGGCGCGGAAGTATCGGTTGGTGGTGTTGGCGGTGAACGCAACGGCGTCCAGCTGCCCGCGATTCACTGCGTCATTGATTTCGGTACCGTTGGCGACATTGGTGACCTGCCGGTTGTTGACGGCACTGCCGACGGACACGGTATTGGCACGATCGGCCACCGAGCCTCCACCCAGTGCGACACTGCCGGCAGCCGAAGCGTTGGCACTGACACCCACCGCCGTGGCATTCAAACCGGTGGCCTTGCTGCCGTAACCGACCGCGGTACCCAGGCGGCCGCTGGCTTCGGCATAGCTGCCCAGCGCCGAAGCGCCATCGGCCGAGGCACTGGCGCGGAAACCACTGGCCTGCGACTGCGTGCCGGTAGCCGTGGCCTGCGCACCGTTGGCCGTGCTGTAGGGGCCCTTGGCCTGGGCCCCGGCGCCAGTGGCGCTGGCGCCGGTTTCACTGGCGCTGGCGCCACTGCCCAGCGCAACGCTGTCGACACCACTGGCCTGCGCAGCATTGCCCAGTGCGGCAGCGTTGTTGCCGGTGGCCAGTGCATCGAAGCCAACCGCCGTGGCGTTGGTGGCCATGGCGTTGGCGCCGCTGCCCAGCGCGGTCGCACCGTTGCCGATCGCATTGGCCGCATTGCCGGCCGCCAGCGCATTTTCGCCATCGACCAGTGCACCGGCCTCGCCATCGGCATTGCCGCTGGCCTGGAACTGCCGGCTGGTCTTGTCGGCGACACTGGCAACGGCGTCGAGCTGGCCCTTGTTCACCGCATCGGTGGCTTCGGTACCGGCTGCAACGTGGGTGACCTGGCGTTCGCTGCCGGCCTTGCCAACGGCCACCGTGTTGTCGCGGTCAGCCTTGGAACCGGCACCGAGCGCAACGCTGTTGCTGCCATTGGCGGTGGCATTGGCACCGAGTGCCGTGGCGTTGCTGCCTGCCGACCAGGCATTCCAGCCGATGGCGGTAGCGTAATCCTCGGTGGCCCATGCACCGGCACCGAATGCTGCCGCACCGGTGCCACTGGCGCGCGACGGAATCAGGCCGAAGAAGGTGCTGCCGCCGATCGCCACGCTTTCCGCACCGCTGGCTTCACTCGACTGACCCACCGCAACCGCGCCGGTGCCCGCCGCCGCGGCCCCGAAGCCCACCGCCGTGGTGTTGGCACCGCTGGCAGCCGAGCCGTAGCCGAGTGCGGTGCCAAGGCGACCGGTTGCTTCGGCATAGCCACCCACCGCTGTGGTGCCATCGGCGGAGGCCGCGCTGCGGAAGCCGCTGGCAAGGGACTGTGCGCCACTGGCGTTGGATTCGGTACCGTTGGCGGTGCTGTAGACACCGCTTGCCTGTGCACGCGCGCCCGCCGCGCTTGTCCCCACTTCGCTGGCGCTGGCACCGCTGCCCAGGGCCAGGCTGTCCTCGCCGGTGGCCTGAGCGGTGCTGCCCAGTGCCGCCGCGTTGGTGCCGGTCGCCAGCGCATCGATGCCGACAGCGGTGGCGTTGGCGGCCAGCGCATTGGCACCACTGCCGAGCGCAGTGGCACCGTTGCCGATCGCGTTGGCCGCATCACCTGCTGCCAGCGCATTGTCACCCTCCACCAGTGCGCCGGTTTCACCATCGGCATTGCCACTGGCCTGGAACTGCCTGCTGGTCTTCTCCGCAGCGGCGGCTACGGCATCGAGCTGGTTCTTGTTGACCGCATCGTTGCCCTGCGTGCCATCGGCCACGTTGGTGATCTGGCGGGTGTTGCCGCCGCCGCCCACCGATACGGTGTTGTCGCGGTCCGCAATCGAATCCGCACCGAGCGCCACGCTGTTGGCCGCGCGCGATTCCGCCGCATTGCCCAGCGCGGTGCTGTTGATGCCCCCCGACCAGGCGCCACCGCCCACCGCCGTGGAGTAGTTGCCCGAGGCTTCGGTCGCCAGCACGCCGAACAGCGAGCCGCCGATGGCGACGCTGTTGGTACCGGTGGCCAGGCTGCCCTGGCCGGTGGCGGTGCTGTAGGCACCGGACGCTTGCGAATCACCGCCCAGCGCCACGCTGTTGGAACCCGAGGCGTTGGCGAAGTTGCCGAAGGCGGTGGCATTGAAGGCCGAAGCCTGTGCGTAGCCGCCGATGGCGGTGCTGTAACCACCGGTCGCTTCAGCACCGATGCCGAACGCTGCCGCAGCCGTGCCGCTGGCCACGCTCTCGCTGCCGACCGCGGTGGCACCACTGCCACTGGCATTGCTGAAGTAACCCACGGCTACGGCTTCTTCGCCGGAGGCTTCGGACAAGGCACCGCTGGCGGTGCTGCCTGCGCCGCTGGCGATGCTGGCCGCGCCGAACGCTGCACTCTGCTCACCGCTGGCTTCGCTTTCCGCACCCTGCGCGGTGGCGTATTCGCCGGTGGCCTGTGCATTGGCGCCTACGGCACTGGCATTGGCGGCGGTCGCCAGCGCGTTGAAGCCGATCGCCTGCGCGTTGCCGGCCAGCGCATTGGCACCGCTGCCAAGCGCGGTGGCACCATTGCCGATGGCGTTGGCTGCATCACCTGCGGCCAGTGCGTTGTCGCCCTCCACCAGCGCACCCGCCACATCGTCGCCGTTGCCGCTGGCCTGGAAGAAGCGGCTGGTGGTTGCTGCGGTACTTGCCACCGCATCCAGCTGTGCCTTGTTCACCGCATCGGTGGCCTGGGTACCGGCGGCGACGTTGGTGACCTGGCGCTCGTTGCCGCTGCTGCCCACCGACACCGTGCGTGCGCGGTTGGCGACCGAGCCCGCGCCGAGTGCGACGGCGTTGCTGGCACTGGCATTGCTGCCCGCACCCAGCGCGATCGCACTTTCGACGCCGGCCACCGTGTTGGTGCCGATGGCGATGCTGTTGATGCTGTTGCCCAGTGCCTGGAAGCCCAGCGCCACGCTGTTGTCGCCATAGCCGAAGGCACCACGGCCGACTGCGGTGGCGCTGGTTCCGTTGGCCCAGCTGTTGTAACCGATCGACGTGGCGCCAGCGCCGCTGGCCCACGCCGCGTTGCCGAACGCCGAGGCATTGGTGGCGGTCGCCCACGCACCGGAACCAAAGGCGCTGGCGCCGCTGGCGGTGGCCCAGCTGTAGCCGCCCACCGCGGTGCTGTCATCGCTGCTGGCAAACGCACTGTCACCCACCGCCACCGCATACGCGCCGGTGGCGCGCGACTTGCCGCCGGCGGCGAAGCTGTTGTCACCACTGGCCTTGGCCGCATTGCCGAAGGCGCTGCTGGCTGCACCGCTGGCCTGCGCAGCGCTGCCGACCGCCGTGGCATCGGCCACGGCCGTGGTACCCACCTGCTGCGCCTTGCCATCTGCACCGATGATGGGTTGGTTGAACTCGTCGTAGGCCTGGCCCAGGCCACCGATGGCGACACCGCCATCGCCGGTGGCCGTGCTGTTGCGGCCCACCGCCACGCTGTCATCGCCGATGGCCGACGCGGCCGCGCCATGTGCAACCGCGCCGGCACCGATCGCATTGCTCGACGAACCGGCCGCGATGGCACCCTCGCCTTCCGCCAGCGCACCGGCATCACTGCCAGCTTCAGGCTGGGCCTGGAAGAAGCGCGCGGTGCTGTCGGCGGTGCTGGCCACCGCATCCAGCTGCGCCTTGTTCACCGCATCGGTGGCTTCACTGCCGGCTGCAACGCTGGTGATCTGCCGCTCGTTGCCGGCACTGCCGACGGCCACGCTGTTGGCACGCACCGCTTCGGAGTTCGCGCCCAGCGCGACGCTGTTGGCGCCGCGTGCCGTAGCGTAGTAGCCCACTGCGGTGCTCTGCGCACCACCGGCCCAGGTCTGCGCGCCAAGCGCGCTGGCGTTCTCGCCCGGCGCATAGGCGAAGTAGCCCACCGCGGTGGCTTCGGCGCCGGAGGCTTCGCTGAGGCTGCCGTTGGCCACGGCACGGTCGCCGCTGGCGATGGCGCCGGCACCCACCGCGGTCGCGGCTTCACCACTGGCCTGTGTCTGTACGAAGAAGCCCAGGCCGGGAATCAGGTCGGCCGGGCCACCAATGGCGACGCTGCTGGTGCCCGTGGCATTGCTCTGCGTACCCAATGCCGTGGAGTAATCACCGATGGCATTGGAGACCGCACCGAACGCCGACGCCTGCGCGCCGGACGCATAGGCCCCCACGCCATAGGACGACGCGGCAAAACCGCTGGCATCGGCACTGGCGCCGACGGCCGTGCCACCCACACCGGCACTGGTGGCGCCGGTGACCACCGGCACGCCACCACTGGTGATCAGCGGGTTGCCGTTGGCATCCACCGCAGCGCCACCGACGGCCACGCTGCCCGGTCCGTTGGCCTGCGCGTTGTTGCCGAATGCTGCGCTGTTCTGGCCCGAGGCCAGCGCGTTGTTGCCCACCGCCGTCGCGTTCTGCGCAACGGCAGTGGCACCGGCACCGACCGCCGTGGTGCCAGGGCCGATGGCATTGGCGGCCTCGCCTGCGGCCAGCGCGTCGTCACCTTCAGCCAGCGCACCGGCATCGCTCTTGCTGCTGCCGGTGGCCTGGAAGCGCTTGGCGGTGGCATCGGCCACCGCGGCAACATCCTTCAACTGGCCAACGTTGACCGCATCGGTATCTTCGGTGCCGGCGGCAACGCTGGTGATCTGGCGGGTCAGGCCATATCCGGCGGCACCGACGGACACGGTATCGACACGATCAGCCAGCGAACCGGCGCCCAACGCCACGCTGCCGGTAGCGACCGCGGCCGAATTGGAGCCCAGCGCGGTACTGTATTCACCGACGGCCGTGCTGAACGCACCGACTGCAATCGAGGCTTCGTTGGCAGCCGTGGCGCCGCGGCCCAATGCGGTACTGCCGGGGCCCATCGCTACGGCACCGCCACCGACGGCGGTCGCGCCATCGGCGGTGGCTTCGGACAGTGCACCCAGTGCCGTTGCTGCACCGTTTTCGCTGGCGGCGTACGCGCTGGCACCGACGGCGGTATCGCCAAGGCCGAACGCTGCTGCGCTTTGCCCGACCACCACGCTGGCATCGCCGATCGCCAGCGCGCCCTGGCCGAATGCGCTGGCGCCGATGCCTGCAGCAATGGCCTGGGTACCGATGGCAGTGGTGGCGTTGGCCAGCGACTGCGCACCGGCACCGGCGGCCAGTGCGCCCTCGCCCTCGATCTTCGCCGCGTCGCTGTCATCGCCTGCGCCGTCGGCCTTGAAGTACCGGTTGCCGTCGGCGGCCACGTCGGCCAGCGCGGCCTGCGTGGCGCGCGCCTGCGCGTCCAGCTGCGCCTTGTTCACTGCGTCGGTCGCCTGCGTGCCTGCGGCGACATTGGTGACCTGCCGTTCCTTGCCTGCATCGCCGACGGAGACGGTGTTGGCACGCGTGGCTTTGGAGCCGGCGCCCAGCGCCACGCTGTTGGCCGCACTGGCACTGCTGTTGCTGCCGATCGCCACCGCATTGCTGCCCTTGGCCGTGGCCGAGCCTTCGATCAGGCACTTTTCGAGCAGCTTGCCGCTGAATGCCACGCAGGTGGCGCTACCGCCGATCTGCACCGACTGTGCGGTGGCAGAGCCACTCATGCCCAATCCCAATACCAGGCCCAGTGCCACCGCCAGCAGTGCGGGCGTGGCCTGTGTCGCATCGCGGCGCTGGTCGACGACCCCACCGCTGCTGCTGTCGGAGGAAGCCAGTTCCGAGGCCACCACCAACTGACCCAATGCTTTGTTCCAGACCTTGCGATAAATCCGATTCATCGGTACGGCTCCTGATTGGACTGGTTTTGGGCAAAGCAACGCCACCGCTGGGCTTTCCGGCCCAACGTCCCCTGGGGGCGTTTATTCGCGTGATTTACTGCGGGGTATTGCCGAACGGCGCGCAGCGACAGAAAACCGAGCGCGTGCGCCAACCGGTTACTGCGAAATGAATGATTCTGAAACGGGGTTCAAGTGTTAACGGCAACTTTGCAGATCGTCAAGACTTTGACACGACAAATCCTATTGCCGTGAAGCAGTTCACTCTTTTCCCTGTTTATGAAAGGATTTTGTTAGCGGCGCGTGACGCAACCCTGTCGCCTGAAAATCCATGTAACTCGCGGGTGCATCAGGATTTTCACACGCGCAAAGAAAAAACCCGCCGATCAACGGCGGGTTTTTCCATACGCAACGGCATTGAAGCCTGCGCGGTGTGGTGCGATCAGCCGCACCACACCCGCGCGTTGCGGAACATGCGCATCCACGGCGAATCACCCTGCCACTCGGCCGGGGCCCAGCTCATGTTGAGCGCGCGCGGGGTGCGTTCCGGGTGCGGCATCATGATGGTCACGCGGCCGTCGCTGCTGGTCAGGCCGGTGATGCCGTCCGGCGAACCGTTCGGATTCAGCGGGTACTGGCTGGCCACGTTGCCGTGGCCATCGATATAGCGCAGCGAAACACGGGCCGCGGCCTGGTCGACCGCGTTGTCGAACACCGCCTGGCCTTCGCCATGCGCCACTGCTACCTGCAGGCGCGAACCGGCCATGCCACGCAGCAGGATCGACGGAGATTCCACCACTTCCAGCAGCGCGGTACGGGCTTCGAACTGCTCGCTGGCATTGCGGCGGAACTGCGGCCAGTGTTCGGCACCGGGAATGATGTCCTTCAGCTGGCTCATCATCTGGCAGCCGTTGCACACGCCCAGGGCGAAGCTGTCCTCGCGCGCGAAGAACGCGGCGAAGGCATCACGCAGCGCGCTGCGCTCCAGGATCGAGGTGGCCCAGCCACGACCAGCGCCAAGCACGTCGCCGTAACTGAAGCCGCCGCAGGCGACCAGGCCGGTGAAGTCCTGCAGGGCGACGCGGCCTTCGATCAGGTCGCTCATGTGCACATCGAAGGGCCGGAAGCCGGCACGTTCGAAGATGTTCGCCATTTCGATCTGGCCGTTGACGCCCTGCTCGCGCAGCACGGCCACGCGCGGACGCGCACCGGTGCTGATGAACGGGGCGGCCACGTCTTCATTGATGTCGAAGCTGAGCTTGGGCTTCAGGCCCGGTGCGTTGAAGGCACGAGCGATCTCACGCTCGGCGTCGGCGTTGGCCGGGTTGTCGCGGCGCTTCTGCATCGCGTGGGTGACCGACCACCATGCGTCGAACAGCGACTCCCAGCGCCATTCAGCCAGGTTCTCGCCAGCCAGCGACACGCGCACCACCGGTGCGGTGGTCGGCTTGGCGATGCGCTGCGCGCACTCGGTCAGTGCATGGCGCTCGACCAGGTCGGCGAACGCTGCGCGGTCTTCGCGTGCGATCTGCACCACCGCGCCCAGCTCTTCGTTGAACAGGCTGCGGAATGGATCGTCGCCCCAGGCATCGAGGGTGATGTCCAGCCCCAGGCGCGACGTGAAGGCCATTTCGCACAGCGCGGCGAAGGCACCGCCGTCGCTGCGGTCGTGGTAGGCCAGCAGCAGGCCGGCCTGGCGCGCATCGCGGATCAGCTCGAAGAAGCCACGCAGGCGCTGCGGGTCGTCCAGATCCGGGGCAGCGCCGGCGAACGCCGGCAGGTCACCATGGTCGGCATGCACCTGGGCCAGGATGGAACCGCCCAGGCGCTGCTTGCCGGCGCCAAGGCCGATCAGCCACAGCTCGCTTTCCACGTCGCGGTCGAGCAGCGGGGTCAGCTGCTGGCGCACATCGGCGACCGGTGCGAACGCAGAGATCACCAGCGACACCGGCGACACGCTCTTGTGCGCTTGGCCCTGGTCGTGCCACTGCGCCTGCATCGACAGCGAGTCCTTGCCCACCGGAATGCTGATGTCCAGCTGCGGGCACAGTTCCATGCCCACGGCCTTCACCGCGTCGTACAGCAGCGCGTCTTCGCCCGGGTGGCCGGCCGCGGCCATCCAGTTCGCCGACAGTTTGATCTCATCCAGCGCATCGACCGGGGCCGCGCACAGGTTGGTCAACGCTTCGCCCACGGCCATGCGTGCCGAAGCCGCCGCATCGAGCAGGGCCAGCGGGGTGCGCTCGCCGATCGACATCGCCTCGCCGGCCACGCCGTCGAAGTCGGCCACGGTGATGGCCACATCGGCCACCGGCAGCTGCCACGGGCCAACCATCTGTTCGCGTGCGGTCAGACCACCGACGCTGCGGTCACCGATGGTGACCAGGAAGTTCTTCGAGGCCACCGTCGGGTGCGCAAGCACGCGCAGGCCCGCTTCCTGCAGGTCCAGGCCCGCGGTCTTCAGCGCCGGCCAGCGCGGTGCCGGCGGGTGTGCGGTATCGCGGTGCATCTTCGGCGGCTTGCCGAACAGCACGTCCATCGGCAGGTCGATCGGCGCATCGGCCGGGGTGTGGCCCGGCACGGCGCCATAGGCCACCACCAGGTGTTCCTCGGCGGTGGCCACGCCGACCGCAGCGAACGGGCAGCGCTCGCGGGCGCACAGCGCGGCGAACTCGGCCAGGCGCTCCTGGGCGACGCCGAGTACGTAGCGTTCCTGCGATTCGTTGCACCACAACTGCATCGGCGACAGCGACGGATCATCGGTGGGCACCTTGCCCAGATCGATCACGCCACCGACCTTGGAGTCGTGCAGCAGCTCGGGGATGGCATTGGACAGGCCACCGGCACCGACGTCGTGGAAGAACTTGATCGGGTTGTTGCTGCCCATCGCCACGCAGCGGTCGATGACCTCCTGGCAGCGGCGTTCCATTTCCGGGTTGTCGCGCTGCACGCTGGCGAAGTCCAGGTCCTCGGCGCTTTCGCCGGAGGCCACCGAGCTGGCGGCACCGCCACCCAGGCCGATCAGCATCGCCGGGCCACCGAGCACGATGACCGCATCACCGGGCTGCAGCTGGATCTTGTCGACCTGGATACGGTCGATGGCGCCGAGGCCGCCGGCCAGCATGATCGGCTTGTCGTAGGCACGCACCAGGTCGGTGCCTTCAGGCAGCTCGAAGCTGCGAAAGTAGCCAAGCAGGTTCGGGCGGCCGAACTCGTTGTTGAACGCCGCGCCGCCGAGCGGACCATCGGTCATGATTTCCAGCGCGGGCGCCATGCGCGGGTTCAGCGCGCGCGGCGCTTCCCACGGCTGCGGCAGCTCGGGAATGCGCAGGTGCGAGACCGAGAAACCGGTCAGGCCGGCCTTCGGCTTGCCGCCGCGGCCGGTCGCGCCTTCGTCGCGGATTTCACCACCGGCGCCGGTCGAGGCGCCCGGGAACGGTGCGATGGCGGTCGGGTGGTTGTGGGTCTCCACCTTGATCTGGAACGCGCTGGGCACCTGCGGTTCACGACGGTACTCGCCGCTGGCCGGATCCGGGCGGTAGCGCGACGCCGGATGGCCTTCGATCACCGCGGCGTTGTCGCTGTACGCGCTGAGCGTGTGCTGCGGGGTCTGCTGGTGGGTGTTCTTGATCATCCGGAACAGCGAGCGGTCCTGCTCCTGGCCGTCGATGGTCCAGCTGGCGTTGAAGATCTTGTGGCGGCAGTGCTCGGAATTGGCCTGCGCGAACATCATTAGTTCGACGTCCGACGGCGAGCGGCCCAGCGCGGTGAAGCGTTCGCGCAGGTAATCGATCTCGTCCTGGGCCATGGCCAGGCCGAGGCGCTCGTTGGCGGCCTCCAGCTGGTCCACCGGCACGCGTTCCAGTTCGCCGCGGGCGGGCGCCGAGAACAGCGCCTGGCCCTGCTGCACGGTCTCCAGCACTGACTGCGTCATCGGGTCGTGCAGCGCCTTGACCAGGGCCTGTTGCACGTCGGCATCGGCCGGCCAGCCCTGCACGTCGATGCGCAGGCCCCGCTCGACCCGGCTTACCGGCTGGCCGGCACCGCGCACCAGTTCGGTGGCCTTGCTCGACCACGGTGACAGCGTACCCAGGCGCGGCACCACGATGCGGCTGACCGCGCCGTCGGCCACGGCTTCTGCCTGCGGCGCAGCTTCGAGGATGCGGCACAGGGTGGCGAGGTCGGGAGCGGCGCTGCCTTCGGGCTGCACGAAGTAGACGTGCCAGGCACCGCTGATGCGCAGGGAGGGAGCGATGGACTGCAGGCGGGATTCAAGACGTTCGCGGCGGAACGGCGACAGGGCGGGCGCGCCCTCGAGGACCATCATGTCCGGGGAACCGTAGTTGGGAAACGGGCCCGACATTGTACCGGAAGCGGGGGAAGGGCTCTGGCCGGGCGGCGCCCGGCACCCGCCGAGGCCAGGGCAACAGCAACAGCAACAGCAACGGCCAAAGCAAAAGCGGGGTTCCCGTGGGATGGCGGGGTGGGTCCGGTGGCGGGGGACGCCGTAAACCCGTCCCTGGGGGCTTGGCCGCGGCATCCATGCCGCGGACACCCCCGCCACCGGACCCACCCCGCCTCCGACAGATTTCCGCGATCTGCGGTAGATCCACGCCATGCGTGGATGCTCCCCGGTAGTGCCGGCCGCTGGCCGGCAACAAGGGAACGTCGGAAGTCAGGCATTTAAGAGCGCAGCGACCGGCTTCTGCTTTTGATTTTTTGTTCTGTCTTTCGTGGCTGACCGCGCAGGAACCTGTCCGTGGCCGGGCGGGTGGGCTGCGCAGGGGCGTGAGCCGCATGGATGCGGCGACCGAGCTACATGGACGTACTTGCAGCGTCCCCTGCGCAGCCCACCCGCCCGGCCAACCCCCAGAAATCCGCTGTAAGCGACCCACCCCAGCCACGAGGGGCTCCGCCGATGGCCGCCGACCGCGCGCAGCGCCGCTCTCCATCCGAATCCCGGAACCATGCGCTTGCTCACGGATTGACCACGCGATTGATGACAACGTTGTCCCCACCTGGCGCCGGACTCTCTCCCCGGCCTCCCAGGTACCTCCGTCCGGCCCCACCCGTCGCCTTCCCGGGCGACGCCCGGACCTGCGTCACGCGCGGCGCCATCGGGGCCCGCGCGCCCTTTGATCGGAGACTTACCCATGTACGACCCGATTGTGCGCAGTGCCGAACGTGCGACCCGAAGCTGTCGTCCCCGCCGCCTGGCCTGGCTGCTTGCCGTGGCCGCCGGTGCCGCTGCCCTGCCCGGCCTGGCGCAGGCCGCCAGCTGTGCCGGCGTGGCCCAGTGGGACCAGGCCAAGATCTACCGGGCCGGCGATACCCTGCAGAAAGGAGGCGTCCTCTATCGGGCGAAC
This sequence comes from Stenotrophomonas sp. YJH_SMC_4, assembly GCF_059371575.1. Classification (NCBI taxonomy): domain Bacteria; kingdom Pseudomonadati; phylum Pseudomonadota; class Gammaproteobacteria; order Lysobacterales; family Lysobacteraceae; genus Stenotrophomonas; species Stenotrophomonas sp. YJH_SMC_4. Next base: position 44,413 of record NZ_JCAFUR010000017.1, read on the forward strand.
CAGGACATCTGGAACGCACCGCCGGACCATCCGGCCGGTGCGCCCTACTACACCAACCTCGGCGCCTGTGATGGCGGCGGCGCCAACCAGCCGCCGGTGGTCAGCCTGACCTCGCCGGCCAACGGCGCCACCTTCAGCGCCGGCAGCACGGTCAACGTGACCGCCACCGCCAGTGATCCGGACGGCAGCGTCGCCAAGGTCGAGTTCTTCCGCGATGGCAGCACGCTGGGCGTGGCCACCAGTGCACCGTATGCGGCCAGCTGGACCAATGCCAGCGCCGGCAGCCACACGCTGCGCGCGGTAGCCACCGACAACAACAACGCCACCAGCAGCACCGCGACCATCACCATCACCGTCAACGCCGCCGGTGGCGATACCACCGCACCGAGCGTGCCGGGCGGACTGGCGGTCGGCACGCGTACCGCCAACAGCATCGCGCTCAGCTGGAGCCCGTCCACCGACAACACCGGTGGCAGCGGCGTGGCCGGCTATGACGTGTACCGCAACGGCAGCCTGGTCGGTTCACCATCCAGTGCCAGCTACGTCGATGGCGGCCTGACTGCATCGACCACCTACCGCTACCGTGTGCGTGCCCGCGACAACGCCGGCAACGCGTCCGCGCAGGGCACAGAGATCAGCGCCACCACGCTGGCCGGCGACGGCGGCACCACCGGCAAGCGGGTCATCGGCTACTTCACCCAGTGGGGCATCTACGGCCGCAACTACCGGGTCAAGAACATCGACAGCAGCGGTTCGGCCGCGCGCCTGACCCACATCAACTACGCCTTCGGCAACGTGCGCAACAACCGCTGCGAAGTGGGCGTCACCCAGCCGTCGGATCCGAACAGCGGTGCCGGTGGTGATGCCTTCGCCGACTACACCAAGGCCTTCAGTGCCGCCGAGAGTGTCAGCGGCAGCGCCGATACCTGGGACCAGCCGCTGCGCGGCAACTGGAACCAGCTCAAGCAGCTCAAGGCCAAGTACCCCGGCATGAAGGTGCTGATCTCGCTGGGTGGCTGGACCTGGTCGCGTGGCTTCTCCAGCGCGGCGCGCCCGGAAAACCGCCAGGCCTTCGTCGCCTCGTGCATCGATGCCTACATCAAGGGCAACCTGCCGGTAACCGACGGTGCCGGTGGTGCCGGTGCCGCGCTGGGCGTGTTCGACGGCATCGACATCGACTGGGAATACCCGGTGGCGTGCGGCATCGAATGCGGCAAGCCGGAAGACAACGCCAACTTCACCGCGCTGATGGCCGAGTTCCGCCGCCAGCTCGATGCAGTGCGTCCGGGCCTGCTGCTGACGGTGGCGGTGGGTGCCGGCATCGACAAGATCCGCGTCACCGACCCGGCCGCGTACCACCCGTACCTGGACTACATCAACGTGATGACCTACGACTTCCACGGCGCGTGGGATGCGAAGACCAATCACCAGTCGGCGCTGTTCGATTCGCCGAATGATCCGTCCACCGGCGACCAGAAGCTGTACAACAGCAACGACGCCATCGAGGCCTTCATCAGCCGTGGCGTGCCTGCCGCCAAGCTCAACCTGGGCATCGGCTACTACGGGCGTGGCTGGACCGGTGTGGCCAACGCCAACAACGGCCTGTACCAGACCGCGACCGGCGCTGCCCCGGGCACGTATGAAGCCGGCATCGAGGACTGGAAGGTGCTGAAGAACCTAGCGTGGCCGGGCTACACCGACAACACCGCCGGTGCCACCTGGATCTACAACGGCAGCACGCTGTGGAGCTTCGACACCCCGGCCAACATCACCCGCAAGATGGGTTACGTGAAGACCCAGGGCCTGGGCGGCGCGTTCGTCTGGGAGTTCAGTGGTGATGATGCGCAGGGCACGCTGACCAAGGCGGTCAGTGATGGCCTGAAGTAAGAAAAAAGCCGGGGATGCGACACGCATCCCCGGCTCTACAGGAAAAGGTCGGCGCCGATCAGCGCTTGGCCGACAGTTTTTCCAGCGCCGCGCGCAGCTGCGCCGGCGGCAGGTAGCCCCCCAGCTGGGTGCCGTCCGGCGCGAAGATCGCCGGCGTGCCGTTCACGCCCAGCTGCTGGCCCAGTGCGTACTGCATCGCCACCGGGTTGGTGCAGTTCTTTGCCGGCACGTTGCCACCGCGCTTGGCGTTGGTCAGTGCCTGGCGGCGATCGGCCGCACACCAGACCGAGATCATGTCGGTGTAGTCCTTGCTGCCGAGGCCCATGCGCGGGAATGCCAGATACTCGACGGAGATACCGTTGCGGTTGAGCTCGGCGATGTCCTGGTGCAGCTTGCGGCAATAGCCGCACTCGATGTCGGTGAACACGCTGATGGTGTACTTGGCATTCGGCGCGGCGAACACGATGCGGTCGCCATGGTTGGCCTTGGCCAGCAGATCGCGGCGGTAGCCGAGCAGGCCTTCGCTGTTGGCCGGGCCCTTGGCACGGGTGTCGTAAGGCTGCGACTGGAACAGGTAGCGACCGTCGTCGGACACGTACAGCAGCTGGCCGGAAACGACCACCTCGCGGAAGCCGGGGAACGGCGCGGCACCGATGTAGTCCACCTTGAAACCGGGGTTCAGGGCAGTCAACGCGGCGCGCACGGCCTGGTCGGCTGGCGCGTTGGCGGCCGGGCCGGGCTTGGCAGCAGCGGCAGGCGCCTTGGCGGCTGGCGGGGCCGGCTGGGCGCAGGCAGTCAGGCTGAGCGCACCGAACACGGCGGCGATGGCAAATCGGAGCATGGAGCAGTCCGCGACAGAAGAAGACCCCGGATTCTGACACAGCCACCGGCACCGGGCCGCGACGCCGCGCACCGCCCGGGGCCGGGGTTCAGGACACGGCTCAGCCGCGCGGATGATGCCGGGCGTGCAGTTTCTGCAGGTGCTCGCGCGCCACCAGGGTGTAGATCTGGGTGGTCGACAACGAGCTGTGGCCAAGCAGCATCTGCAGCGCGCGCAGGTCGGCACCGCGGTTGAGCAGATGGGTGGCGAAGCTGTGGCGCAGGCCGTGCGGGCTGATCCGCGCCGGGTCGATGCCGGCCACCTGCGCGTGGCGCTTGACCAGGTGCCAGAACGCCTGCCGGGTCAGCGCATGCAGCGTCGGCTCGACAAACAATGGGGTCTGCCCATCGGCCAGCGCCTGCACCTTGCCCTTGCCGACCAGCAGCGGGCGCGATGCCTGTAGATAGCGCTCCAGCCAGTGCTGCGATTCCTCACCCAGCGGCACCAGCCGTTCCTTGCTGCCCTTGCCGGTGACCCGCAGCACGCCCTGGCGCAGGTTGACCGCGGTGGCCGGCAGCAGCACCAGCTCGCTCACGCGCAGGCCGGCGGCGTACATCAACTCCAGCATGGCGCGGTCGCGCAGGCCCAGCGGGCTGTCGATATCCGGCGCTGCCAACAGCGCGTCGATCTGGCTTTCGGCCAGCGCCTTGGGCAGCAATCGTGGCAGCTTGGGTGGATCCAGCAGCGCGCTGGGGTCCTCGCCGCGTTCGCCACGGCGCACGCCATCGGCGAAGAACGCCCGCAGCGCCGACAGCAACCGCGCATTGCTGCGCGGCGACCAGCCATGACGGGTGCGCCAGGCCAGGTAGTCGAACAGCCCCGGGCGCTCGATGCCGGCCAGGCCACCATCGCGCCCATCCATCCAGCGCGCCAGCCCTTCCAGGTCGCGCCGGTAGCTGTCGAGGGTGGCGCGGGCGAGACCGTTCTCGGCCCAGATCGCATCGAGGAAGCGCTGGATGCGCATGCTGTCGTCGGCGCGCAGTTCAGGCAGTTGCTGGACCAGCTGGCGGCGTTCGGCGGGGGTGGAAACAAGGGCCATGCGTGCAGGATACGAGGGCCACTGCGGATGCGGCCAGCATTGCGTATGCTCGGCGCATGTCCCGCCCCGCCATTGATACGGCCCCTGCGGCCACTACCGAGCTGCCCCGCCCGCGTGCATTGCTGCTGTGGCGCGTGCTGGCGATGGTCTACGACGCGCTGCCGGTGCTGGCGCTGTGGATGTTGGCCGGCACCCTGTTCACCCTTGCCTACACCTTCAGCGGCCACGCCCAGCGCGAGAACATCGCACCGTTCAGCGCCTGGCAGTGGCTGCTGTGGGCGGTGTGCTGGCTGGTCACGGGGTGGTATGCCACGGCCAGCTGGCGCCGCGGCGGGCAGACGCTGGGCATGCGGCCGTGGCGCTTGAAGCTGGAATCGAGTGATGGCGCGCCGCTGCGACGCACGCAGCTTTGGCTGCGCTTCGTGGTGGGCACGCTGTCGCTGCTGCTGGGCGGCCTGGGATTCTGGTGGGCATGGGCTGACCGCCAGCGGCTGACCTGGCACGACCGCGCCAGCGGCACCCGCGTGGTGCGCATGCCCAAGCGCTGATGCGCATCCAGTAGCGTCGAGCCATCCTCGGCAGTTTCGCGATGCACTCGAGAGCCGAGCATGGGCTCGGCTCCACACGATCAACGCAGCGATCAGCCGGCTGGCGCCGGGTCCGGCAGGATCACCGCCGGCTGCGTCCAGAGGTCGAAGAAGGCGGACGCAAACGCATTGGCCTGCACATCATCGGCCACCGGCGACTGTCCGCTCAACTGCGCACGGGTCTTCACGAAGTCCTGCCACAGCTTCAGGCTGGCCTTCTTCAGGCGCCTCTGCTCCCCCGCGTCGGTGGCCGCCAGATAGCGCGCATAGAGGTCGCGCATCGGTTTGCCCTGAGCCTCATAGGCCGCCGGGAGCGCCGGCAGTTGGGCCGGGGTGAATGCCACCGATGCCGCCGGCACCTGGTAGCCGCCCGGCCCGAAGGCCACCTTCAGGTCTTCCCCGGCGTCCAGGTACTCGAAGAAGCCGGGCACGTTGTAGAGCTTGGTCCGGTAGTCGGACGAGGTTTCCGGGCTGTTGGACACCACCGTATCGGGCAGCTCCCCCATCAGCCCAACGTCCCAACGGCGCGGAATGAACAAACCGGTCGCCTTCACGTAGGGGCCCTCGATCTCCACGTCGTTCAGTTCGATCTTAGACGCCAGGCCACCGGAGTTGGTCTTGCTGGTGACGTACTGCTCGGTGACGATCACGTACTCGGCCATGGCCGGGTTGATCAGCCCACCGATCCCATCGGCGTAGACAACCATGCGTACGCTGCCGATCTTCTCGCTCTGCAGCCGGTACTGGCCCGGCTCCAGGACCAGGGGCATGGAGGTGTGCGGCGGCAGGGTATGCACCTGCTGGTCGACCGACAAGGTCAGCGGTGCATCCGTCGGGTTGTCGATCTCGAAGTCGACGGTGGAACGGCTGCAGCCGGCAGAAAGCAGCACGGCCGCGATGTACGGCAGAAAGCGTTGGAAGCTCATGTTCGTCCTTGAAGTGAAACGGAAACAGCCGGGCCTTGCCCGGCTCCCTGGGAATCAACCCGACTTGCGTCGGAACAGCAGTCCCGATATCGCCAGCATCACGATCGGCGGCAACGCATAGGCAATGCGGTAATCGAACTTCAACGCGCCGGCCATGCGGCCGAAGAACAGCTGCAGCAGCCAGAAGCCCAGCGCGAACAGGATGCCGAGGAACAGGCGCTTGCCCATGCCACCACTGCGCAGCGAGCCGAACGCGAACGGCACCGCCGCCAGGCACAGCGCCAGCACGTTCACCGGGTAGAACCAGCGGCTCCAGTACACATCCTCGTAGTCGCGCGCATCCAGACCGTTGCGCTCGCGGTATTCGATGCTGGTGCGCAGTTCGGCCACACTGAGGTTGCGCGGCTTGGCGATGCCGGTGGCCAGCGCGCCGGCGTCCAGCTTGGAGTTCCACGGCTCGCGCGCCACTTCCTCGCGCGTGGCCGAACGTTCACCAAAGGTATCGCGGCGCACGCCGGTCAGCACCCAGCCGTCACGGTCATGCTCGGCCGTATCCGCATGGGTCAGCGAGGCGATCCGACCATCCTCGGCGATGCGATACAGGCGCACGTCACGCAGGATCAGCCGCGTGCCCTTGTCGCCCACCAGCTGCTCTTCGCCACCGGCGGCGCTGAGGAAGGTATCGCCCTCGCGCGCCCACAAACCGGAATAGCGGGTGGTGGAGATGTCCCGCCCCCATTTGGCACTGGACTTCAGCGCATCGGCACGGTCCTGGCCCCAGGGGCCCAGCGTCTCGGCGCTGAGCACCATCACTGCGGTAAGCAACGACAGGGCGATGGCCACCGATACGCTCAGGCGCTTGCGCGACAGGCCCAGCGCACGCAGCGCGGTCAGCTCGGAGGTCGCGGCCAGCTGGCCCAGGCCCATCAGCGCACCGATCACCGCAGCCGTGGGGAACATGGTGTAGGCACGGCGTGGCACCGTATACAGCACCCAGGCGGCCGCATGCCCCAGGGTGTAGCCGTTCTTGCCGATGTCCTTGAACTCGCCGGAAAACGCCATCACCACGTCCAGGCCCACCAGCACGGCCCAGGTCAGCAGCACCGTGGTGAACACCGACTGGCCGAGATACAGGTCGAAACGCATCGGGCGCAGTCTCATGCGCGGGCTCCCTTCGGGCGGCCCAGGCGGCCATCACGTGCATACATCCAGATCGCCAGCGCCAGCAGCGGCAGGGTCAGCCACCACAGGCCAAGCGCAGGCGGAATCTTGCCGTTGGCGATCCAGCCACTGCCGATGAACATCAGGTTGGTGCCCACCATGTAGGCCATCAGCGCCAGCATCATCCGCCCGTAGCGCTGCTGGCGCGGCGAGCTGCGGCCCAGCGGCACGGTCAGCAGCGCAAACGCCAGCGCGATCAACGGCGGGGCAAGGCGGCGATGCAGCTGTGCCTGCGCCTCGGGCCGGTCATCGCCGAACAGCTGCGTGGTCGGCATCAGTTCCGGATCATCCCCGGTACGGGTCTGCGCACCGTCGGGCAGGGCCACATCGTTGCGGGCGAAGGTGGCCAGGCGGTAATCCAGCCCCCCGGCCACCGGTCCTTCCACCTGGTGGCCATCATCCAGCTCCAGGAAGCGCTGGCGGGCACCTTCGAAGAACATGCGCCCCCCTGCGGCGGACACCACTTCCAGGCGATCGTCCTTCTGCCGTTGCAGGAAGACCCGGCCCAGCTGGGTACCATCGGGCGAGATCGAGGACAGGTAGACCACGCCACCATTGGGCAGCTGGGTGAAGCGGCCCGGCTCCAGGCCCGCCATCAGCACGCTTCGATTGGCCTCGATGATCATCTGCTCGGCCACCCTGCCGGCCCACGGGCCCAGCCACAAGGAGCAGGCGCCAACCAGCGCCACCACCGGCACCACCAGCATCAGCAGCGGCCGCAGCAGGCGCCTGGGGCCAACGCCAATGGCAGTGATGACGGCCATTTCCGAGTCGCGGTAGAGACGGGCCACCGCCAGCAGCAGGCCCAGCATCAACGCCAGCGGCAGGATCAGTGGCAGGTAGGCGATGAACTGCAGGCCCAGCTGGGAGAACAGCAGCTTGGCCGGCAGGCGCCCGTCGGCGATGTTGCCGAGGATGTCCACCAGCACGCCGCCCACGCTGACCACCAGCAGGACGATCAGGGTAGCCAGGAAACTCTGGACGAAATCGCCCAGCAGGTATCGGTCGAGCTTCAGCATGGGGCGGTGGTTTAAACTCTGGGGTTCGTTCGCGGTGCCGCCCAGTCTACTGTCTGGGCGTAAACGGCCTGCGATTGTACGGACTCGCCAATGGAATCTGCTCAATGGCCCTCGAATTCACCCTGAACCACGTTGCTCCGGCCGCCGCCGCCGTTGATTGCCTGGTGGTCGGCGCGTATGCCGACCATACCCTGACCCCCGCCGCACAGGCCCTGGACGCCGCCAGCGGCGGCCGCCTGACCTCGCTGGCCCAGCGCGGCGACCTGTCCGGCAAGACCGGCGCCACCACCCTGCTGCACGACCTGCCGGGCGTGTCCGCCCCGCGCGTGCTGGTGGTCGGTCTCGGTGACGCCGCCCGCTTCGGTGTGCCGCAGTACCTGAAGGCCGTTGGCGACGCCGTGCGCGCGCTGAAGGCGGGCGCTACCCGCAGCGCACTGTTCACCCTGTCCGAAGTGGCCATCAAGGACCGCGACGCGGCCTGGGCGATCCGTCAGGCGGTGATCGCCGCCGATCACGCTGCCTACCGCTACACCGCCACTCTGGGCAAGAAGAAGGCCGACGACGCCGGCCTGGCCCAGCTGGCCATCGCCGGTGACGACGCCCAGGCCCTGGCCCAGGGCCAGGCCATCGCCGCCGGTGTCGAGTTCGCCCGCGAGCTGGGCAACCTGCCGCCGAACTACTGCACCCCGGCCTACCTGGCCGAGGTGGGCGTGAAGTTCGCCGGTGAGCATGACGGTGCCGAGGCCGAGATTCTCGATGAGCACCAGATGGAAGCGCTGGGCATGGGTTCGCTGCTGGCCGTGGCCCGTGGTTCGGCCAACCGCCCGCGCCTGGTGGTGCTGAAGTGGACCGGCGGCGGCGACGCCAAGCCGTACGTGCTGGTCGGCAAGGGCATCACCTTCGATACCGGTGGCGTCAACCTGAAGACCCAGGGCGGCATCGAAGAGATGAAGTACGACATGTGCGGTGGCGCCAACGTCATCGGCACCTTCGTCGCCGCGGTCAAGGCCAAGCTGCCGCTGAACCTGGTGGTGGTGGTGCCGGCGGTGGAAAACGCCATCGACGGCAACGCCTACCGCCCGTCCGACGTGATCACCGCGATGTCGGGCAAGACCATCGAGGTGGGCAACACCGACGCCGAAGGCCGCCTGATCCTGTGCGATGCGCTGACCTATGCGCAGCGCTTCGAACCGGCCGCGCTGGTCGACGTCGCCACCCTGACCGGTGCCTGCATGGTCGCCCTGGGCCACCAGACCGCCGGCCTGATGAGCAAGCACGACGACCTGGCCAATGAACTGCTGGCCGCCGGCGAGCATGTGTTCGACCGCGCCTGGCGCCTGCCGTTGTGGGACGAGTACCAGCCGATGCTGGATTCGACCTTCGCCGACGTCTACAACATCGGCGGCCGCTGGGCCGGCGCGATCACCGCGGGCTGCTTCCTGTCGCGCTTCACCGAAGGCCAGCGCTGGGCCCATCTGGACATCGCCGGCGTGGCCAGCGATGAAGGCAAGCGTGGCATGGCCACCGGCCGCCCGGTCGGCCTGCTGAGCCAGTGGCTGCTGGACCAGGCCGCCCGCGCCTGATGCCGTACCCGACCCTGGCCGGCCCCCGCTGGCCAGGGCCTCGCCCGGCACCGCCGGGCCCCTGCCTGACCCGGATCCTGCCATGCCCCGCGCCGACTTCTACCTGATCGCCAAGCCCCGCTTCCTGACCGAGCCGCTGCGCCTGGTCTGCGAACTGGCGCGCAAGGCCAACGACGCCGGGTTGTTCACCCTGGTGCTGGCCCGCGACCAGGCCCAGGCCGAGGAGCTGGACGAGCTGCTGTGGGCGTTCGACAACGATGCCTACATCCCGCACCAGATCGCTGGCGAAGACATGGACGAGGAAGAGGCCCTGGTGCTGATCGCCGTACCCGGCACCGACGCGCCGGCACGCCCGCTGGTGATCAACCTGCGCGATGAACCCTGGCTGGGCCAGTGCGAACGCGTGCTGGAAGTGGTCCCGGCCGATCCGGAAGCGCGCGAACCGCTGCGCGAACGCTGGCGCCAGTACAAGGCCGCCGGTTACGAGCTGAACAAGCACGACATGTAAGCGCGCCCCGGCCCCCTTGATGGGCCGCCGCCGCGCCCTGATCCTTCAACGATTACCTCCTGGTTCCCCCGCATGACCCAACTCGCCTCCAGCTACGACCCGAAGTCCTTCGAGACCGACCTCTACGAGGCCTGGGAGAAGGCCGGCCACTTCAAGCCGTCCGGCACGGGCGAGCCGTACACCATCCTGCTGCCGCCGCCGAACGTGACCGGCACGCTGCACATGGGCCATGCGTTCCAGCAGACCCTGATGGACGCGCTGGTGCGCTACCACCGCATGCGCGGCTACGACACGCTGTGGCAGGTCGGTACCGACCACGCCGGCATCGCCACCGAAATGGTGGTCAGCCGCAACCTGGCGCTGGAAGGCAAGGGCGAGACCCGTGATTCGCTGGGCCGCGAAGGCTTCATCGGCAAGGTCTGGGAGTGGAAGCAGCAGTCCGGCGATACCATCGAGCGCCAGATGCGCCGCCTCGGCACCTCCGCCGACTGGTCGCGCAGCACCTTCACCATGGACCCGCAGCCGTCGGCGGCAGTCAACGAAGCCTTCGTGCGCTGGTACGAGCAGGGCCTGATCTACCGCGGCCAGCGCCTGGTCAACTGGGACCCGGTGCTGAAGACCGCCATTTCCGACCTGGAAGTGGAGAGCGCCGAGGAAGACGGCTTCCTGTGGTCGATCGCCTACACGCTGGATGAGGGCCTGAGCTACGAGCACGTCGAGCGCGATGCCGACGGCGTGGAAACCCTGCGCGAAACCCGCGACTACCTGGTGGTCGCCACCACCCGCCCGGAAACCCTGCTGGGCGATACCGCGGTGATGGTGCACCCGGAAGACAAGCGCTACGCGCACCTGATCGGCAAGAGCGTGGTGCTGCCGCTGACCGGCCGCCGCGTGCCGGTGATCGCCGACGACTACGTGGACCGCGCGTTCGGCACCGGCGTGGTCAAGGTCACCCCAGCGCATGATTTCAACGACTACGAAGTGGGCGTGCGCCACAGCCTGCCGATGATCAACCTGTTCACCCCGGTGGCAGCGCTGAACGAAAACGCGCCGGAGCGTTTCCAGGGTCTGGACCGCTACGCCGCGCGCAAGGCCGTGCTGGCCGAACTGGAAGACCTGGGCATCCTTGTCGAGACCAAGGCGCACAAGCTGCAGGTGCCGCGCGGTGACCGCACCGGCCAGGTGATCGAGCCGTACCTGACCGACCAGTGGTTCGTGAAGATGGACGACCTGGCCAAGCGCGGCCTGGAACTGGTCGAGAATGGAAGCATTTCCTTCGTGCCGCCGAACTGGATCAACACTTACCGCCACTGGATGAACAACATCCAGGACTGGTGCATCAGTCGCCAGCTGTGGTGGGGCCACCGCATTCCGGCGTGGTTCGACGAAGCCACCGGCAGCTGCTACGTCGGTCGCAGCGAAGAGGAAGTGCGGGCGAAGCACAACCTGGGCAGCGACGTGGTGCTGAACCAGGAAAGCGACGTGCTGGAGACCTGGTTCTCCTCGCAGCTGTGGCCGTTCTCCACCCTGGGCTGGCCCAACGAGCAGGCCATGGCCGAGCGCGGCTTCGACCGCTACCTGCCGTCGTCGGTGCTGATCACCGGCTTCGACATCATCTTCTTCTGGGTGGCGCGCATGATCATGGCCACCGACAACCTGGTCGGGAAGATCCCGTTCAAGGACGTCTACTTCACCGGCCTGATCCGCGACGGCCAGGGCCAGAAGATGTCCAAGAGCAAGGGCAACGTGCTCGACCCGCTGGACATCATCGACGGCATCACCATCGACGACCTGGTCGCCAAGCGCACCGGCGGTCTGATGCAGCCGAAGATGGTTGAGAAGATCGAGAAGGCCACCCGCAAGGAATTCCCGGACGGCATCGCCGCCCACGGTGCCGATGCGCTGCGCTTCACCATCGCCGCGCTGGCCACCCACGGCCGCGACATCAAGTTCGACATGAACCGCGCCGAGGGCTACAAGAACTTCTGCAACAAGCTGTGGAACGCCAGCCGCTTCGCGCTGATGAACACTGAGGGCGCGGCGTTCACCGGCGTGCCCAAGCCACGCACAGATGCCGAGCGCTGGATCCTCGCGCGGCTGGCGGCCACCACCGCCGAAGCGCAGGGCCACTTCGCCGCCTACCGCTTCGACCTGCTGGCGCAGTGCCTGTACGAGTTCGCATGGAACGCGTTCTGCGACTGGTTCCTGGAACTGAGCAAGCCGGCGCTGAACGGTGCCGACGCCGCCGATGCCGAAAGCACCCGCCACACCCTGCTGTACGTGCTGGAAGCGCTGCTGCGCCTGCTGCACCCGCTGACCCCGTTCATCACCGAACAGCTGTGGCAGCAGCTGGCCCCACGCCTGGGCCTGGCCGAAACCACGCTGTCGCTGCGCCCGTATCCGACCGCCGCCGAGTTCGAAGGCGATTTCGCCCAGGCCGAGGCCGACGTGGAATGGCTGAAGGCGGTGATCAGCGCGGTGCGTCGCGTGCGCAGCGAACTGAACGTCGCCCCGTCCAAGCTGGTGCCGCTGCGCCTGCAGGCCGGCCTGGAACAGGACCGCGTGCGCATCGAACGCTTCAGTGCCTCGCTGTCGTTCCTGCTGAAGCTGGACAGCATCCAGTGGCTGGCCGAAGGCGAAAGCGCACCGCCAGCCGCCGCCGCGATCGTCGGTGAACTGAAGCTGCTGGTGCCGCTGGAAGGCCTGGTCGATCTCGATGCCGAGCGTGTGCGCCTGGACAAGGAAATCGCCCGCGTCGAAGCAGAGAAGGAAAAGAGCGAGGCCAAGCTGGCCAAGTTCACCGACAAGGTGCCGCCGGCCGTGGTCGAGCAGGAACGCGTGCGACTGGCCGACTGGAACACCCAGCTGGCCGGCCTGCGCGAGCAGCGCGCGAAGCTGTAACGCCGCGCTCTGCTGCGTGCCAACCAAGGTTGGCACCTACCCTGCCTCGCTCTGGTGGGTGCAGACCTTGGTCCGCACTGAGCGATGTGCCAACCAAGGTTGGCACCCACCAGACCCGGAACATTTCCCCGGCATGGCATCATCGCCCGATGCCTCTTTCCATCTTCCTGCTGGTCCTCGCGGCTGCGGCCCTGCACGCCAGCTGGAATGCAATCGTCAAACGCGGGCCGGACAAGTTCCTCGGCACCGTGCTGGTCACCGGCAGCGCCGCGCTGCTGTCGGCGGCCGCCCTGCCCTTCCTACCGTTCCCGGCCGCGCACAGCTGGCCCTGGCTGGCTGCATCCGTGCTGCTGCAGGTGACCTACTACGGCCTGGTAGCACGCTGCTACCAGCAGGTCGACATGAGCCTGGCCTATCCGCTGATGCGTGGCAGCGCGCCGATCCTGGTTGCGCTGGCCGGCACCCTGCTGGGCGAGCAACTGCCACCTGCCGCGTGGCTGGGCGTGGTGCTGGTGAGCACCGGCATCCTGTGCATGGCACTGGGCGCACGTGGCGGGCAACTGCGCCTGCCACTGCTGACCGCGGCAATGATCGCCACCTACACCCTGGTCGATGCGCAGGGCGCGCGACAGTCCGGCAGCGCGCTCAGTTACACGCTGTGGCTGTTCCTGCTGTCGGGCATTCCACTGCCCCTGTGGGCGCTGTACACCCGGCGCGGCGCGGTGTTGGCCTATGCGCGCCAGCACTGGCCCCTGGGCCTCGCCGGTGGTGTCGGCACCACGGCGTCCTATGCGATGGCCTTGTGGGCGATGACCCAGGTCCCCGTCGCGATGGTCTCAGCGCTGCGTGAATCATCGATCCTGTTCGCGCTGTTGATCTCGGTGTTCCTGCTGCGCGAGCGGATCCCGCGTGCGCGCTGGCTGGCAGCGGCGCTGATCGTCGGCGGTGTGTTGGCACTGCGGCTGGCGTGAGAAAAGCGTGCCAACCAAGGTTGGCACCTACCACGGCAGGTGACGTGTCGATGACAGCGGAGATCCACCGGTAGTGCCGGCCGCTGGCCGGCAACCCTTCTCCGTTACAGCGGCGGCATCGTCTGCAGGTCGCCGTCGACCAGTTCGATCGCCATCACCACCGCGTCTTCGCGGCCCTGTGCGGCCGGGTAGTAACGTGGACGGCGGCCGATCTCGTTGAAACCTTCGCTGTGGTACAGGGCCAGCGCAGGTGTATTGGACGGACGCACTTCCAGGAACACGCGGTGCGCACCCCGGTTGCCCGCCAGCTGCACCAGTGCGCGCAGCAGTTGACGACCCAGCCCACGCGACTGCGCCAGCGGATCGATGCAGATGTTCAATACATGTGCCTCATCGGCGGCAATGCTGAGCACGCCGTAGCCGATCAGCTGGCCATCGCGCTCCATCGCCAAGCCGGGATAACCGGCACGCAGGCAATCAACGAAGATGCCGCGGGTCCAGGGGAACGGATAGCCACGCACTTCGATCGCCATCACCGCATTGAGGTCGCTCTCGCGCAGTGCGCGCAGGCTGACCGGACCGGGCTGGCTGACCGCGCTCATGCGCCGCCCCGCTTGCGCAGGGCCCGCAGCTGCGGCCACAGCGCGCGCTTGGCCGCCGGGTCCTGGCGCAGTTGATCCAGCGGCCAGCTGTCCATCAGCGCCTGCGTGGCCGGATCGTTGGGATTGCAGCCGGAGGCACGCAGCAACGCGATCTGCAGGCGATCCGGCAGCCGCACCACCGGTTGCCGGGCATTGACACCCGGCAGCGGGCGGGCAGCGGCGGGCGCGGTGTCCGGTGCGCTGACCGGGGTCTCGCGACGCGTAGGCACCGGGCGTTCCTGGCGGGAACCCGGTGTGGCTTCAACCGGAGGCTCGCGCGCGGGTGCGATTGGTGCCCGCACCTGCTCCACCGCTGGCGCGGCAGCCGCATCGGCTTCGGCCACGCTCAACTGCAGCGCGGCATCCAGCTCCGCGGCCAACTGACCGTCGTGATAGACGGTGTAGCCCATGGCCTGCAGCCAGGCCTGCTGGGCCGGTGACCACAGCACGGGCAGTTCCTGGCTCACGCGGCCTCGGGCTTCTTGCGCAGGCGCTGCACGGCCCACATCACCGGGCCGGACAAGGCGTACAGGATGCCGACCGCGAACAGCACGCGCGGCAGATCAATGACCGCGATGGCGATGGCAACCGGCACCAGGGCCAGCACCAGGAACGGCACGCGGTCGGAACGGGTGCCCTTGGCGCCGCCACCCTTGAAGCTCCAGAAGCGGATACGGCTGACCATCAACAGCGCCGCGACGATCGTCACCGCCAGCGCCACGTAGCGCAGCTGGTTGCCGTCCCAGCCCAGGTTGCCATCGGCGAAGGCCCAGACGAAGGACATCATCAGCCCGGCCGCGGCCGGGCTGGCCAGGCCGACGAACCAGCGCTTGTCGACCACCGCGACCTGGGTGTTGAAGCGGGCCAGGCGCAGCGCCGCGCAGGCGGCATACAGGAAGGCCACGGCCCAGCCGACGCGGCCGAGCAGCGGGTCATCGAACTTCAGCCACGACAGGGACCAGTGGTACATCACCAGCGCCGGGGCCATGCCGAAGCTGACCAGGTCGGCCAGCGAGTCGTACTGGACGCCGAACTCGCTACTGGTACCGGTCAGGCGCGCCACGCGCCCGTCCAGGCCATCCATCACCGCCGCCACGAACACGGCGATGCTGGCATTGACGAAATCCCCGTTGGCCGCGGCGATGATCGCGTAGAAGCCGGCGAACAGGCCGGCGGTGGTGAACAGGTTGGGCAGCAGGTAAATCGTGCGCGAACGCGGCGGCGGTGTGATCGGGTCCATGGAATCCAGTTTAATCGACTTGCCAGTGCTCGGCGCCAATGCTGCAATCGGCGTTCTACGCCCATTCTGCGGAGTTTGCCATGCGTGCCCTGTCCTGCCTTGGATGCCTGCTGCTGTTGGCCAGTGCCAACGCCGTGGCCGGCCCGGTCTATAAATGGAAGGACGCCCATGGCGTGACCCAGTATTCGGAGACCCCGCCGGCGGGCAAGAAGTTCGAGACCCGCGAACAGGCCCGCACCCCGCAAGCCGCGGCCAGCGCCGAGACCCCGGCCGCGCCGGTGCCGGAGCAGTGCAGCACCGCCCGTGCCAACCTGGCCCTGCTGGAAGGCTCCGGCCAGGTGATGCAGGACACCAATGGCGACGGGAAGGCCGATACCGCGTTGACCGCGGAACAGCGCAGCGCGCAGAAAGGATTGGCTGAAGCGGCCATCAAGGCGTACTGCCCGGCGGAGTGAGGGTATCGGCAGGGCTTGCAGCCCTGCACCTGCTTCAAGCAACGGCAACGTCAAATGCCAAAGCGGCTCTGGTTTTCTACTGGTTTGGCGGAGCGGTGTGGGCTGGCAGGACACGCCGTAAACCCCCCTTCCGGGGTCCGGCCCAGCCGCTGGCGGCTGTGCGTTCGGGCGCTTGCGAAGCAGTGCTTCGCAAGCAAAGCGCCCTCACCCCTGGGGGCTCGATGGCGCCATCCATGGCGCCAACGGTCCTGCCAACCCACACCGCCCCACCCCCGACAGGTTCCTGGTGACGGTGGTAGATCCACGCCATGCGTGGATGAAATCTGTCAGATCTCGACATTGAATCCGGGGTCAGATCCGTTTTCCTGCGGAAAACGGATCTGACCCCCCGGAGCCATTCCGATAGCTCGCAGGAAACTGTCGAAGGCGGGTTGGGTCCGGTTGCGGGAGTGTCCGCGGCATGGATGCCGCGGCCAAGCCCCCAGGGTGAAGTGACCCCCGAGACTTGGACGGGGTCAGGCGGCCGATTGGGCCCGCTCCCGGTACTCTACCGGGCTCAGACCTTTCAGTTTCAGTTTGATGCGCTCCTGGTTGTAGTACTGGATGTATTCCACCAGCCCAGCCTC
>NZ_JCAFUR010000018.1:0-60198 GCF_059371575.1 Stenotrophomonas sp. YJH_SMC_4
GGAAATCTGTCGAAGGCGGGGTGGGTCCGGTTGCGGGGGCGTGAGCCGCATGGATGCGGCGACCGAGCTTACATGGACGTACTTGCAGCGTCCCCCGCAACCGGACCCACCCCGCCATCCCTCAGCAGGCCCGCTGTTGCTGTTGCTGTTGCTGTTGCTTCTGAGGTTGCCGGCCAGCGGCCGGCACTACCCGCGGGTGCCGGGTGCAACCCGGCCGCAAACCCCATCCCTCAAAGCGGCAGCTGGGTCGTCTGCTTGATCCGCTGCATCGGAATCTCGGTCTTGGTGTTCTGCACCCCGGCAATCCGGTTCAGGTGCTGCATCTGGAACTGCCGGTAGGCATCCAGGTCGGCCACCGCCACCCGCAGCAGGAAATCGCAGTCACCGGCCATCAGATGGCATTCAAGCACTTCCGGGAACGACTTGATGCTGTTGATGAAATGATTGGTGGTGTCCTCGTCCTGCCCGCGCAGCCACACCCGCACGAACACCGTGAAGCCACGGCCCACCTTGGCCTCGTTCAACAAGGCCACATAGCGGTCGATGTAGCCGCCCTCCTCCAGCAGACGCACCCGGCGCAGGCAGGCCGACGGCGACAGCCCGACCAGGCGTGCCAGCTCAAGGTTCTGCAGGCGGCCGTCGCGCTGCAGGGCGTCGAGGATGCGCCGATCGAGGTTGTCCAGCTGGTACTGCATGGAATTTCACCTCTTCCACTTCTGACCGCATGAAATATCAATCATCCAGAATCAAGTGGTATCAACGCAACCCGATTTCGCGATTGGACCGCTAGCATGGGCCACCCCCACCTTGTTGTGCCGTTCGATGGACGCCCGTACCGCCCTCCCCCTGCCTGACACCTGCGATACCGCACCGCGTGCCGAATTCCTGCGCGGCCTGCGCGCCGCCGTGCCGGTGATGATCGGCTTCATTCCCTTCGCCTTGGTGCTCGGCGCGCAGGCAGCCCAGAAAGGCCTGAGCGCACTGGAAGTGCCGCTGATGACCGGCCTCAACTTCGCTGGCGGCTCGGAGTTCGCCGCCGTCGAACTGTGGACCTCGCCACCGCACATTGCACTGATCGTGGCCATCACCGCGCTGGTCAACAGCCGTCACCTGCTGATGGGCGCCAGCTTGGCCCCGCTGCTGCAGCACCTGCCGCGCCGCCGGGTGCTGCCGGCGCTGTTCTTCATGTGCGACGAAAGCTGGGCGATGGGCGTGGCCGATGCGCGCAGACGCGCGCTTGGCTTCAGCCTGGCCTACTACCTGGGCGTATCGGCAGGCCTGTACACGGTCTGGGTGGCCTGCACCGCGCTCGGCGCGATCATTGGCCCGATGCTGGGCAACATCCACGCCTACGGCTTCGACATGGCCTTCCCCGCCGTGTTCCTGGTGCTGCTGCGTGGCATGTGGCAGGGCATGAAGGCCGCGCGGCCGTGGCTGGTCAGCCTGGCTGTAGCCGCTGCTACCTACCTGCTGGTGCCAGGTGCGTGGTACGTGGCCAGCGGCGCACTGGCCGGCCTGGCCGCAGCCTGGCTGCTGGCGGAGGACGCAGCATGATCTTCAATGGCCTGATCCACTGGACCTCGGTACTGACCATCGTGCTGATGGCCGCCGCCACCTACCTGACCCGCATCGTCGGCTTCCTCGCGCTGCGCAACCGCACACTGGGCAAACGCGCAGTGACGGTGATGGAAGCCGCGCCGGGCTGCGTGCTGATCTCGGTGATCGCCCCGGACTTCGTCGCCGACAAGCCGGCCGACCTGGCCGCGCTGGCGATCACCCTGCTGGCCGCCACGCGGCTGTCGATGCTGCCGACCGTGCTGATCGGCGTGGTCTCGGCGGGTGTGTTGCGCTATCTGATGGGGTAGCTACCGGTCCGCCGGGCAATGCCCGGCGGTCCGTAGTGGCGCAGCAGTGCAATCACGCGCTGCTGCTTGCCGCCAGCAGGCACAGGCTGCGCGGCGGCAGCGTCCAGGCGCCTTCCTCATCCGGCTCCAACGTCGTTTCGTCGGTCTGCAGGAGTACGCGCCGGAACGACAGGGCGTCGTCTGACACACAGAACCGCTGCGGCTGCTCCCCGGCGTTCAACAGCAGGGCCAGGCTGACATGCCGCCCGGGCTCGCGCAGGCCACTGTCCGGACTGCGACCGTCCAGCACGATCAGCAGCGCACGCAGCCCTGCGTCATGCCAGTCCGCTTCCTCCATGCCGCGACCATCGGGATGCCGCCAGTCGATATCGCGCAGGCCCAGCGCCTCATCGTACTCGCCGCGCAGGAACCGGTTCCGGCGCAGCAGGCCGTAGCGCCGGCGCAGTGACAGCGCCCGCCGCACGAACGCCACCTGCGCCTGTGCAGCCGGCAATGCTGCGCGCTCCCAGTCGATCCAGCTCAGCGGATTGTCCTGGCAGTAGGCGTTGTTGTTGCCCTGCTGCGAATGGCCGAACTCATCGCCTGCCAGCAGCATCGGCGTCCCCTGCGCCAGCAGCAGCGTGGCCAGCAGATTGCGCATCTGCCGCGCACGCAACGAAAGGATCGCCGCATCATCGGTGTCTCCCTCCACGCCGTGGTTGCTGGAGAGGTTGTGCGAGTGGCCGTCACGATTGTCCTCGCCGTTGGCCTCGTTGTGGCGATCGTTGTAGCTGACCAGATCGTGCAGGGTGAATCCATCATGCGCCGTCACCAGATTGATGCTGGCCGACGGTCGCCTGCCGTGGTGTTCGAACAGGTCGGCCGAGCCAGTGAAGCGCGTGGCAAACTCCGCCAGCTGCCCGCCATCGCCACGCCACAGCGCGCGCACCGTGTCGCGGAAGCGGTCGTTCCACTCGGCCCAGCCCGGCGGAAACTGGCCCAGCTGGTAGCCGCCCGGGCCGATGTCCCATGGCTCGGCAATCAGCTTCACCTGGCTCAGGATCGGGTCCTGGCGTACCGCATCGAGGAAGCTGCCCGAGGCGTCGAAGCCATGCCGTTCGCGGCCGAGGATGGTTGCCAGGTCGAAGCGGAACCCATCCACCCGCATCTCGGTCACCCAGTAGCGCAGGGAGTCCATGACCATGCGCAGCGCACCGGCATTGGTCAGATCGAACGTGTTGCCGGTACCGGTATCGTTGATGTAATAGCGGCGATCATCGGCCAAACGGTAGTAGCTGGCGTTGTCGATGCCCTTGAACGACAGCGTAGGGCCCAGCTCGTTGCCTTCGGCCGTGTGGTTGTAGACCACGTCCAGGATGACCTCGATGCCCGCGTTGTGCAGGCGCGCGACCATCTGCTTGAACTCGGCCACGGTGCCCAGCGACAGATAGCGTGCCTGCGGCGCGAAGAAGCCGATGGTGTTGTATCCCCAGTAGTTGCGCAGCCCGCGCTCGAGCAGCTGCTGGTCATCCACGTAGGCATGCACCGGCAGCAGCTCGATGGCGGTCACCCCCAGATGGCTGAGGTGGTCGACCACCGCATCGTGCCGCAACGCGGAGAAGGTACCGCGCTCGGCCTGTGGGACGTCGGGATGCTGCATGGTCAGTCCGCGCACGTGGGCTTCGTAGATCACGGTCCGGTCCCAGGGCGTGGCAGGTGCACGCTCTGCGCCCCAGCTGAAAGCCGGATCGATCACGGCACAGCGTGGCATGTAACCGGCGCTGTCGCGGCGGTCGAAACTGAGATCGCCATCGCGGTGACCCAGGGTGTAGCCGAACAGGTGTGGGGCCCACTTCAGTTCGCCGACGATCTGCTTGGCATAGGGATCCAGCAGCAGCTTGTTGGGATTGAAGCGATGGCCCTCTTCCGGCGCATACGGGCCGTGCACCCGGTAGCCGTAACGTTGCCCGGGCCGCACGTCCGGCAGGTAGCCGTGCCAGATCTCGTTGGTGTACTCGGGCAGCGCGATACGCTCGACTTCACGGTTGCGCGCGTCGAACAGGCAGAGTTCCACCCGGGTAGCGTGCCGCGAGTACAGCGCGAAGTTCACACCCAAGCCGTCCCAGGTCGCCCCCAGCGGGAACGGCCGGCCTTCGCGCACCCGCGAGGTCTGCGTCCACTTACGGCTGGCCATCGGTTCCCTCCTCGTCGCGCGCAGCGGCAATCTCGGCTTCCACCAGGCGCTCGGCCATGTGCCAATGCCGCTGCTGCTGGTCGTCCGGCCGCCCTTCCGCTTCCCATATCTGGTGGGCCAATGCCTCAATCCGCTGCCGTCGTTCCCTGCTGTCCATTCCTGTCCGTCTCCTCGTTGATCCATACCGCCAACGGGCTGCCAGCCAGAAGCCGTGCCGCGTCCCCGGTTGCCTTGAAATGTTCGATGCGCCCGTCCAGCAGGTTGCGCATGGGGCCTGTCGCCAGCCCGTGCAGCATCAGGCCAGTGCCGACGTTGTGTGCTGCGTGCAGGCTGGGCCCGGGCACGGCGGTGGGCGAACCACGCCGCACGATCACCAGCAGCACCTGCGCCTGATGCCTGCGCGCGAATGCCAGCCAGGGCGAACGCGCCGGTGCGGACAGCGCCTGCAGTTGGCCGTGCAGGAACAGCTGCGGGTGCCTGCGGCGGCACTCCAGCAAGCGCCTGAGCAGAAATGCCTTGATGCCACCGTCCCGCCAGTCCTCCAGCAGGGCGGGCCAACCGCGCGTATCGCGCAGCCACGCCTGCCGCACTGGATAGTCCACGGCACGCCGGTTGTCCGGGTCCACCAGGCTCAGGTCCCAGCCTTCTCCGCCCTGGTAGAGGTCGGGCACGCCGGGCAGGCAGTGCTGCAGGCACAGTTGTGCCAGGCCGTTGCAGGCGCCGGCCGGCGCAATGCGCGCCACGAACGTCGCCAGCGCCTCCCGCACCGGCTGCAATGGCGCTCCATCCAGCAGTGCGTGCAGCCACTGCGCGGCGGCCTCCTCCACCGCCACGTTGGGATCGGACCAGCTGCTGACCCGTTTGCCCTCGCGCAACGCCTTGGTCAGCCATTGCACCATCCTCGATGCGAAGTCGGCGCCCGGGTTACCGTGCATCGGCCACGCGGCCACGAGCGCCTGCCACAGCGCATAGGCCTCGGCACCCGGCAACGGCATCGGCGCGCCCGCGCGGGTCGACATCCGGCTCCAGCGCCGCACGGCGTCCCGCCACTCGACCGTGCAGGTGCTGAGAACCGCCAGCCGCGCCCGGCTGTCGGCCCCGCGCTTGTGATCGTGGGTCGCCAGCGCAAGCAATGCCCGCGGATGGCGCTGCAGGCGTCCCACTGCGTGTTCCAGCAGCTCGCGTCCCTCCATGCCCAGCCGCTGCGGATCACTTCCGACTTCGTTGCGCGACAGCAGCCTGAAGTAACGATAGAAGCCTGTGTCCTCCACCGACTTGGCATTCAACGGCGCGGCCAATTGCCCGAATCTCACCCGCAGCGCGCGCTCGGCCTCCGCCTCGCCGGGAAGTGCCCGCAGCAGCAGATCCAGTGCCGCGTGTGCCGTACCGTCCAGTGCCTCGCGTGCTGCCGCGGCAGCGTCCACCAGGGCCTTCCGTTCACCTGCATCCTGCAGCGAATAGGGGCGGTAGGTACGGTAGTGCCGCAGCAGCGCGGCCAATGCACGGGCAAGCGCAGCGGCTCCGATATCGGCTTCGGCCAGCCGGGGCTGCAGGACCCGCTGCGCGCTGCGCAGCAGTCGCTGGAAGTCGGTGTGAAGCGACGTGCGCAGCAGCATGCTGCGGGCATCCTGCTGCAAGTCGTCAAAGCTGCGCGCGTCGCCAATCGCCGCTTGCCAGGTGCGGGAGAGCGCGGGTGCAGCAGCCGGATCATGCAGCCAGGCGCCAACCTGGTCCATGAAGTCATAGCCCGTCGTGCCGTCGCAGGCCCAGCCATCGGGCAGCTGTTCGTCCTCCGCCAGTATCTTCTCCACATGCACGCTCACTGCCTGTGGGTCGCGACCGCCTGCCGCGCAGGCCTCGTCGAGCGACGCACGCAGGTGTTGCAGGTACGGCCCGGGTGACGACAGGCCATCCACATGGTCAATGCGCAGGCCGTCAACCCACCCCGCACGCACCAGCCGCAACGGCAGCGCATGCACCGCCGCGAACACATCGTCGCGCTCCACCCGCAGTGCGGCCAGTTCGTTGATGTCGAAGAAGCGCCGGTAGTTCACCTGATCGCCCGCCGTGCGCCACCAAGCCAGCCGGTAGTGCTGCCGCCGCAGCAGCGTGTGCAACCGTTCGACGCTGCGGTTGCAGCGTTCCGCCCATGCCGGCCACTGCGCGGGTACCAGCGGATGGCTGCGCGGAGACAACGGCAATGCCAGCCCGTGATGACGCAGCGTCGGCCGCTCATCGTCCACTGCTACGCGCAACACGCCATCGCGCACGGCGTCGTGCAGTGGCCGGTCCAGCACTGGCAGCCAGAGCCGGCCCTCGCAACCCGGCGCCTCCCAGTCAATGTCGAACCATCCTGCATGGGGACTTCTGCACCCGTGCAGCAGCACATCGTTCCACCAGGGCGTCTGCGGGGATGCCGCAAGATGGTTGGGTACGATGTCCAGGATCAGGCCCATGCCATGCGCACGCGCCGCTGTCGCCAGCCGCTGGAAGGCTTCTTCGCCGCCCAGTTCCGGATTGATGCGGGCCGGGTCGATGCCATCGTAGCCATGCATGGACCCTGGCATCGCAGCGCTGATCGGCGACAGGTAAAGGTGGCTGACGCCCAGCGCGGCGTAGTACGGCAGCTGCGCCGCAGCGGCCTCGAAGTTGAAGCCTGCATGCAGCTGCAGGCGTGCGGTGGCACGCAACCGGGTCATCGTCCCGCCTTGCGCCGCGTGGCGCTGAACCGGGCAATGCGCGCATCGGCCGCGTCCGGATCCCACGCAAGCGGCAAGCGTCGGCGCCAGTTCGGGTGACCATTGACGGTACCCGGCAGGTTCACCTGCGCGCGGCTGCCCAGCGCATCTTCCAGCGGGAGCAGCGCCAGCCGTGAAGGTGCGTGCGCCACCAGTGACAGCGCACGCGCTTCCAGCGTCGCGCCCTCGCCCCGGGCGACTGCGGACAGCGCCTGTACCTCGCTGGCACGCGCGTGCAGCGCCGCGGGAAGCTCGGTCAGCTCACCCAGGCGTGCACGCCAGCGCAGGTCGCGCCCACGCAGCCAGCCGGCCAGCGGCGGCAGATCATGGGTGGAGGGCATGGCCACCGCATCGCGGCGCCACCGTGGCGCCGGCAGGAAGCGCTCACCGTTGCGGGCGAACGGCAGCACCTCCAGCCCCAGCACGCCACGGGCTGCCAGTCGCTGGCGGATACCCGGAGGAACCACGCCCAGGTCTTCGCCAATCAGCACGCAGCGATGGCGCCACGATTCCAGCACCAGCAGGTTGATCAGATCATCGAACGGATAGCGCAGATACACCCCCTGCCCGGCGCCCGCGCCACGCGGCAGCACCCACAGCCGCTGCAGGCCCAGGATGTGGTCGATGCGCAATCCACCGCGACCCGCCATCACGGCGCGCAACACGCGGATGAACGGTTCAAACCCTTCGCGCTGCAACGCAGAGGGTGACCAGCTGGTGATACCCCAGGCCTGGCCCAGCGGATTGAACGCATCCGGCGGCGCGCCCAGCTCGAGGCCCTGCAGCAGGCGGTCGCCGCCGGTCCGGGCCTCGACGCCCTGCGGTGCACAACCCACTGCCAGATCCGCGATCAGTCCGATCGACGCGCCGTCGTTGCGCAGTCCCGCCTGCACCTGCGCCCAGCCTTGCCACGCCAACCACTGCGCAAACGCATGGTCGTCGGCGCTTCCAGTGAATCGGTCGGCGGCGTGCTGGCAATACTGCAGCAGGGGTTCCCGCTGCGCATCGCACCACGTCTGCATCTGTTCGTACTGTGCCGGCGCCTGCTGCCGCAGCCATTGGCGCCCTTGGCGCAGCCAGCGCCACTTCACTGCCGCCGAGTGCGGCCAGTCGATGCGGCGTGCTGCGGTAGCCGCTTCAACGGCCATCGCCAGTGCTTCGTCCTCGCGCAACACGCTGCCGGCGGCCTCCGGCAAAACCTGCGGCAGCGACACCTGCAGCGGATCGAGCCAGCGCCGGTCGCTGGGCGAGTAAGGACTGTAGCCCGTGCCCGGTGCCAGGCCGGCGTGCAGCGGACTCAACGCCAGTGCATCGCCGCAGTGACGGTGCAGCAGCTCGCGCCACCGCGCACAGCCGGCGCTGTCACCGATGCCGGCATCACCGGGCGCGCGCAGGCTGTAGACCTGCGCCGACAGACCCCAACCGCGCAGCAGGCCCTGCGGCCACCAGGCACGCTGCGGTGCCACCGCAACCGCCTGTTGCCGGTCGCCCCGGCGCCACTGCCAATAGCCTGGCTGATCCGGAACCCGCCAGCGCCCTTGCGCATCCGCACGTGCAGGCAACGCTGTGCCCTGCTCGTCCACCCAGCACGCCGCGCCAGTTGCCTCAGGCATGGCCAGGAGCTGACCACAGCAGGCAGTGAGCAACGGGTGGGCCACCGGCACACCGTCGCACGCGAACTCCGACAGCACGGCGCGCAGCACGTCGGGCGCAACCTCGCGCTCTGCTCCGGCCACGTCGGTCCAGCGGACCAGCAGGCCCGCACGGCGGGCCGCCTCCCGGACCGCCGCATCCGTATTCATGCGGCGATCCAGCGCGCAAGCGCACCGCCGCCTGCCGGCAGCATCGCGGCCGCGTCCGGCCCAACGACGCACTCGCCGGCCGGCACCGCATGCGCCACCGGCACAGGGCCCACGTTGATCGCGATCCACCATTGGCCCGAGGGCAACTGCCAGCCCGCCTGCACCGCGCCTTGGCCCAGCACGCGCGCGCCCAGCGACCGCGCCTGCAGCAGGCCCGGCTGCAGATAGCGCCTGCGCAGGCCGAGGAACTCACCCGTACAGCGCAGCCAGTGCTGCGACCAGGGATCATCGCCGGGCGGCGGCGTGTACGACGCCTGCAGGGTCGCCGCATCGTTCGGGTCCGGAATACGCGCGCGCGCGGCGGCGTCGGCAAAGGCACTGAAACCGGAGAACTCACGGCGACGCCCTTCACGCACCGCCTCGTCCAGCGGTGGCGCGTAGTCGGTGAAGAACAGGAATGGCGATTGCACCTGCCACGGTTCGCCCATGAACAGCAGCGGGATCATCGGCGTCAGCAGGGTCAGGGCCAGCGCCGCGCGCAGCCGGGCAGGATCGATCAGCATCGACAGGCGCTCGCCGAAGGCGCGGTTTCCCACCTGGTCGTGGTTCTGCGCGAATACCACAAAACGCGCAGGCGACAGGTCGACGCTGGGCTCGCCACGGGGATGGCCGCGCAGGTCCGGTTCGCCCTGCCAGGCGAATCCCTCGGCCAGGCAGCGCGCCAGGAGTGCTTCGGCGCGCCCGGCATAGGCCGCGTAATAGCCTTCCTGCTCGCCGGTCAGCATCACATGCAGCGCGTTGTGGAAGTCGTCGTTCCACTGCCCCTGATAGGCGCCGCGCAGCCAACGCGCCTGGTTGCGTTCGTTCTCCAGCACCAGGTGCGCCTGCGGCACCGCAGCGCGTACCTCATCGGCCAGCTGCTGCAGGAACCGGTCATCGTCAATGGCGTGCACAGCATCCAGGCGCAGTCCGTCGACTCCATAGTCGCGCAGCCACATCAGCGCATTGTCGATGAAGAACCGCCGCACCCAGGGCTGGCGGAAGTCGATGGCCTCGCCCCACGGCGTGCTGCGATCGTCACGGAAGAACCCGCGCGCGTAGTTGCGCAGGTGGTTGCCCTGCGGTCCGAAGTGGTTGTAGACCACATCCAGCAGCACCGACAGCCCTGCATCGTGCGCCGCCTCGATGAAGGTCCTCAGCGCTGCCGGCCCGCCGTAGGCATGGGCCGGCGCATACGGGAACACGCCGTCGTAGCCCCAGTTGCGCTGCCCGGGAAACTGCGCGACCGGCATCAGTTCGATGGCGGTAACGCCCAGCGCCGCCAGCAGCGGCAGCTGCGCAGCCAGCGCAGCGAAGCCGCCGCCCGCTTCGATATGCACTTCATAGATCACCAGGTCCTGCCAGGCATGCCCGTGCCAGGCAGGCCGCGCTGCCTCCGTATCCAGCACCACGGCGCTGTCGCCGTCGACGCCGTCCGGTTGCCAGCGCGAGGCCGGGTCGGGCACGTCCTGGCCGGACGGCAGGCGGAACCGGTAGCGGTCACCATGCGACGCCTGTGTCCGCAGCCAGTGGCAGCCGTCCGGGTCGCGGTGCATCGGCCGCGGCACGCCCTGCAGGCACAGCGCCACGGTGCCTGCGTCCGGTGCCCACACGCGGAACTCGACACCTTCACCGGCCACCGGCCATGCGCCCAGGCGCGGCGCCACTGCGGTCATGCATCAACCTGCAGGTACAGCGTGGACAGCGGCGGCAGTGTGAGCCGCAGCGACTGCGCGTGACCATGCATCGGCCTCGGCTCGGTATGCACTGCGCCGAGGTTTCCCGCGTTGCCGCCACCGTAGTAACCGCTGTCGGTGTTGAGCCGTTCGGTCCAACACCCCGGTTGCGGCACGCCGACCCGGTAGCCGTCGCGACGTACCGGAGTGAAGTTGCTCACCACCAGAAGGGTGCGGCCGCTACCGGCCGGATCCCGGCGGATGAAGGCGTAGACGCTGTTGCGGCTGTCGTCGGCCACGCTCCAGTCGAAACCGCGTTCGTCGCGTTCGTCGCGGTGCAGCGCAGGTTCGGAGCGCAGCACGGCATTGAGGTCGCCCACCAGGCGCGACAGGCCCTGGCCCTCGTTGCTGGCCGCCCGTGCCCAGTCCAGTGCCGCATCGTGCGACCACTCCTGTCCCTGGCCGAACTCGCCGCCCATGAACAGCAGTTTGCTGCCCGGGTGCGCCCACATGAAACCGTAGTACGCGCGGAGCTGGGCCAGCCGCTGCGCCGGGTCGCCCACCATCTTGTCCAGCAGCGCTCCCTTGCCGTGCACCACCTCGTCATGCGAAAGCGGAAGCACGAACCGTTCGGAGAAGGCGTAGACCAGGCCGAAGCTGATCTCACTATGGTGATGCTGGCGATGAACCGGATCGCGCCCCAGGTACTGCAGGGTGTCGTGCATCCAGCCCATGTTCCATTTGTGGGTGAAACCAAGCCCGCCCTGCTCCACCGGCGCGGTCACCCCTGGCCATGCGGTGGATTCCTCGGCGATCACCAGCACGTCCGGGAAGCGCTCCCTCAGCGTCTGGTTCATCCGCCGTAGAAAAGCGACCGCCTGCAGGTTCTCGCGCCCGCCCTGCTCGTTGGGTATCCACTGGCCCTCGGCACGGCTGTAATCCCGGTACAGCATCGACGCCACGGCATCCACGCGCAGACCATCGATGTGGAACCGCTCCACCCACTCCAATGCACTGCCGATCAGGTAGGCGGCCACTTCGTTGCGGCCATAGTTGTAGATCAGCGTGTCCCAGTCGGCGTGCACCCCTTCGCGCGGGTCGGCATGCTCGTACAGCGCGGTGCCATCGAACCCGGCCAGGCCATGCGCATCGTTCGGGAAGTGCGCGCTCACCCAGTCCACGATCACCCCTACGCCGGCCTGATGACAGCGGTCCACGAAGCGTGCGAAGGCCTGTGGCGTGCCATGGCGCGCCGTTGGCGCGTAGATCCCCAGTGGCTGATAGCCCCAGGAACCGCCAAAGGGATGCTCGCTGACCGGCAGCAGCTCGATGTGGGTGAAACCAAGCCCTGCCACGTACGGAATCAACCGGTCGGCCAAGGCATCCCAGTCCAGCGGCGAACCATCGTCGCTGCGCTGCCAGGAGCCCGCATGCACTTCGTAGATGGACAGCGGCGTGCAGGTTCCGGCCTGCCGCCGCGCCGCCAACCATGCGTCATCGTGCCACTGCATCGGCGCTGCCGAAGGCACCCGCGAGGCGGTGGCCGGTGGCAGCTCGGCCCAGCGCGCCATCGGATCGAACTTGTCGGGCATCACCCGGCCGTCGGCGCCGACGATGCGGAATTTGTAGCGGGCACCGGCCTGCACGCCAGGCAGGAACAGCTCCCACACGCCAGCGGTGTGGCGCAGCCGCATCGGATGGCGCCGGCCATCCCACCCGTTGAAATCGCCGACCACGGCAACCCTTCGTGCGTTGGGGGCCCACACCGCGAAGCGCACGCCGTCGATACCCTGTACCTGCATCGCTACTGCGCCCAACTGGCGCGCTGCATCAGCGTCACCGGCATGGAAATGCTGCAGCAGCGCCTCATCCAGCAGCGGACCGAAGGAATAGGCATCGTGCACCTGCTCCACACCCTGCTCGAAATGCAGGGCGAGCAGCGGCACGGGCGCTTCACCTGCTGCACCTTCGAACAGGCCGGGCAAGGGACCCGGTTGCAGATCCCAGCGCCGCTCCGGGCCCGCAATCACCTCCACGCGACGCGCGTGGGGCACCAGAACGCGCAGCTGGCGCTGGCCATCGGGCTGTTGGTGCGGCCCGAGCCAGGCAAACGCATCGGCCGGCCGTGCATGAACCAGGTCGTCCAGGGCCGGAGCCACCACGCCCTCCTCCCGTCCGGCAGTCGCCATGGGCTCGTCCTCGAGGGCGACCGGCTGCAGGCTGTCGTGACTCATGCGGCCACCTGGCAGGTCTGCTGGTACAGGGCCAGATATGCGCGCCCCGCCGCATCCCAACCGCCCGGCCGCAGCATGGCCGCGCGGCGCATGGCCTGCAGCAGGCCGGGCAGGCGGAAGGTGCGCATCGCCCGTTCCACGCAGCGGCGCAGGCCATCGGCATTGGCGCCGTGGAACAGGAATCCGGTCACGCCATCCTCGACGGTATCCACCAGCCCGCCGGTCGCGTGCGCGATGGGCAGGCAGCCGAAGCGCTGCGCGTACATCTGGCTCAACCCACAGGGTTCGAAACGCGAAGGCATCAGCAGGAAATCGGCGCCAGCAAACATCTGGCGGGCCAGCGCCTCTTCGAAGCCGATGAATGCGCCCACCCGTCCGGGGTAGCGCCGGGCCAGCGCCTGCACCTGCGCTTCCACCTGCGGCTCGCCGCCACCGATGATGACCAGCTGGCCGCCGGCCGCCACGATCTGCGGCGCCACGTCGCATGTGATGTCCAGACCTTTCTGGTGCACCAGGCGGGAGACCACCGCGAACAGCGGGCCGGCCGAGGGCGCCAGGCCGAATGCACTGCGCACCGCGTGCGCATTGGTGGCGCGCCCGGTCCACTCACCAATGCCGAAGTGGGCCTTGAGATGGATGTCACGACGGGGGTCCCAGCTGGCGTCAATGCCGTTGACGATACCGCTCAGGTGGCCGCCGGCGGCGCGCCGGGCCAACAGATCATGCAGTCCGCAACCATCGTCCGGGGCGGTGATCTGTTGCGCGTAGCGCAGGCTGACCGTGTTCAGGCGCGTGGCATTGGTGATGCCACCCTGCAGGAACGACATCTGCCCGTGGAAGTGCAGTTCATCCAGGTGTTCGACCGGTACGCCTAGCACAGGTGCAAGCGCATACGGAAACAGCCCCTGGTAAGCCAGGTTGTGGATGGTCAGCAGGGTCGGCACGGTGGTCCGGTCCCAACGCACGTAGGCTGCCGCCATGGCCACAGGCCAATCATTCAGGTGCAGCAGCTGCGGCGACCAGTCCAGCCCGGCACGCCCGGCCGCAATCTCCGCCGCCGCGTGTGAGAGCGTGGCGAAGCGAACCGCGTTGTCCTTCCACTCCTGGCCCTGCCCATCGACGTATGGCGAACCTTCGCGCTCGTACAGCTCTGGCGAGAGCAGCACGTAGATCGGAAGGCCGTCTGCCTGCACTGCCATGCCGATCCCGCACGCAGGCAGGCCCGCCCTCGCGCTGACCTGTCCCACCCGCTGCAGCTGTGGCAGGCGCTGCAGTACCTCCGGGTAGCCGGGCAGCAGCACGCGCGAATCACAGGCGCCGCGTACCGCACGCGGCAGGGCTGCGGCCACGTCGCCCAGGCCCCCGGCCTTGATGAAGTCGGCCATCTCGGTCGCGACGAACAACACACGCTGTACCAGCTCCGGCAGCTGCAGTGGCTGCGAGTGGCCACGCCGGGTGCCGATCGGCACGAGCGAACCGGGAGAGGTCGCAACAGATGAAGCGGACTGGACAGCGCGGGCCATGGGAGGGTCTCTCGGGTATTTCAGGCAGACGGACGCCAGCGGCGCCCGGACGGGCGCTGATGGTGGGAAGGAAGTCGACGCAGGACGTGGGGGACGTCAGCGAGAGGCTCAGGACGACAATAGCCCTGCATGCGATCAATCAACCGTGAAGCCATGGCGATTTCTTTGTGACAACACGTCATGAGCTCAGTACACATGACATGCGCCCGCCTCCTGCACGTCTCTCCTGCGATGGGGCCGAGCCCACGCCCGGCTGCAATCCCGCGTGCCGCCTGAGCCGAGCTGGATTGGTCTTTAAGAGACTCACCCTGCGACACCCGGTCGCAGGCCTTCGCGCTACGCGCTTGACCAATGTCAAACCGCCCGCCGCCGCGCGGGCGTATTCCTATGCAGGACCCGAACACGCCGGCGCGGCCGGCATCCACAAGGACCCTGCGATGAGCTACACCCCCGACAACGCCCAGCTGCTGAACGCCATGCAGAACGTCATGGTGATCTCCACCACCGACCTGCAGGGCAACATCACCTACGCCAATGACCTGTTCTGCACGCTCACCGGCTTCGCCCGCGAAGAGCTGATCGGCCAGCCGCACAGCATCGTGCGCCACCCGGACGTGCCCAAGGCCGTATACAAGGACATGTGGGACACCATCAAGGCCGGCAAGACCTGGACCGGCATCGTGCCCAACCTCGGCAAGGGCGGCGTGCTCTACGTGGTCGACACCACCGTGCAGCCGCTGTTCGACGCAGACGGCAACATCACCTCCTACATCAGCATCCGCCGCGTGGTGAACGACCTGATGCAGAACTACGACCTGGTCGAGTTCAGCAAGGAAAAGTTCGACGACTTCTACGAGGCCGCGTGAACGCTCTCCCGACCAGTACGCCCTTCAGCCGTCTGCTGGTGGGTTTCGCGTCCGAGTCGGGCAACGCCCGCGCCCTGGCCCAGCGCCTGGGCGCGGAACTGCAGCCGCATGGGCCGCAGGTGCTCCCGTTCAACGACATCGACGTAGCCAGTCTCGGCCAAGGCGATGTGCTGCTGGCGATCTCCAGTTCCTTCGGTGACGGTGAGCCGCCAGCCAATGGCGAGCAGTTCTTCGAAACGCTGCGCCAGGTCCCGACGCTGAGCGGCCTGCGCTATGCAGTGTTCGGGCTCGGTGATACCGGCTACCCGAGCTTCTGCGGCTTCACCAAGGCGCTGGATGCCGCGCTGAGCGAGCGCCAGGCGCAGCCGCTGCTGCATCGGGTGGACGCCGACCTGGGCTACGAGCAGTTCTTCCAGCAATGGCAGCCGGTGCTCGGCCAGGTGTTGGATGGCGACCTCAGCGCTGGCCAGCACCTGCACCTGCAGGTCACCGCCTATGGCGAAGACAATGCGTTTGCCGCCCGCATCCTCGAACGCCGCCGCTTGAACAGCAGCGACCCGGCCGCCTGGCACCTGCAACTGGACATTGCCGGCAGTGGCATGGCCTACCGCGCGGGGGACACCCTGCACGTGGTACCCGAGAACGACCCTGCCTTGCTGCGGGCATTGGCTACCTGGTACGGCGACACCGCCGCCGTGGCCGCCCTGCACGACCGCGAGCTGCGCCTGCTGAGCAAGGGCGTGCTGCGCGAACTGGCCAGGCTCGGCGGCAGCGAGGTACTGAAGGGCCTGTTGAAGGTCAGCCAGAAGCGCGAGCTGGAAGCCTACCTGCACGGCCTGGACCTGCTGGACGTGCTGCAGGACCACGCCACGCCGGACAGCGTGCCGCTGGCCCGGCTGCGCGAACTGCTGTCACCGCGGCTGCCGCGTGCCTATTCGATCGCCTCGCACCCGTGCGACGACCAGCTGAGCCTGTGCGTGCGCGAAGTGCGCTACACCCTGCGCGGCCGCGAGCGCTTCGGCACCGCCACCGGCAGCCTGCTGCATGGCGGCGACCACGCCCGTGTGTACTGCCGCTCCAACCCTGGCTTCCACCTGCCCGATACCGGCCAGGCGCCGCTGCTGCTGGTCGGCACCGGCACCGGCATCGCACCGCTGATGGGCCTGATGCAGGAGCTGCAGGCCAACGGCTGCGAACGCGAGGTGCACCTGGTGTTTGGCGAGAAGCACCGCCAGCACGATTACCTGTATCGAGACCAGCTGCAGGACTGGCACGCGCGTGGCGTGCTGGCCGGCCTGCATACCGCGTTCTCGCGCGATGGCGCTGAAAAGATCTATGTGCAGCACGTGCTGCAGCAGCGCGCCAGCGAAGTGCGCGACGTCCTGGCCCGCGGTGGGCATCTTTACCTGTGCGGCAACAAGCGCCATCTGGAAGGCGCGGTGCGCGAGGCCATCGATGCCATTGGTGGCGAGGGGCGCTGGGACGCGCTGCGCGGTGAAGGCCGCACGCACTGTGAGCTGTATTGATCGGTACCACTGGACTGCACGAATCCTGGACCGGTAGAGCCGGCCGCTGGCCGGCATTACCAGAATATGTAGCCAACCATCGCCCGTGCATCACGGTAGAGCCGGCCGCTGGCCGGCTGCTCAGGATACCGAGGTTGCCGGCCAGCGGCCGGCACTACCATCAGATGTGACCCACCGTCGCCGGTGCGTCCATCACGGGTCAATTGCCGACAATGCGGCCGTCCACCACGCGCGCCACCTGCTGGCCGAACATGGCCACGTCCTGTGGATCGTGGCTGATCAACAGCAGCGGAATGCCGGTCTTGTCCAGCACGGTCTCCAGCTCCTGGCGCAGATGCTGGCGCAGGTCATGGTCCAGTGCGGAGAACGGCTCATCCAGCAGCAGCGCTTGCGGCTGCGTCACCAGGGCGCGCGCCAATGCAGTGCGCTGGCGCTGGCCACCGGAGACCTGCGACGGCAGCAGATCGCCCACCGTGTCGATGCGGAATGCGTGCAGCCACTGCTCCACCGCATCGAAACGCTGGCCGACCCGCGGATTCAGCCATCCCTTCTGCAGCCCGAACGCCACGTTCTGGCGCACGCTCAGGTGCGGGAACAACGCGTAATCCTGGAACACGTAGCCCAGCCGGCGGCGCTGCGGCGGCAGATCCACAGCGGTGGCCGCGTCGAACAGGGTCTGCCCCTGCAGGCGCACATGGCCCTGGCCCGGCCGCAGCAGCCCGGCCACCGCCTTCAGGGTCAGGCTCTTGCCGGCGCCTGAAGGCCCGAACAGCACCACCTGCCGCTGCGTGCACTGCAGCGATACGTCCAACACGAAATCCTGGCCGGCCGCCTGCAGGCGGCGCTGCACCTGCAGGTCAAGCCACATCGCGCAGCTCCCGGCGACGCCCGCCCACCAGCCGCGCTGCCAGCAACAGGATCACGATGCACACCACCGAAGTCAGGATCACCAGCGCATTGGCCTTGCCATCCTGGCCGGCCTGCACCGCCTCGTAGATGGCGATCGACAGCGTCTGCGTGCGTCCCGGAATGCTGCCCGCTACCATCAATGTCGCGCCAAACTCACCCATCGCACGTGCGAAGGCCAGCAGCAGGCCGGCAAGAATGCCGCGCCACGCCAGCGGCAGCGTGACGCGGAAGAACACCGCTGCTTCGGACACTCCAAGCGTGCGCGCGGCCTGCTCCAGCTGTCCGTCCACTTCCTCGAACGCCGCGCGTGCCGGCTTGAACACCAGCGGCAGCGAAGCCACCGCCGCGGCGATCACCGCGGCCTGCCAAGTGAACACCAGGTTGATGCCGAACCACGACTGCAGCCACGCGCCGATCGGGCCGTTGCGGCCGATCAGCACCAGCAGGTAATAGCCCAGCACCGTCGGTGGCAGCACCATCGGCAGGGTCAGCAGCGAATCCAGCAGCTCGCGGCCGGGAAAGCGCCGCCGCGCCAGCAGCGCGCCCAGTGCCACGCCCAGCACCAGATTGATCGCGGTGGCCCAGCCGGCCACCTTCAGCGACAACCCCAGTGCGCTCCAGTCCAGATCCATGCGTCAGGGCTTGCCGAACCCGTGCTTGGCCAGGATCGCCTGGCCCGGCGCCGAACGCACGAAGGCGGTGAAGCGCCTGGCTTCGGCCGACTGCGCGCTGGCCTTGGTCACCGCCAGCGGATAAGCAATGCGCCCCGCCACCGGAACCGCGAAGGCGCGGCGCACCCGGTCGGGCATCGCCTGTGCATCTGTGGCATAGACGAAGCCCGCATCCACTTCACCGCGCGCCACGTAATCCAGCGACTGGCGCACGTTCTGCGTCGTGATGATCCTGCCCTGCACCGACGGCCACAGGCCCGCCGCTTCCAGCGCGCCCTTGGCATAGCGGCCAACCGGCACGCTGTCCGGGTTGCCCAGCGCAACGCGCTGCACACCGGCACCGGCCAGGTCCTTCAAGGTACGCGGCGCAGCCTTGGCCTGCGGCGGCACCACCACCCATAGTGCGTTCACCGCGAACACCTCGCGGGTACCGGCCGCCAGCAGGTCCTGCTGCTGGGCCTGGTCCATCGTGGTTTCATCGGCCGACGCGAACACATCCACCGGTGCGCCACGGCTGATCTGCTGCAGCAGCACGCCGGATGCGGCGAAGTTGAAATCGACCT
The DNA here is from genome assembly GCF_059371575.1 of Stenotrophomonas sp. YJH_SMC_4. Taxonomy (NCBI): domain Bacteria; kingdom Pseudomonadati; phylum Pseudomonadota; class Gammaproteobacteria; order Lysobacterales; family Lysobacteraceae; genus Stenotrophomonas; species Stenotrophomonas sp. YJH_SMC_4. Next base: position 18,586 of record NZ_JCAFUR010000018.1, read on the forward strand.
TGGTTCCCGGGTGCGCCCTCTCATACGCCGCGCCCAGCTCGCGGAAGCTCTCGGTCAGGCTCGAAGCCGCCGACACCGTCAGGTCGGCCGCCCAGGCCGGTACTGCAGCCAGCATTCCCAGCAACAACAGTCCAGCTCGCTTCATCGTCGGCTCCCGGCCAGGTTCAGTTCGGATCGGATTCGTCGGCCACCGCCAGCGCTGCCAGGCGCTCGGGCTGCAGCAACAGGATCTCGCGCTGCTTCACCGCAATGATCCCATCATCGCTCAGGCGGCGCAGCACGCGGCTGGCGGTTTCCGGCGCCATCCGCAGGTAATTGGCGATCTCGGTACGCGCCATCGTCAGGTTGAAGCGCGTGGCGGAGAAACCGCGCCGCGCGTAGCGCTCGGACATGTCCAGCAGGAACGCGGCCATGCGTTCTTCGGTACGGTGGTTGGCGGCCAGGGTCGCGACCTTGCCGATCTCCGCACTGAGCAGGCTGAACAGCTTGGCCTGCAGCCCCGGCATGCGGGTCGCCAACAGGCTGAGCTTGGGGAACGAGATGCGGCACAGGTGCACGGTGTCCAGCGCCACCGCATTGCAGGGGAAGCGCGAACCGTGGATCGCGTTGAGGCCGATCACTTCGCCCGGCAGGCTGAAGCCCAGCACCTGCTCGTTGCCCTGGCTGTCATCGACGAAGGTCTTGACCATGCCCGCGCGCACCGCAGCAATCGAATCGAACGATTCGCCGGCGCGGAAGATGTAGTCACCTGCATGGAACGGACCGACATGGTCGACCAGCACGTGCAGGTCGCCCAGTGCGGTCTTGTCGTAACCCTGCGACATGCATGCGTCGGAGAACGCGCAGGTGCTGCAGAAGTGCAGTGCGTCGCCATCATCGGCGGCGGCGGGGTTGGGTGTGGCCCGGCCGAGACGGCCCTGCGAAGGCGGAATTGAAGACATCGGGGCAAGACTCAAGCGATGGCGGCCGCCGGCCGGAAGCATGCGGCCATCATACGCCACAGCAGGCGCCCTTCTTCGGCCAGGCGCAGCACGCGCGCATCCCACTGCGCCCAGCCGCGTGCCAGCAGCGGCGACAACGCGGGCAGCTGTTCGGCGAAACATTCCTCGAACGGTTCATCGTTGCGCCACTCGAAGGCAGCCGCATCGAGGGCGTGGTCACAGGCGATGCTCTGCGCCACTTCGGCCACCAACCGCTCGTCCTCGGACAGGATCAGCCCGGCGGAGACTCCCATGTGACCCGCCAGCAGCCGCGCACGCCATTCGCCCAGTTCGTCCTCCAGCCGGTAGAACACCTCGCCGATCTGGCTGCAGGCAGACAGGCCAAGCCCGATGAAATCACTGCGGTCGCGGCGTGGCACGCTGGCAAGATCGCAATGGCGCTGGCCATCGCCCGGACCGTGCGGGTTCGGCAGATCGCCGCGCTGATAGTGATCGCCACCAATCGGTTCGTAACCCGCAGCGCGCAGCAGGCGCCAGGCCTGCAGCCAATGGACGGCCGAGGGGTATTCTGGCAGCGCACACGGCGCCGGCAGCAGGATGCGCTCCGGTGCCTCGGCCAGCACCTCGTGCAGCCGTTCAATGAAGCCAGCGTCCTCGCTGCCGGGTACCCGCAACTGGTAGTAGCGCGCGGTGAAGCCCACCTGTCGCGCCTGTGCCAGCAGGGTCGGCCCCGGTGCATCGGCGCGATCGATCACGTTCAAACGGGTGCAGCCCACCGCACGCAGCTGCGCCGGCGCCAGCGCGCTGCCTGCGTCCAGCCGCACCTCCACCTGGGGCCGCGCCACGGTGCGCAGGTGCTGCGGCACCGCATCCAGCAGCTGGCCGAGCTGCGGCGGCGGCAACGTCTCGGCCAGCCCCAGCTGCAGTACCATCGCCACCACTTCACGGTCCTCGGCCAGCACGTCGGCCTGCAGCCGCAGCGCCAGCAGCAAGGTGTCCAGATAGGCCTGCGGCGGCACACCGCGCCCGCCACGACCGACCTGGAAGCCGAGCGTCAAGCCGCGTGGGATCAGGTGCTCATTGCTGGCGCGCATGGCAGCGCGCCAGCCGCTTTCGCCAAAACCAGTACTGAACTGGTCAGCCGGCGGAAACAGCACGTGCCGCGGTTGCCGCAGCAATGCAGCCTGCAGCGCAGTGTCCTCGCTCTCGTCAACGTGGAAGCTCATGGCAGACATCTTCGGGCGTTCCTCTTCGCGTGGCCCTGATTGAAATCAAGCGTGGCGCATCTGGCGGTTGCTGCCGGCCAGCGTCCGGCACTACCCCTTCACCCACCATTTGGTAGTGCCGGCCGCTGGCCGGCAAACACCTTCACCCACCGCGCACCCGCTCGGCGGCGGCCGCATCGATGGCTTCGGGCAGATCGGTTTCGCGGTCGATCTGCGGGAAGTGGCGGCGTTCCATACGGCGGATCGCGAAGTGCATCCAGGCCAGTGCAGCGGCCACCAGCACGAACAGCAGCATGAAGCAGCTGCTCCAGATGCCCACCGCATCGTTCAATGCACCGAACACGATCGGCAGGATGAAGCCACCCAGGCCACCGATCATGCCAACCACGCCGCCCACGGCACCCACGTGCTTGGGGTAGTACACCGGGATGTGCTTGTAGACCGCGGCCTTGCCCAGCGACATGAAGAAGCCCAGCACGAACACCAGCACGGTGAACATCACCACGCCGATGGCCAGATGGAAGTGGATCGGGCCATGGATGCCCTTCACCACATACTCGGTATCCGGGTAGGCCAGCAGGAAGGTGCAGATGGCCGACACGCCGAAGGTCCAGTACATCACCCGGCGCGCCCCCATCCGGTCCGACATCCAGCCACCGACCACGCGGAACAGGCTGGCCGGGATCGAATAGCACGCCGCCAGCATGCCGGCGTGGCCCACGTCCATGCCATAGGCGCCCACCAGGTAGTGCGGCAGCCACAGCGCCAGCGCCACGAAGCCACCGAACACGAAGAAGTAGTACAGCGAGAACCGCCACACCTGCAGGTTCTTCAGTGGCGCCATCTGCTCGGCGAACGGCACCGGCTTCACGCCTTCGCGACGGCGCTGCTCCAGCGACGGATCTTCCTTGCTGAAGAGGAAGAACAGCACCGCCGTGACGGCCAGCGCGACGGCCCAGACCTTGGCGACCATGGTCCAGCCGGCCGCCACCATCACCAGCGGCGCCAGCAGCTTGGTCACCGCCGAGCCGATGTTGCCAGCACCGAAGATGCCCAGTGCGGTGCCCTGCTTGCTGGCCGGGAACCACTTCGAGACGTAGGCCACGCCCACCGAGAAGTTGCCGCCGGCGATACCCACGCACAGCGCGGCAATCAGGAACTGGGTGTAGGTCTGGGCATAGGTCAGCATCCAGGTGGCCACTGCGCCACACAGCATCACCAGCACCATCACCTTGCGGCCACCGAACTGGTCGGACCATATGCCGAGGAAGACCCGGCTGACCGAACCGGTCAGCACCGGCGTGGCGATCAACAGGCCGAACTGGGTGTCATTCAAGCCGAGCTGTTGACTGATCTGGATGCCGATGATCGAAAAGATCATCCACACCGCAAAGCACACGGTGAAGGCGAACGTGCTCAGCCACAGCGCACGTTGCTGCTGCCCGGCACTGGCGGGGGCAAGGGCCTGGTTCATGAATTCTCCTCGTTCAAGGGGGTTCAGCCGATATCCGCTTCGGCTTCGATCTCATCCAGCCCGCGCACCGGGTAGCGTTCCTGCAGCTGCAGCAGGTAGGCCTGCACTTCACGCTGGCGTACCTGCAGCTCCAGGTAGTCACGCAGCTGCGGCAGCACCGCCTCGAACGGCTGCGGCTGGCCTTCCTCGCGTGCATCGACGCAGACCACGTGGTAGCCCCAGCGCGATTCCACCGGGAAACCGGCCAGGCCCTCGCGCAGGCGGAACACCTGGCGGTCGAACTCCGGCGTGGTCTGCCCACGCTGCAGCCAGCCCAGGTCGCCGCCCTCGCTGCTGGATGGGCAACGCGAATGGCGCAGGGCGAAATCGGCGAACAGGTGCGGCGACTCTTTCAGCAGCCCGACCAGCCGCTCGCCCTCGGTACGTGCGGCGAAGCGCCCAGCCACGTCGTCGGCCGGCGCGGCCAGCAGGATATGGCGCAGACGCACGCGGTCGGGGGAGCGGAAGCGCTCCGGGTTCTGCTCGAAGTACCGGCGGCAGTCTTCATCACTCGGTACGCGGTCTTTGATCGCATCTTCCAGCAGCTGTTGGATCAGCACTTCCTCGTCGCTTACTCGGTTGCCCTCCGGCGCCTGCAGCCCAAGCCGCTGCGCTTCCAGGCGCAGCAGCTCGCGCACCACCAGTGCACGTGCCGCTTCGGCACGAGACTGCTCCGGGCGCATCGCCCGGTGGTGCTGCATCTCGCGGGCGATGTCGGCCTCGCTGATCGCGGTCTCGTCCACGAACAGCCGGCACGGTGCCGGCTGCCCGAGCGAGCGCGGCCCCTGCGCTGCCGCGTCATGGTGGTGCGAATGCGCCTCGGCGGGAACCGGCGCAGCGGAGTCGATCACGGTGATCGGCAGGAATTTCGGCAGGCTGCCCATGACTTACTCCCGCGGACCGTAGCGCAGCGTGGCCTGGCGGCGGCGCACCACCTGGTACGGCCTCCACAGGTAGCTGATCGGAATGCTCCACACGTGCACCAGGCGCGTGAACGGCGCGATCAGGAACAGGGTCAGGCCCAGGAAGATATGCATCTTGTAGACCCAGCTGACGCCCTCGATGTAGTCGGCGGCACCGGCACGGAAGGTCACGATGTGCTGTGCCCACTCGGCCAGCTGCACCATCACCCCGCCGTCCAGGTGGCCGGACGAGATGCGGATGCTGTACAGGCCCAGGCACAGCTGGGCGAACAGCAACACCAGCACCAGGGTGTCACCGAAGCTGCCGGTGGCCCGCACGCGCGCGTTGAACAGGCGGCGCACCAGCAGGATGCTGATGCCGATGAAGCACAGTGCGCCGAACACACCACCGACCACCATCGCCAGCATCTGCTTCTGCGAGGAGGTGATGAAGTGCTCGTACACCGCGTGCGGGGTCAGCAGGCCGACCAGGTGGCCACCGAGGATGGCCAGGATGCCGATGTGGAAGCAGTTGCTGCCGATCCGCATGCCCTTGTCCGACAGCATCTGGCTGGAGCCGGTGCGCCAGGTATACATGGCCCTGTCATAGCGGGCCCAGCTGCCGATCAGCAGCACCGCCACGGCGATGTACGGGTAGTACTGGAAGGCGAATTGATGCAGGGAGTAACTCATGGCTGGACCTCTCGATGCGAAGGACGGGCCGGCGAACGCACGGGCGGCTTGCAGTCTTCGGCAGGAGCTTCGGCGCCGAAGCGCACCGCCTCCTCCTCCCACAAACGGTCCATGGCCTCGGCGGTATCGTCGCGGACTTCCTCGCTGGCACGCTGGCGCAGCGCCTGCAGATCGGCCTTGCCGTCACCGGCTTCGACCAGGATCTCGAACAGCACCCGGTGCGGCAGCTCCCGCTCGGCGGCACGCGCCGCCAGCATCCCGGCGATATGGCCGATGTGGTGCAGCCACTCGCGGGCCTCGCTGCCTGGGCGATGGGCCAGGAACTCCAGCAGCAGCGGCAGGTAATCCGGCAGCTCGCGTGCATCCAGTTCGAAGCCGTTGCGGCGGTAGGTTTCGACCAGATCGACCATGGCCTGGCCACGGTCCCGCGACTCGCCATGGATGTGTTCGAACAGCAGCAGGCTCATCGAACGGCCGCGGTCGAAACTGGCCAGCCACGCCGCCTGCGCATCCAGCGCATCGGTGGCCAGCAGCTGCTGCACGAAGCTGCGCAGCTGCTGGCGGCGGGCGGCGTTCAGCGCCGGGTCGTCACAGGCGGCGAGCAGTTCCTCGCCGTGCTCCCACAGTTCTTCGCGGGGGTAGTCCAGCAATACCCCGACCAGCTTGAGCACGCTCATCACACCACCTCCTTGCGGCGGTGGTTCGGGCCCTTGTCCACCACGAAGGTGGTGGTCTTGCGCTGGCCGAACAGGTCGGCCGGGCTGTCACCATTGCAGCCGTTGCCGAAGGTGAAGCCGCAGCCGCCGCGCTCGCCGAAGGCGTCGTTGGCGTACTCGCGGTGGCCGGTCGGAATCACGAAACGGTCCTCGTAGTTGGCGATGGCCAGGTAGCGGTACATCTCCTCCACCTGGGCGATGCTCAGCCCGGTCTGTTCCAGCACCGAGGTGTCTTCCACGCCGTCCACGTTCCTGGCCCGGCGCCAGGCACGCATCGCCATCAGCCGCTCCAGCGCGCGTACCACCGGCGCCTCGTCACCGGCCGTCAGCAGGTTGGCCAGGTAGCGCATCGGAATGCGCAGCGACGCCACGTCCGGCAGTTCCCCGCTCATGCCCACGCGGCCACGCTCGGCGGCAGACTGGATCGGCGACAGCGGCGGCACGTACCAGACCATCGGCAGCGTGCGGTATTCCGGGTGCAGCGGCAGCGCCAGCTTCCAGTCGATCGCCAGCTTGTACACCGGCGACTGCTTGGCAGACTCCAGCCAGCTGTCCGGGATGCCCTCCTTGCGCGCGGCGGCGATCACCGCCGGATCGTTCGGGTCCAGGAAGATATCCAGGTGGGCCTGGTACAGGTCCTTCTCGGCGGCCACCGAAGCGGCCTCGGCGATGCGGTCGGCGTCGTACAGCATCACGCCCAGGTAGCGGATGCGGCCCACGCAGGTTTCCGAGCACACGGTCGGCTCACCCATCTCGATGCGCGGGTAGCAGAAGATGCACTTCTCCGACTTGCCGCTCTTCCAGTTGTAGTAGATCTTCTTGTACGGGCAGGCCGACACGCACATGCGCCAGCCGCGGCACTTGTCCTGGTCGATCAGCACGATGCCATCTTCCTCGCGCTTGTAGATCGCGCCCGAGGGGCACGCCGACACGCACGCCGGGTTCAGGCAGTGCTCGCACAGGCGCGGCAGGTACATCATGAAAGTCTTCTCGAAGGCGCCGTAGATCTCCTTCTGCACCTGGTCGAAATTGTAGTCGCGCGATCGCTTGCTGAACTCCGAACCGAGGATCTCCTCCCAGTTCGGGCCCCACTCGATCTTCTGCATGCGCTCGCCACTGATCAGCGAACGCGGCCGCGCGGTGGGCTGGTGCTGGCTGTCCTTGGCGGTGTGCAGGTTCTGGTAGTCGAAATCGAACGGCTCGTAGTAGTCGTCGATCTGCGGCAGGTCCGGGTTGGCGAAGATCTTGGCCAGCATGCGCCAGCGGCCACCCGCGCGTGGCACCAGCTTGCCGCTGCCGGTGCGCACCCAGCCACCGTTCCACTTCTCCTGGTTTTCCCATTCCTTCGGGTAGCCGATGCCCGGCTTGGTTTCCACGTTGTTGAACCAGGCGTACTCGACGCCCTCGCGCGAAGTCCAGACGTTCTTGCAGGTGATCGAGCAGGTATGGCAGCCGATGCACTTGTCCAGGTTCAGCACCATCGCGATCTGTGCACGGACCTTCATCACACCACCTCCTTGCTGGCCGATGCCGAAGCACCAGCGGGCTGCTCATCGGTCGCTCCTGCGCGTCCTGCGCCCGCGACACTCGAACTTCCTTGTTCATCGTCCAACCAATCAATCTTGTCCATCTTGCGTACGATCACGAACTCGTCGCGGTTGGTACCGCAGGTGCCGTAGTAGTTGAAGCCATAGGCCAGCTGCGCGTAGCCGCCGATCATGTGGGTCGGCTTGAGCACGATGCGGGTCACCGAGTTGTGGATGCCGCCGCGGGTGCCGGAAATCTCCGAGCCCGGCACGTTGATGATGCGTTCCTGGGCGTGGTACATCATCGCCATGCCCGGCATCACGCGCTGGCTGACCACCGCGCGCGCAGCAATCGCACCGTTGACGTTGAACAGCTCGATCCAGTCGTTGTCGACGATGCCGGCGCTGCGCGCGTCGTCCTCGCTGATCCACACGATCGGGCCACCGCGCGACAGTGTCTGCATGATCAGGTTGTCGCTGTAGGTGCTGTGGATGCCCCACTTCTGGTGCGGGGTGATCCAGTTCAGCACGATCTCCTTGTTGCCGTTCGGGCGCTGGTTCAGCAGCGGCTCCACCGTGCGCGTGTTGACCGGCGGCCGGTAGCTCATGAAGGCCTCGCCAAAGTCGATCATCCACTCGTGGTCCTGGTAGAACTGCTGGCGACCGGTCACCGTGCGCCACGGAATCAGCTCGTGCACGTTGGTATAGCCGGCGTTGTAGCTGACGTTGTCGTCTTCCAGGCCCGACCAGATCGGCGAGGAAATGATCTTGCGCGGCTGTGCCTGGATGTCACGGAAGCGGATCGCCTCGTGCTCCTTGCCCACGGCCAGGTGGGTGTGCTCGCGGCCGGTGAAGGTGCCCAGCGATTCCCAGGCCTTCACCGCCACGTGGCCGTTGGTTTCCGGCGCCAGGTGCAGGATCACTTCGGCCGCGTCGATCGCGGTCGAGATGGCCGGGCGCCCCTGGCTTACGCCTTCTTCGTGCACGGTGTGGTTCAACTTGCCGAGGAACTCGACCTCGTGCTTCGTGTCCCAGCTCATGCCCTTGCCGCCATTGCCCTGCTTGTCCAGCAGTGGGCCGAGCGAGGTGAACTTGCGGTACAGGTTCGGGTAGTCACGCTCAACCACCGTCATCGACGGCATGGTCTGGCCCGGAATGGCCTCGCACTCGCCCTTCTTCCAGTCGGCTACGCCGAACGGCATGCCCAGCTCGTTGGGGGTGTCGTGCAGGGTCGGCACCAGCACCAGGTCCTTCTCCACACCCAGCACGCCCGGCGCCATCTCGCTCACGGTGCGGGCCACCTCCTTGAAGATGTCCCAGTCACTGCGCGATTCCCAGGCCGGGTCCACCGCCTTCGACAGCGGGTGGATGAACGGGTGCATGTCCGAGGTGTTGAGGTCGTCCTTCTCGTACCAGGTTGCCGTCGGCAGCACGATGTCCGAGTACAGCGCGGTGGTGCACATGCGGAAGTCGAGCGTGACCAGCAGGTCCAGCTTGCCTTCCGGCGCCTCGTCGCGCCACTTCACCTCCTGCGGCTTCACTGCGCCCATTTCGCCCAGGTCCTTGCCCTGCAGCCCGTGGCGCGTACCCAGCAGGTGCCGCAGCATGTACTCGTGGCCCTTGCCCGAGGAACCCAGCAGGTTCGAGCGCCAGATGAACATCATGCGCGGGTGGTTCTGGCTGGCGTCCGGGTCGGCGAAGGCGAAGTCCAGCGAGCCGTCCTTGAACTTGCCCAGCGCATAGTCCGCCGGGGCCACGCCGGCCGCTTCGGCCTCGCGTACCAGCTGCAGCGGGTTGCGGTCCAGCTGCGGGGTGCTCGGCAGCCAGCCCATGCGCACCGCGCGCAGGTTCAGGTCGGCCAGGCTGCCGCCGTACTTGCTCGCATCGGCCAGCGGCGACAGCAGCTCGTCCACCTGCAGCTTCTCGTAGCGCCACTGCCCGGTGTTGAAGTAGAAGAACGAAGTGCCGTTCATGTGGCGCGGCGGCTTGCTCCAGTCCAGGCCGAATGCGAGCGGCTGCCAGCCGGTCTGCGGGCGCAGCTTTTCCTGGCCCACGTAATGCGCCCAGCCGCCACCGGTCTGGCCCACGCAGCCGCACATGATCAGCATGTTGATCAGGCCGCGGTAGTTCATGTCGTTGTGGAACCAGTGGTTCATGCCCGCGCCGACGATGATCATCGATCGGCCGTGGGTCTTGTCGGCGGTACGCGCGAACTCGCGGGCGATCTCGATCACCTCGGCGCGCGACACGCCGGTGATGCGTTCCTGCCACGCCGGCGTGCCCGGCACCATGTCATCGAAGCTCGATGCCACGTTGCCGCCGCCAAAGCCACGGTCCACGCCGTACTGGGCCAGCAGCAGGTCGTAGACCGTGGCCACCAGCGTCTCGCCGCCATCGGCCGTGGCCAGTCGGCGCACCGGAATGTTGCGGTCCAGTACTTCTTCGGCCGGTGCAGCGGTCCAGCCATCGCTTTCAATGCCACCGAAGTACGGGAAGCTCACTGCCTCGATGCCGTCGTTGGCCTCGGACAAGCTCAGGCGCAGGCGCGTATCGGCGCCATTGCTGGCCTTCTCTTCGATGTTCCAACGACCCTTCTCGCCCCAGCGGAAACCGATCGAGCCGTTGGGCACCACGATCTGGCCGCTGTTCTCGTCGTAGGCCAGGGTCTTCCAGTCCGGGTTGTTGGCTTCACCCAGCCCGCCCAGCTCACTGGCACGCAGGAAGCGGCCCGCCACCAGGCGGCCATCGTCGCGACGCTCCAGACGCACCAGCATCGGCATGTCCGAGTACTGGCGGCAGTAGTCCTGGAAATACTGCGAGGGCCAATCAACATGGAACTCGCGCAGGATCACATGGCCGAAGGCAAAGGCCAGCGCCGCGTCGGTGCCCTGCTTGGGGTGCAGCCAGTGGTCGGTCAGCTTGGCCAGCTCGGAATAGTCCGGGCAGATCGCCACCGTCTTGGTGCCGTTGTAGCGCGCCTCGGTGAAGAAATGTGCATCGGGCGTACGCGTCTGCGGCACGTTCGAGCCCCAGGCGATGATGTAGCGACTGTTGTACCAGTCGGCCGATTCGGGCACGTCGGTCTGCTCGCCCCAGATCTGCGGCGAGGCCGGCGGCAGGTCGCAGTACCAGTCGTAGAAGGACAGGCAGGCGCCACCCAGCAGCGACAAATATCGCGCACCGGCGGCGTAGGACACCATCGACATCGCCGGAATCGGCGAGAACCCGACCACGCGGTCCGGGCCGTACTGCTTCACCGTATACAGGTTGGAGGCGGCGATGATCTCGTTGGCCTCTTCCCACTGCAGGCGCACGAAGCCACCCATGCCGCGGCGGGTCTTGTACGAACGCGCCTTCTCCTTGTCCTCCACGATGCTGGCCCAGGCATCGACCGGGGCCTTGCTCTTGCGTGCTTCGCGCCACAGGCGCAGCAGCGTGCCGCGGATCAGCGGGTACTTCAGCCGGTTGGCGCTGTACAGGTACCAGGAATAGCTGGCGCCACGCGGGCAGCCACGCGGTTCATGGTTGGGCAGGTCCGGGCGTGTGCGCGGGTAGTCGGTCTGCTGGGTTTCCCAGGTGACCAGGCCGTTCTTGACGTAGATCTTCCAGCTGCAGGAGCCGGTGCAGTTCACGCCGTGGGTGGATCGTACGATCTTGTCGTACTGCCAGCGGGCGCGGTAACTGTTTTCCCAGTCGCGGCCCTCGCTCTTGGCAAAACCATGGCCATCGGCAAAGGTCTGGGGGTCACGCTTGAAGAACTGCAAGCGATCGAGGAAATAACTCATCGGGGATCTCCCTTTGCGGACATCGGCATCGTGGCTGTGTGTGTCATCTGGCTGCGGTGCGTTTTCATGTCGTCAGCAGGGTGTCTCGGCACCGCGCCGGTAGTACCACCACCAGGTCACGGCCAGGCAGGTGACATAGAAAACAACGAATCCGTACAGCGCCATGTCGGGGCTGCCGGTCAACGTAATGGACGAGCCGTAGCTCTTGGGAATGAAGAAACCGCCGTAGGCACCGATCGCACCGGAGAAACCGACCACTGCGGCCGACTCGATGCTGGCCTGGTGTGCGGCCGTGGCCTTGCCCTCGGCGTTGTCGTTGGCCGACCAGCGCTCATGCAGGGTGCGGAAAATCACCGGGATCATGCGGAAGGTGGTGCCGTTGCCGATGCCACTGAGCACGAACAGCGCCATGAAGCTGAGCAGGAAGCCGTAGAAGTTGCCGCCCTGGCCATCGCTGGGCAGGAAGTGCAGCACGCCGAACACTGCCGCGATCATCAGCGCGAACACCCAGAAGGTCAGGCGTGCACCACCCCAGCGGTCGGCCATGCTGCCACCCACCGAGCGCATCAGCGCGCCCAGCAGCGGGCCGATGAAGGCGTAGGCCAGCGGGTTCACGTCCGGGAACTGGCTCTTCACCAGCATCGGGAAGCCGGCCGAGAAACCGATGTAGGAACCGAAGGTGCCGATGTACAGCCAGCACATCAGCCAGTTGTGCTTGCGGCGGAAGATCACCGCCTGCTCGGAGAACGACGAGCGGGCGCTGGTCAGGTCGTTCATGCCGAACCAGGCCGCGATGGCGCACAGCGCGATGGCCGGCACCCAGATGAAACCGGCGTTCTGCAGGAACAGCGGTGCCCCACCCTCCACCGCGGGCTGCGGTGCACCACCCAGCGCACCGAATACGCCCACGGTGATGACCAGCGGAATCACCGCCTGCGCCACCGACACGCCCACATTGCCCAGGCCGGCGTTCAGGCCCAGCGCCAGGCCCTGCTTCTGCTTGGGGTAGAAGAAGGAGATGTTGGACATCGACGACGAGAAGTTCGCGCCGCCGAAACCACACAGGATCGCGATGGCCACGAACACCCAGTACGGCGTGGCCGGGTTCTGCACCGCAAAGCCGAGCCAGAGCGTCGGCGCCAGCAGCGACGCGGTGGACAGCGCGGTCCAGCGGCGGCCGCCGAAGATCGGGATCACGAACGAATAGAAGATGCGCAGGGTCGCGCCGGACAGGCTGGGCAGTGCCACCAGCCAGAACAGCTGGTCGGTGCTGAAGTTGAAGCCGATCTTCGGCAGGCTGATCGACACCGCCGAGAACAGCACCCAGACCGAGAAGGCCAGCAGCAGCGAAGGGATCGAGATGACCAGGTTGCGGGTGGCGACCCGCTTGCCGGTGCGCTCCCAATAGCCGGGATCCTCCGGCGTCCAGTCGCTGATGACGCGACCGGGACTGGCAGTGCTGCGGACAACAGGATCGCTACCGACGGTCATACATGGCTCCAAGGCTGTGGAATGACGTGGGTACTGCGTTTCAAGTTGTAACCCGTCGTCATGCAGCCATTAGGCCGTGCAGCACGGACGACGGGGTTGATCTGGATCAATCAAGGGCCGGTTTCCACCCTGCCCCTGACAAATGTCAAACCGATGAAGCGGTGCTGCGGCGGGTCACCCCGCGCTGGCGCACGCTGTCGCGCACGTCCACATCGAACTGCAGCTGAAGCTGGCTTCCATCTTCCAGGGCAATGTCGAATGGCAGGCCATCGCGGCACGGCAGCCGCGCCGCCAAGGCCTCGACGGCCGAGCGCGGCAGTACCAGGCGGCAGAAGGTGCCTCCGTCGAGCAGTACCGGTTGATCGCCGCCATGCAGCGACACCGCCATGCCCCAGCCTTCGATACCGCCGAAGCGGGTCATGTTCTCGACCGTTTCACCGGCCAGCAGGCGCGCCAGCTCGGCCTCGTCCAGGCGAAGCCGTACCGATTGGTCCTGCAACTGCACTTTCATGACGCAACATCCTCCCATTGTTCGGGGGTATTGCAGTTGACCAGCCCGGCCTCGTCAACCGGCGCCAGCGCCACGGAATTCACGCCAAGACGACGCTGCAGGGCCTGCAGCGAGCGCGGACCGTCCGGGTCGCCCAGCATCGATTCAAGTACGTTGCGACAAGCATCGTCTATATCCACCAGCATGGGCAGGGGATGGCCGGCAAAGATCGTGCATGGACCGCGATGGCCGTCACGCAATTGCTGCAGCAATCGCGGCGGCAGCAGCGGCGTATCCACCGGCACCACCCAGGCCGGGCCATCGGGCATGCGCATCGCCACGCTGTAGAGCCCGCCCAGCGGCCCGCAACGTGCCACGCGGTCCGGCACGCCGCCGAACGCCGGGTAATTTCCGCTGACCCAGACCTCGCGTGCGCCAGCCTGCATCAACAGGCCCCGCATGTGTTCCAGCAAGGTCCGCCCCTGCCACGGCAGCAGCGCCTTGTCGCGGCCCATCCGGGTGGACAGGCCGCCGGCCAGCACGATGCCGTTGACGCTCATCGCCGTAGAGCCACGCCATGCGTGGCTGCGCCGGCCGGGTGCTCGGGAAAGGCCTCATCCACGCATGGCGTGGATCTACTGAACCCCGCGCCGCCCTGAAGGGTGGGGTCAATGCCCGTGGTCGTGCGCATGATCATGGGCATGGGCGGGTTCGCTGTCCGCATGGCACAGGCTGCAACCCTCGCTCCATTCGCTGTCGCCATCCACGTAGTGCTCCTGCTTCCAGATCGGGCACTGGTGCTTGACCACCTCGATCAACTGCCGGCACGCGCGGAACGCTTCGTCGCGGTGCGGGCTGCCCGCGGCCACCACCACCGCCACATCGCCGATGCCCAACCGGCCCTTGGCGTGGGCCACATACAGCTTCAGCTTCGGACCGAACGCCGCCTCGACCTCGGCGGCCAGGCGCTTGAACTCGTTCAGCACCAGCGGCTCGAACAGGTCGTAGGTGATGCCGGTCACTGCGCGGCCGATGTTCACATCGCGCACCTTGCCGATGAACACATCGATGCCGCCAAACCCCGGATCGGATACCGCGGCGATGCCCTCGGCCGGATCGATTTCGGCATGTGCACGGTCCACCACTTTGACGATGACGTTCCCGCTCATGGTTCAACCCCCGCTTACCGGCGGCAGGATCGCCACCCGCCCATCGTCGGGCAGTGCCTCGTGGTCGCGCAGCACGCGTTGCTGGTCGGCGAACGCCGAATAGTCCAGCAGGCCCGCACGGAAATCCGGCCAACGCGTCGGCAGCAGCTCACGCAGCGCCTGGCGCAGGTCGGCCACGGTGCCACCGGCCACCTCCACGGCAATCTCGCGGCTGGCATCCAGATCGGAGAACGCGCCGAACAACTGCAGATTCACCTGTCTCATCATGACTCCTGGCTCGCCAGCTGCACCGGGTCCTGATGACCCCAGCCCTGCACGCGCACGTAGGTGCCAGCACTGGCCAGACCTCCCTCGCCTTCCAGCACCACCCAGGCGTTGGCCTGCAGCATGGACATCAAACGGAACGACTCCTGCCCGGCCAGCACGCGCGCACTCAGGCGCCCCTGTGCGTCCACCTCCACCCGCGCCCGCGCGTGGAAGCGCAGGCCGGGCGGCGTGCGCACGTCGGCCTGCAGGGGCAATGTCAACACCGGCTCCGGTGCCAGCCCCAGCAGGCGGCGCAGCACCGGTTCGACGAAGAAGCGCTGGCCCACCGCAGCCGACACCGGGTTGCCGGCCAGGCCGAAATACAGCGCGCCATTGGGCAGCACCGCAAACAGCAACGGCTTGCCCGGGCGGATCGCCACCTTGTGGAACACGATGCGCGCACCGCGGCCGCGCAGCGCGTCGGGAACGAAGTCGTAGCGGCCGGCCGACACCGCGCCGGTGCTGATCAACAGCTGCGCACCCGCGTCCAGCGCTTCATCCAGGACCGCGTTGAACGCGGCCACGTCGTCGCCCACCGTGCCCTGCCAGACCACTTCGGCACCGGCGGCCTGCAGGCGGCCGACCAGATACGGCCGGTTGCTGTCTCGGATCTGCCCGGATGCCAGCGTCTGCGCCGCCTCGGTCACCAGCTCCTTGCCGGTAGCAATCACCGCCGCCTTTGGCCGCGCCACCACCGCCACCTCGCCCGCGCCGATCGCATGCAGCAGGGTGCGCGCGTTGATGTCCAGCACCTGCCCGGCCTGCAGCACGCGCTCGCCGTCGCTTACATCCTCGCCGCGCAGGCGCACGTTCTGGCCCGGCTTCACCAATGCCTTCAGGGCAATGCGGGTCGGGCGGCCATCCTCGCTGGCGAGGATCTCCACGTTCTCGACCGGTACCACCGTATCCAGCCCGACCGGCATGCGCGCACCGGTCATGATTTCCCAGGCACCCTCGCCGCCTTCGGCGCCAGCATCGCCGGCCGCTTGCCAACCCTGCACGGCAAATTCGGTACCGGCTTCGAACGTCGCGCCGTTGGCGCGCAGCGCGAAGCCGTCCATTGCCGAATTGTCGAACGGCGGCAGCGACTGCCCACTGATGATGTCACTGGCCAGGGTGCGGCCGCTGGCCTCATGCAGCGGCAGATGCTCGGCCGGCAGCGGCGTGGCCGCATCCAGCAGGTGCTGCAAGGCCTCGCTGTAGGCAATCATCAGTGGCCACCGCCATCGACCATCGCCAGCGCATGGCCCAGCACCGGCGCCAGGATATCCAGGCACTGCGCCGCCGCCTTTGGGCTGCCAGGCAATGCAAACACCAGCATGTTGCCCAGCTGCACCACCTCGGCGCGGCTCAGCCAGGCCATCGGCGTGTGCTGCGCGCTCAGCGCCCGCACCATCTGCGCCAGGCCATGCACCGGCCGCGCGTTCAACGAACGCAGTGCCTCCGGGGTCAGGTCACGCGGGCCGAGCCCGGTACCGCCGGTACACAGGCACAGGCGCACGCCGTCGGCCGCCAGGGCCCGTAGGCGGCCGGCCAACGGCTCGATGCCATCGGGCAGTACCTCGGCGGCCACCACCTCGCCACCCAGCTTTTTCAGCCCGGTCACCAGGGTCGGGCCGGAGACATCCTCATAGGTGCCTTCGCTGGCGCGATCACTCAGCGTGATCACCGCGCAGGCCGCTCCCTCCAACCCCTTTGGCGCACGCGGGTTGAAACGCTCACGCTCGGCCTCGTCCATGCCATCCGGGTGCAGCCAGACCCCGCGCTTGCCGCCTTCCTTGAACAGCAGGCGGATGCCCTCGATGCGCAGGGCCGGCTCCACCGGCTTGCTCAGGTCGTACAGGGTCAGCAGCGCCGCGTTGACGCCGGCCAGTGCCTCCATCTCCACGCCGGTGCGGGCCTCGCTGGCGCACTCGCACCACACGCGGATCGCCTGCCGCTCCGGCACCGGTGCGCAGAACACCTGCACCAGTTCCAGCGGCAGCGGATGGCACAGCGGCATCAGCATCGACGCCATCTTGGCGCCCTGCAGGCCGGCAATCTCGGCCATCACCAGCGCATCGCCTTTGGGCAGGCGGCGCTCGACGATCAGCGGATAGGCCACTGGACCGGCATGCAGCTCGCCCACCGCCACCGCACGGCGGCGGCTGATGCGCTTGTTACGGACATCGGCCATGTGGAAGGCCGCATTCAATTCCCCACTCATCGTGTTGCTCATCCTCCGATGGAGGCCAGGTGCGGGGTCAGCCCGGTCTGGCCCTGGTGCAGTCCATGCCCGGCCGCTTTCAGGCCAAGCTGTGTGGTGATGCGTGCCAGCAGCGCGTCGTGGTCCTCATCGCGCTGCAGCAGCGGGCGCAGCGGTACGCCGAACTCGCCGAACAGGCACAGCCGCAAGTCGCCCTTGGCGGTCACCCGCAGGCGGTTGCAGCCCTTGCAGAAGTCACGCGAATACGGGGCAATGATGCCGATGCTGCCGCGATGGTCGGGGTGGCCGAACTCGCGCGCCGGGCCGGCGTCGGCGGCGCGCGGACGCTCGTGCCAGCCAGCGGCCAGCAGCTGCTCGATCACCACGTCGGCGCGCAGGTGGTGGCGCTGGAAATAGGCTTCGTTGTCGCCGGTGCGCATCAGTTCGATGAAGCGCACGCTGAAGGGGCGGCCACGCAGGTAGTCCATCCACTGCGGCAACTCGTCATCGTTCAGGCCACGCAGCAGCACCGCGTTGAGCTTGATCGCCGGCAGGCCCAACGCCTGCGCCAGGGCCAGGCCCTGTTCGATCTCCGGCAGGCGGTCGTGCCCGGTGATGGTCTTGAAGCGTTCGCGCTGCAGGCTGTCCATGCTCACGTTCAGCGCAGTCAGGCCGGCCCGGTGCCACCCCGGCAGGCGCCGCGGCAGCAACGTGCCATTGGTGGTGATGGCCACCTTGCGGATGCCCGGCACCGCCGCCACGGTGGCGATGATCTCGTCCAGATCCTTGCGCAGGCTGGGCTCGCCGCCGGTCAGGCGGATCTTGCTCATACCCAGCGCGGCAAACGCACGCACCAGCCTCGCGATTTCATCCACCTGCAGGAAGCGCGGGCGGCCATCGGCCTGGTAACCGTCGGGCAGGCAGTAGCTGCAACGGAAGTTGCAGGCTTCGGTCAACGACAGGCGCAGGTACGGAAAGCTGCGTCCGAAACCGTCGGTGAGTTGGCTCATGGCTGGTCCACCTTGTTGCTCCACCGTCTTGCCTGTGCCCGGAACGGCCCGGATACCCTCGCCTGCTGGAACGATTGCCAGAGTACGCGGCCTTCAGTTCCATGGGCATGACTTAAATCAATCGCGTTCGGCCCCGCGCGGCAGGCGTTGTGGCAGCATGCGGCTTTCCGTGCAGCGGGCGTGTGACAACCCTCATGATGATGAACGATTTCCAGCAACTGCTGCATGCCGCCGGCGAGCAGGCTGAACCGCAACGCCTGCTGTTCGTATTCGTGCGCGCCGAGCTGCCCGAATCGCCCACCAGCGACCAGCGCGACCGGCAGGACCGCCGCGAGGGCGGCACCCTGTCGCCGGTGCTGTGCGTGGACAAGCTGCCGGCCGAGGTGCCCAGCTTCCAGGCGCTGGCGGCCGAGTCGACCACCACCGGCATCGACTGGGACCTGGTGTTCGTGGCGGCGCTGGATGGCAGAGGCGGTTTCGCACCCAACAGCGACGAAGCCGCGCGCCCGCTGAAGCTGATGGTCAACGCCATCCATGACGGTCAGATCGGCCGCTTCGCCGCCTTCGACCGTGGGGGCGAGCCCGTTCAGTTCTATTGAGCCACCAGCTGCAGGGTCAGGAAGAAGATCACCAGCACGGTGTTCAGCCCCCAGGCGACGGTCAACCCGCGCGCCGCCACACCCAGGTTGGGGTTGTGCGCGGTGGGCGCCGCCCGCCAGACCGCCGGGATGATCCAGCCGGTATAAAGCAGCAGCACGGCAAATACCCCCAGCAGCAGCGTGGTGCGCTGGTTGGCCAGGGCCCAGAGGGCCACTGCCCACAGAATGTTGCTGGGAATGACGCCCTGCAGCCAGAACACACTCCACAGGCGGGAACGGCCCTGGGTGTCGGGGGTGGGGTGCAGCGAAGCGGTCGCGGTCATAAGTCTCCTTCTGTTTAGGAAACGTGCTGAACAAGCCTGCGCTTGGTGGCTGGGAACGTCAACCCGAGTCGCACGTCACGCTTTGACGCTTGTAGAGGCGGGCCATGCTCGACTCAGGCCCTTCCCTTCAGAGCCTGTCGTCATCGCCCCTCCCCCCTTGTTCCCTAACGCCCCCCAAACGCGACACCTGTCGCAGATTGCACGGTGCGGGCGGACCGCCGCGCCAGCTAGCGCTGGCGGTGCTTAACAGCGTGGGAGAATGCCGAAAGCGTCTCCAATCGAGTGATGTTTGCAACTCTTCTGATTGGCATTGCACAGCGCCACGGGCTCAGATGGCGTGCCACCGGAAAAGGGTGGCCGGGCTTCGAATCCCGAGTTGGTCCTGAGTGATTGCGCTTGCCAGTCGGCGTCCACATTCCGTGGCGCCGGCTGGCAATCCGTCTGCCGGCTATGGCGGGCGGTGCGTGGGGGCGTTCGCGCCCACCGGCTTGGGACCAACCCGGATTCGAACCACGTACCGCCCGCCACTTTTATGGGTGGCGGCTACCGATTGCCCTGCACGGAGCCTTGCCATGAACGAATCGGACTTCCCGCATCTGCACGCCTACCGCAGCACCGCCGGCGACGACGGTTCGCCACAGGCTGCGCCAACAGTGGACAGGAACACCTTCATTGCCAATCTCCACCGCATCGGCTCCGGTGCGGCGGCTGATGGGCAGCCGTGGCCGGAGCGGCATCAGCTGCCCGGGCGCTGCCTGGCCCTGGCCGATGCCGATTGCGCGTTGAGCGGGTTGCGGGTGGTGCTGGAAATGCTGCTGGCGGCCGAACGTACCCGGCAGAACGTCGAACCCGAAGAGTACGTGGGCGACCGGGTGATGGAGGGGTTGGTCATGGCCTGCCAGTCGTTGTGCGCGCAGGCGGTGGGGCGGTTGCAGCCCGAAGGGTGAATGCCATGTGCCACGCCCTTCAGGGAGGATCGCTTTCAGCAGGCGTCAGTGCTCGCTGAAAGCGCTCCTCAGATCGATGCCGATGATCGGCGAGAAGTCCACCTTGCACGGCTCCAGCTCGAAGAGCTGATCCTGATTGTCCAGACACAAGGTGACCCTCACCGGCACGCCGTCGGCATCGGCAAGCATGGCCGTGGCAATGTCACTTCCGAAGACCTGAGTCGTGCTGGACAGGAACACCACGCCCCCGAATCCGACGACCTCCACGTCCTCCACCTGGGCGAGCGCCAGATCCTTCAACAACCGTTCGGACAGCTCGGTCGTCTCCGGCAGCAGCCTATGGATGAGGGAGACCTCGTCGGGGGTGAGGAATCTGGGCACGGAATGTCCTTCAGGGCACTGCATCCGCCATCGGCTGATTCTCGATCCGCCATGTCCTGGCGTAGATCAGAATGACGCTTCCGGTCGAGCTGGTCTCGATACGAAAACACTTCAGACCGGACAGCGGATAGCCGACCGCCTTCCAACGATCAAGAAGATCAGCGAGTCCCGGCTCGTCATCGTCCACCATGGCGAACTCAATTCCCTCGTCACCCAGTACGCCGAAGTTCATGAGAGCCGAGCACCCGTACGCTTCCGAGAAGCAGACGGTTGCCTGCCGGCAGTCCGGCCAGCGCACCTGGACCTTTACCTCGTCGGACTCGCCAGGATTGCTTCTGTCAATGTTGATAGCCAGCAACGTGGCGTCACACCATTCAAGGGAGTTGAAATCTTGGTTCATCTACTGGAATCCGCCAGATTCATACGACGGTGGTGCGACCTCATCCGCCCCTTCCTCTCTCTCCCCGCTCCTGAAGCTCCCCAAGATTGAGATCCCGAGCATAGGACCGCCGACTACTGATCTGTACCGGCTTGGATGCGAACCTCCGACCGTCCCTGCATTCAACGGCGAATTGGTAGCTCTGGGGTTCCGGCCCTGCAACGACCATCATGGGTACCGAGAATGTGCTTCCAACCGGTTTCGACGAAACCACACCTCCGCCCTCCCCGAGCATGCTCAGCTCACAATCGAGAGCGCGAACGTCACCCTGACCTGGCGGCACGCTTCCCGAGACGCGCACGATCATATCGCCACCCGATGTTGCACAGCCGGCCAGAACCAGACCGGCAATGACAGCTGCGGCATACCTCACCTTCGCCCCTTCTCCGCATTGTTAATGCACCTGTTGAACGCACTGACGTTCGCATTCACCACGGTCAACAGTTGCCGGATGGTGTAGCTGGCGGTACCTGCCGAGGTGACCAGCGCGATGCGATTACCTATGACGTCATGATCTCAAGCCCCCTTGCAAAGAGGTGGTTGAGAAGGCCCGCTACTCCGGGGACCCATCTGCAAAATGCCGCTTTCTCCTAAAGGCAACGAGAACGAAGGCTGTCGCAGCCAGGAAGGCACCACACGCATCCCAGATTCGGCCCATCCACAGCATCAAAGCGAAAATGGCGAGCCACATTACAGATAGTGCAAGAAGCCATCCGCGCGTCAGCTTCATAGGGCTCAGTACACAGGTTGAATTCCAACCATAGCGCAGACGATAGCCAATGCAACCTAATAGATTGCCGGCGTCCCTTCTTCCAACTGCTGCAACGCCGGCGACAAAGGGCAAAAGCAGCGCCAGATCCGACGCACCAGATGCCGACAAGGTCAGCCACGTTGATAGGCGGGCGGAAGAACCCGCAGCGCAGGCGCAGCGACCTCATACACCATGACTTCCTGCACGGGGAATCGGTGTTATACCTCACTACATTACCAGCACGACTTGTCGCGAGGTCGGCAGGCTGTGGCACTCCGCTGCAGACCTGACCCATCGGAAGGGCTGGCACGCGTCACGGCCCAGGGGAATGGCAATGAAAAGCAGCCGAGTGACGTTGTGGGCGCTGGCCGCCATGATGGCCGCAGTGGGCACCGCGCACGCAGGGGAAATCCAGGTGCATCGAGGCGCTTACGCACTGCAGGCCGAAGAGACGGGGGCCGGCCCGATCACCGTGGTCTTTGAATCCGGTTTCGGGCAGGGCGCGGGCGCCTGGAAGGAGGTGGTTGCCGGTCTGGGGCGCGACTACCACAGCATCACCTACGCCCGTGCAGGACTCGGCAAGTCCGGCAGCGACGGCCACCCCAAGCGCATCGATGCGCATCTGGCCGACCTCACGGCAGTGATCGATACGCTCGCAGCCGGTCGCCGCGTTGTGCTGGTGGGTCATTCCTATGGCGGCCTGCTGGCCACGGAGTTTGCACGCCGCCATCCGGAGCGCCTACAAGGCCTGGTGCTGGTAGACCCGGCCACGATGGGTCAGCGCCATGCGTTCAAGCAGGCCGACAGTGCCCGCGTGCAGGCAGATGATGCCCAGCTGCGGGCGATGCTGCCGCCGACCATGGCCGCCGACTACGCCGTGTTGACCGAACAGCTGGATGCACCCGGTGCGGAGACCCCGCGCACGATGCCGGACGTGCCCGTGGCGCTGCTGACTGCAACGCAGCTGGCTGCCGAACCGCTGTTCTTCGAAGAAACCGCAGCGGGCAAGGCACTCTGGAAGGCACAGCACGCCCTGCTCTTCTCAGGGTTCACGCGCGGTACGCATCGCTACCTGGCGACCGGGCATACCCTCCAGCGCGAGGATCCTGCTGCGGTGGTGGCCGCGATTCAATCGGTCTCCGGCACCTTGAAGTAGCCGTTCCAGGCAACGCTTTCCGGGTTGTTCCCTGCTACTGCCCCCGCAGGCGCACCGCAAAATAGCGCGTCGGGGAGAGGCCAAGCGCCTTCTTGAACATCGTGATGAAGGCCGTCACCGATTCATAGCCCAGCGTCTCGGAAACGCGTTGTACCGGTGCACCACCGGCGAGTTCACGAATGGCGATGAGCAGATGCAGCTGCTGTCGCCAGCGCCCGAAGGACAAGCCCGTTTCTCGCTCAATCAGCCGGGTCAACGTGCGCTCGCCCAGGGCCAGGCGCACGGCCCACTGGCTGATGGTGCTGCGGTCTGCCGGATCAGCCGACAGCGACGCAGCCAACGCCCGCACCTTCGGGTGATGACTGACCGGCAGCGAGAGGTGCTCGGCCGGCATCTGCACCAGTTCGTCCAGCAGCACCCGGGCCAGCCGATCGATGTGGCTGCCATGCGGATAGTCCAGTGGCGCATCGGCCAGGTGCAGGATCATCTCGCGCAGCATCGGCGAGATGGCCAGCGTCACGCACTGCGCCGGCAGGTCGACGATGCCGGGCTCGACGAACAGGTAGCACAGGCGCGCGTTGGCGGTGGCGCGATTGCTGTGGGGCATGCCGCCCGGGATCCACACGCCACACTGGGGCGGCACGATCCACAGCGCATTGGCCACTTCGCAGGTCACCGCCCCATGCAGCGCAAGAATGAGCTGACCCTTTCGATGCTCATGCACCGGAATTTCCGCGTCGTGCTCGGCCACCTGCAGGCGGCTGGCAACCGCCGGGCGATCGGTCTCGTCCGGGTCCAGGTCAAAGCCGGGGAGCGAAATGCGAGCCATTCTCACATTGACCGGTTTTAGTGATTGATTGTCATTGTAGCGAAATTCGCCATGCCGGCCGATCACTAGGATGAGCCGCATGCACTCCTCCAGCCCGCTCCGCCCCCACCTGCTCCAGGCATTTGCGCGGTTTAAAAGCCCTGCCCTCAGGACCGACCAGGAGGCGGTGCTGTTCTCGCTCAAATGCCTGCTCGCCGCGTCGTTGGGGCTGTATGTCTCTCTGCGGATCGGCCTGAACCGCCCGTTCTGGGTGGTCGGCACGGTCTATCTGGTGTCGCAGCCCCTTTCCGGGGCGACACTCAGCCGCGGCCTGTTCCGCCTGCTCGGTACCGTGGGCGGGGCCGTCGCCACCGTCGTGCTGGTACCACGTTTCGCCAATGCACCCCTGGTGCTGAGCGCCGCGCTCGCGACCTGGATGGCGCTGTGCCTGTACCTGGCGATGCTCGACCGCACGCCACGTGCCTATGCGTTCCTGCTGGCCGGCTATACCACCAGCCTGATCGGGTTTCCTGCGGTGATGGTGCCGGGAGAGGTGTTCACCATCGCCATCACGCGGGTGCAGGAAATCGCCATCGGCATCCTGGCCGCAACGCTGGTCCATGGGCTGGTGCTGCCGCGCCGGGTTTCGTCGCGCGTGCACGCACGGGTTGCTGCCGTGCTGGATGACGCAGAACGATGGACACGCGACATGCGCGCCGGTGCATCGGACACGGTGCTGACGACGGACCGCTCGAAAGTGGCAGCCGACCTGCTTGAGCTGCATGTGCTGTCGATCCACCTGCCCTTCGACAGCGCCCACGGCGTGGCCCAGGTGCAGATCCTGCGTGCCCTGCATGACCGGATGCTGGACGTACTGATGCTGTCCAGCGCGGTGGAAGATTCCATCGCTCGGCTGCGTTCACCGCAGGCCGGCACAATGGATGCAAGCGGCTGGCGCGATCTGCTGCAGGCCAGCCTCGCCGCTCAACAGGCCGAGCTCGACCTCGCCCACTCCGACTGCCGCGTGCTGCAGGCACAACTGCACACTGCCCGCCCCGACTGGCGCCTGCATGTGCCTGACCGTCTTGCGCGGAATGTGCAGGGCGCAGTGATTCACCGGGATCACAGGAACGCCGCGCGCAGCGCGCTGGGCGCGTTCGTCGGCATCCTGCTGAGCTGCGTGCTGTGGATCATCACGGGCTGGTCGGACGGCGCCACGGCGGTGTCCATCATCGGCACAGCGTGCGTGCTGTTCGGCACGATCGAAGCGCCGGCACCGCATGTCATGCGCTACCTGGTGGGATCGTGCATCGGCGTTGCCGTCGGCCTGCTCTACGGTCTGCTGATCTTCCCCGCGCTGTCCGATTTCGTCGGCCTGATGGCCGCGCTCGCGCCGGTGCTGCTGCTGTGCGGATCGTTCCTGGCCCGGCCGCCCTTCATCATGGCCGCCCTGGGCGTGGTGCTGACCTTCCCGCTCGTCGCAGGTCTGGGCGCGACCAATACGGTCAACATCGTCGGCGCACTCAACAACAGTGTTGCGCTGTTCGTCGGTACGGCAATGGCACTGTGCAGCATGCAGTTGTTCCAGACCTCCGATGCGGGCCGCAACCGCGCACGGTTGGAGCATTCGACCCGTCGGGACATTGCGCGACACGCCGCCGGACAAGGTGATGTGACCCGCGCGTGGCTTAGCCGCATGCTGGATCGAATCGGGCTGCTCGCTCCCAGGTTGCAGGGCCGTTCCAGCGCCGCGCACGACCTGCGGGCATTGTTTGCGGACGTTCGTGCGGCACGTGCATCCAGCCAACTCCGCGCGCTGGAAAGGCGGCTGCACAACCCGCAGGTTCGGGCGCTTCATGCGGCGCTGGTCGAACGCATCGCTGCACATTTCAGGGTTCGCGCCCACTCGGCACGCAGTGTCGACATCCATCTTCTGGAACTGCTCGACCGCATGCGCGAGGCCGCGGCGGCCAGCAGCGGGGCTGATCAGAGGCATCTGTCGCACCTGCTCTGCGGATTGCGCCGCGACCTGCTGGCATCCCCGCTTACCCATCGGCACTGACCTCATGTTTTCTGACCATTCCATTGATGGCGTGCTGATCCCCGGCCTGCTCGCCGTGGCCGCCGCCGCGCTGGTGCTGTCGATGCTGAGCTCACGCCTGCTCGCCAGCCTCGGCCTGTACCGGTTGTTCGCCGCGCGGCCCTTGGTGGGCCTGTCCCTGTTCGTGATCCTGGCGGAGCTGATGATCCGGCTCTCGCCCCTGCTCGAGAAATGAAATGAAACACCTGCTTGCTGTCATCGGGCGCTGGAGCGCAACGCTGGGCGTGTGTGCGCTTGCCGCCATTGCCGCGCTCTCCATCTGGAATCGTTACGAAATGCGCCCCTGGACGCGGGATGGGCGGGTGCGCGCCGATGTGGTGCGCGTTGCATCGGACATGGGGGGGCTGGTCACCCAGGTGCTGGTGCACGACAACCAGCGGGTCAGCGCCGGACAACTGCTGCTGGTACTGGATCAACCACGCTTCGCTGCCGCGCTTGAGAAGGCAGACGCAGCGGTCAGCAGCGCACGCGCGACGCTGGCGCTGGCACGCCGCGAATCGACGCGGGACAACGTACTTGGCAACCTGGTCGCCTCGGAAACACGCGAACGCAATGTCGCCAAGGTCGATACCGAGCTGGCCGCCCTGGCCCAGGCAAGGGCCGAACAGCGCGTAGCCCAGCTCAACGTGCAACGCACCGAGGTGCGCGCGACCACCGATGGCATCATCACCAACCTGGACCTGCACGCGGGCGACTACCTGCAACCCGGTGCGCAGGCACTGGCGCTGATCGACACCCGCAGCCTGCGTATCGAGGGCTACTTCGAGGAAACCAAACTGGGCTGCATCACCGAGGGCGATGCCGCCGTGGCCCGGCTGATGGGCGACGACCACGACGTCCGCGGACACGTGGATACCATCGCCGCCGGCATTGCCGACGATCAGCGCTCAAGCACACACAACCTGCTGCCCGCCGTGGCGCCGACCTATACCTGGGTGAGACTGGCACAGCGCATCCCGGTACGCATCCGTATCGATGATGCTCCACCGGATACGCGTCTGATCGTGGGTCGCACTGCAAATGTGACCATCACGCCCTCAGCACAGGGAGCTTGCGAGTGAGCTTGCGAACAGTGCGAGGTGGGCTGCTTGCCCTGCTGCTGCCGATGACGGCCTGCGTGTCCGGCCCCGACTATCACTTGCCGGCGAGCGCTGTCGCAGCCTCCCCACGGGCGGCGCGGGCGTTCGTCTCGGGCCAGGAGGCATCGTTCAGCCACGACGCGCCACCGGATCGATGGTGGCAACTGTATGGCGACCCCCAGCTTGACGCCTACGTACGCGATGCTCTGGCGGCCAATACCGACCTGCGCGCCGCCGATGCCAACCTCCGGCGCGCCAGCGCGACCGTGATGGAGTACCGCGCGCGCGGTGCCGTGCAAGGGGACGTGGATGCATCGGGCACGCTCGTCCATGCCGGTGGCTACACCCAGGCGTCGGCCGCGCCGCAGTCGTACGCGCTGGGCCTCCACCTCTCCTATCCGCTGGATCTCGCAGGTGGCATCCGCCGCGGCATCGAAGCCGCCAACGCGGACACGGAGGCGATTGCTGCGGCACGCGACCAGGTTCGCGTGGTCGTCGCTGCGGCCGTCACCCGTGCCTATCTCCAGGTGTGCACAAGCAATCACACGCTCGCTGCAACCCGGCAGGTGCTGGCGATACAGCGCGCCACGCTGGAGGCAACCCGACGGCTGGCTGCAGGCGGGCGCGGAACGGACTTCGATGTCAGCCGTGCCGGTGCCGCCGTCAATCGCAGCGCGGCGGCGATACCGCACCTGCTGGCGGAACGGCAGGCCTCACTGTTCGAACTGGCCGCACTGATGGGCAAAGTCCCGGCAGACTATCCCAGGGAAGCAGAAGGGTGCCCACAGCCCCCTGAGCTGCAGCAAGCATTGCCGATCGGTGACGGCTGGCAGCTGCTCCAGCGGCGCCCTGACGTACGCGCAGCCGAACGCAGCCTGGCCGCCGCGACTGCAATGATCGGTGTCGAGACGGCGAGTCTCTATCCGCAGATCACCCTGGGCGCCTCTTCGGGCGTGGCCGGCACACCGGCGCATCTGCTGTCGGCCGACGGCTTCGGTGCGAGCATCGGTCCCGTGCTGTCATGGCACTGGCCCGACCGCCGCGTAGCCAAGGCCCGCATCGCGGCGGCCGGTGCCAATGCGGACACCGCTCTCGCTTCCTTTGACGGAGTCGTGCTGCAGGCACTGCGCCAGACCGAGACCGCGCTTTCTGCCTGCACGCAGGAGCTTGAACGCGAGCGCAGCCTGGCGCACGCGCGTCGGGACGCATCCCGTGCCACCGAACAGGCACAGCACCTCTACCGCTTCGGCAGGATCGATTTTCTCGACGTGCTTTCGGCCCAGGCCGAGCTGGCAGATGCGGAGTCCGCATTGGCCGCCTCGCGCGCGGAGCGCATTGACCGGCAGATGGATCTTTTCGTGTCGTTGGGCGGAGGCTGGGCCGCAACGGATTCGGCCCCGGGCGGGCTCCAATGACCCGTTGTCTGGCAACGACTGCAGGCCGCGCCGTCTGTTCAGGAAATTACCGCCTACACCCGCATTCATTCACATGGATTGCCCTATATTCCCGCCACAGCGCCGCATGCTGCGGCCATGACGGAGGCATCCCCATGAAGACCACACGTTTGCTTGCCATCGCCTTGACCACCGCCACCGCTTTCGCTGCGGCCCCCGCGTTCGCCGATCCGCCGCACCACGCCCGCGGCAACGGGCCGCCGCCGCACGCAGGCGGCCCGCACCACCGCGATGCGCCGCCGCCGGGCTGGCAGAAGAAGGCCTGGCGACGTGGCGAGCGCCTGCCGTGGGCCGAAGTGGACCGCCGCTACTGGGTAGACGATTACGCGCGCTATGACCTGCGCGAGCCGGGCCGCGACCGACGCTGGGTGCGCCAGTCCGATAACGAGTACCTGCTGGTGGAGATCGCCACCGGGCTGATCATCGACGCGCTGCATCGCTGAAGCGACCTGCAGCGTCCCACACTGAGCGATTTACCTCGGTGCAGACACCTTACGACCGGGGTCGCCCCGGTCGGCGGTGTTTGCGCCCACGGCGCCCCGCCTGCCTCCGTGGCCGCCCGGCATGCATGCCCTCCCGCAGTGCGGTACGCCCGCACATCAGCGCTGTGGCAAATAACCCCATCGCCACCAGTATTTCGAATCCCCGATCACCAAAGAGCAGGCGGATGGAGACCTCCAGTGAGCACAGCCTGCCGCACCGCAGGCCCTGCTCGTCGAAGCCATAGATGAGCACCAGTATGCCCATCAACGTGCACCACGCGATCAGGGCCAGGCTTGCGATAAATATGAAAGGACGGTGGATGCGCATGCGCTCGTCGCGGTCTTCTACGGTGATGTCCAGCGCGACGTTGCGAGCACGCGATCGGAAGCATCCAGCTCTACCGACCAGGCTTCGGTATCCAGGCCCAGCCGGTTCTCATACCACCATCGCTGCGCACAGCGACCACTGCATCCACTGCTCGCATAGCGCGCAAAGGGAACACCGGCGTGCTCCACCACGTCAGGGTGCCCCAGCGCCCGCAGTACCTCGGCCCTGCTCGCCCCGACCGGGACCGAGGCAAGCGCGTGGGAATGCCACGCTGAGATCGCCGAGCAACTGGCAACGTACGCCACGAACAGGCCGGCAAACCCCCACATCAGTGTCCTCATTGACAGATCCCCTCCTGCGCCGCGCGCCCGCGCATCATCCGCGCAGACCTTCTTCAACGTCAAACCTCGACAAGCGGGTCTGTTGCGGCGCCCGGCATCCGTGCTAGCGTGCGCCGTCAAACTCTCCATGGGGTGCAGGATGCGCAATGGAATGGGACGGAATCTGGTGATCGCCTGCATGGCCCTGGCTGTTGCCCCAGCGGCGGCAACAGCGGCCGCACCACCGGGTGATCGTGGGCAGGATTTCGTGCAGACACAGGCGATCGCCGCGCGCTGCCAGAAGAGCCTGCCCGGCCTGGAACTGCAGTTGCAGGAGGGCCGCAAGCACTGGCTGTCGACACTCGACGCCGCGCAACTGCAGGCCGCCGAGGCCTATGCCAGCAGCAAGGAAGGCAAGATTCTGGGAAAGAGCGTGGAGCGGGATGCCTCCCGCGCCTTCGGCCGCAATACCTTGTCCGCCGCAGCGACCTGCGTTGGCCTCCTCGCCGAGTACGGCCCGGCCCACCCGCTGCCTTCCGGCACGGCAATGCCGGCCGACCGGGTGCAGCACTACATGCTGCACTTTGCACCGATGGTGCTGGCCCGGCTGCAGTGTGCGCGCCTGGACGGCATCGACGTGGCCGCCCAGCCCGATGGCTCGGAAACCTGGCAGTACCGGGCCTGCGGCCAGACCGAATCCGTGCGCATGGCCCCGCTCGGGCAGAGCTGGTCGATGAGCGATGCGGACCGCAATCGCCTGTTCGACGCACTGACCCGATAGTCGGACGGCATTCCTCGGGGCAACAGGAACCATGTTTCCACCCACCACCTGGATCAAGTTGCGATCTGCCTTTCCATTGGCGGCCTGCACGGTGCTATGCGCCTGCGGCCTGGTGATGGACAGTTCGTTCGACACTCTGCGCGAGGCGCTTGACTCCGACATGGTGAACAAGGGATGGATTCCCGGCTGGGTGCCCCACGAGGCGACCGACCTGCGCGAGGTGCACGACCTCGACTCGAACACCAGCGCGCTGGCCTTCACCAAGCCCCCTGCGGTACTACTGCAGCTGCCTGCGGATTGCCAGGCAACGACATTCAGTAACAGCGATCCTGTTGCGTTCGATCGATACTGGTGGCCGGGCGACGGGACGCTCAAGTCGTCGTACCGCGTCTTTCGCTGCGCGCCCGAATCCGGAAAATCAGTCTTCGTGGCCATCAACAGGGCCGAAGACCACGTGCTCTTCTGGCGAACCTACGCGCGGTGATGCGCCCGCGCCACTTCACTCCTCTTCAGGACACCATGATGCCCAACGCACGTGCACGCTTCGTCGCCCTCGCCCTGTTGCTTCCGGCGTGGCTGCCGGCCTACGCCACGCAGAATGCCCCCGCCGACGTCAAGGCGATCGAACAGGTGGTCGAAGCGTTCCGCACCTCGCTGATCAACAAGGACAAGCCGACCTACATGGGCCTGTTCTTCTCGGACAAACCAGAAGACATCGGCTGGCAGTTCGTTTCCGAGGACGTGCGCCTGCAGGACATCCGCAAGGCCAAGCCCGATGCAATCAAGGCACGGCAGATTCCTGCAAACAACTTCATCGCGCTGATCGACGGGGCGGTGGCCTCGCCGAAGCCGAAGGAAGAGAAGTTCTCCAACACGAAGATCGAGACGGATGGTGATGTGGCTTCGGTCTCGTTTGACTACAGCTTCCACGACGATGGGGTGAAGACCAACTGGGGCAAGGAAATGTGGCAGCTGATCCGCACCGAACAGGGCTGGAAGATCTTCTCGGTGATCTACTCGGTCCGCGATTCACGCAGCCCGGCCGATTGAACGTCGCTTGATGGGGCCGAACCCAGGCCGCGATCCATTCAGCAAGGGCATTGGCATTCGGCCAGCGATCGGGCAGAGTTCGGCCACGCGCAAGGACGCATGCCATGACCCGCCTGCTGATCATCGAAGACAACCCCGAGCTGGTTGCCAACCTGTATGCCTTCTTTGAACCGCTGGGTTACGTACTGGACGACGCCCGCGACGGCGCCAGCGGCCTGCGCCGGGCCACGCAGCACGACTACGACGCCATCCTGCTGGACCTGATGCTGCCGCGGCTGGACGGCATGACGCTGTGCCAGAAGCTGCGCCAGGAGTTCCAGAACCCGGTGCCGATCCTGATGCTGACCGCGCGCGATCCGGTCGAAGACCGCGTGCAGGGCCTGGCCCTGGGCGCGGATGACTACCTGGTCAAACCGTTCTCGCTGACGGAACTGGATGCGCGGATCAAGGCCCTGGTACGACGGGCGCAGGGTCGCCAGGTCCAGAGCGTGCTGGCGTGGAAGGACCTGCAGGTGGACACGCGCTCGCCACAAGCCTGGCGGCAAGGCCGCTGCATTGCGCTGACGCCCACGTCGCACAAGTTGCTGATGTGCCTGGTGCGTGCGGCGCCGGCCGTGGTGCGCAAGCAGGAAATGGAGTACCTGGTCTGGGGCGACGAGCCACCGGACAGCGGCGCGCTGCGAACCCACATCCATGAGCTGCGCCTGCAGGTGGACCGCAGCTTCGACACCGCGCTGATCACCACGGTGCACAGCGTCGGCTGGCGCATGCGGGCGTGACCCGTGCCTCCCTCTACCGCCGCCTGAGCCTGCGCACCCGCATCACGATCTCGTTCGTGCTGTTGATGGCCGGTGCCATGGGCTTCATCGTACTGGCGGAACAGGTGGACTACGACCAGGTCCGGGCCGCTGTCGTCGCGCGGACCCAGGACAGTGAAGTACGCCGCCTGCAGGACGAACTCGCCCGTGGTCGGCGTCCCGACCTGCCCTCCGGCAGCGCACTGTTCGATGCCCAGGACGTGCCTGTCGTGCTGCGCCAATATGGCCCGGGATATCACGGCGAAGCAGCACCCAACGAGTGGCACCTGCGTGTGTTCGACAGTGCCGGCCAACGTTATTACCTGCTGCAGGACGCTGCCCCCTATGGCTACCTGGAACACCTGATCAATGCCTTTGCGGCGCTGGTCATCTCGATCTGCGTGCTGGGCGCCTTCCTGATCGGTCGCAAGGTAGCGACCCACGTCATCGCGCCCATCACACGATTGGCCGATGCGGTGCAGGACGGCCACAAGCCCTTTCCCTACCAGGACGCACGCGATGAGATCGGCGTGCTCGCGCGCGCCTTTGCCCGCCATAGTGACGAGCTCGAAGGGTTCCTGCATCGCGAACAGTGCTTCAGCGGCGATGCCAGCCACGAGCTGCGCACGCCCCTGGCCATCATCGGTGGCGCTGCCGAGACGCTGGCCTGCCAGCTTCCGGCCGACAGCCACCTGGTTCCCAGTGCCGAGCGCATCCTGCGCACCACCCAGGAGATGCAGCGCCAGCTGACCTGCCTGCTGCTGCTCTCTCGCGCCCCCAGCACCGTGCCACGCAACGAGGTGGCCCTGCGTGCGCTGGTTGAATGCTGCATGGATCGCTGCCAGCCCTGGCTTTCCGGCAAGCCGGTGATCGTTGCGTTTGATGCCCGGCATGACACCGTGCTGCACACCAACGCGGATCTTGCGCACAGCGTGATCTGGAACCTTCTGCGCAACGCCTGCCAGTACACCGAAAGCGGCGAAGTCCGGATCACCCTCCACGACGCCGCACTCATCGTCGCCGACACGGGGCCCGGCCTGCCCTCCAGTATCGATCCACAGCTGTTCCAGCGCTTCGTGCCCGGTAGCGTGCACAGCGGCGAGGGGCTGGGGTTGTCGATCGTGCAGCGCATCGTCGAGCACCTGGGTTGGAGGATGACGGTGCATTCATCGCAGCAGGGATGCCGGTTCAGCCTGGAGTGGCCCCTCTGACGATTTCCTGACGCACGCGTGCACATGCTGGGGATTGCTCACTTCACGGCGGAAACCGCATGCAGCACCCCAAGGACAGCGGCAAGTACCCGCACGGGAAGACCGGCCTGAGCCGCATCTTCCACACCCTCATCCATTCGCGCGATGGATTCGTCGCCACCTTCCGCGGCGAGGCAGCCTTTCGCCAGCTGCTGCTTCTGCACGCGCTGTTGATCATTGCAGCGTTCGTACTGGACATCAGCGCGGTCGAGCGCGCGATAGTGCTTGCGGTCTGCTTCATCAGCCTGCTGGTGGAACTGCTCAACTCGGCGATCGAAGCGGTGGTTGATCGCATCTCCCTGGAACAGCATCCACTGTCAAAGAACGCCAAGGATATGGGCAGCGCCGCGCAGACCACCGCACTGTTGATGGTGGGCGCGGTGTGGGGCGTCATCCTGCTGGGCTAGTCCGCCCAACCTGACAACTTCCTGATAAAGCGGTTTCGATACTGCGCGCACTCCCGCTCCACGGAACCTGCTCGTGCGTCAATGCCGCCGTTTTCCACGGCCCCATCCGATCGTTCTGGTCTGGGCCGTCGCACTGTTCTTCACCACGATTGGAAACATCGCCCTCTGGAAGACGCTGTGGGGGCTGGTCGGCCTCAACAGCGTGCGCAGCGTGCTGTTCCTGGCCAGCCTGCCGGTGGTGCTGTTCTGCCTGTTCAACCTGTTGCTGACGCCACTGCTGGCACTGCCGTTCCTGCGCAGGCCGCTGCTGGTGCTGCTCGTTGTCGTCAGCGCCGCCTGCAGCTACTTCATGCTGCACTACAACGTGCTGATCGATCGCAGCATGGTGCAGAACGTGTTCGAGACCAACCAGGCCGAACTGAACGCCTATCTGTCGCTGCCACTACTGTTGACCCTGCTGGCGCTGGGCGTGCTGCCTGCTGCCGGGCTCGCCCTGGTGCGCACCACCAGCGGGGCCGGCTCGATACGTTCGCTGCTGGTGTGGCCGGCCAGCGCTCTGGCGTCATTGCTGGTACTGCTGGCAATCGGCTTCGCGTTCTACAAGGACTACTCCTCGCTGCTGCGCAACAACCGCTATCTCCGTGACCAGGTGCTACCGTTGAATGTCGTGCGCCATACCCACGGTTATCTGAAAGGCCTCTACAGCGCCCGCCAGCAACCCTTGCGCCCGATCGGCATGGACGCACGGCGCGTACCGGGCCCGCGTCCGAAGCTTGTGGTCATGGTCGTCGGCGAGACCGCGCGATCACAGAACTTCCAGCTCAACGGCTACCCACGCGCGACCAATCCCCGGCTCTCGCGCAAGGAAGGCGTCATCAGCTTCAGTGATGTTTCCTCATGCGGAACCGCAACGGCGATCTCGGTGCCGTGCATGTTCTCGCAGATGACCCGCCGCCAGTATGACGATGTACGCGCAGCGACCGAGGAGAACGTGCTCGACATCCTGCAGCGCACCGGCATCAGCGTGCTCTGGCGCAACAACAACAACGGGGGCTGCAAAGGCGTGTGCGAACGCGTGCCGACCGAGGACATGCCCGCGCTGAAGGTGACCGGCCAATGTGTCAATGCCGACGGCACCTGCTATGACGAGGTGCTGCTGCATCAGCTCGGTACACGCATTGACGCCATGAACGGTGACGCCCTGGTCGTGCTGCACCAGCTTGGCAGCCACGGCCCGACCTACTTCGAACGCTACCCGGCACAGTCGCGGGCATTCAGTCCGACCTGCGACAGCAACCAGATCCAGCAGTGCAGCAACGAGGCGCTGGTCAACACCTATGACAACACCCTGGTCCACACCGACCGCATGCTTGGCAGGACCATCGACCTGCTGCAGGGCTATTCGGACCAGCGTGATGTCGCGCTGATCTATGTGTCCGACCATGGCGAGTCGCTCGGCGAACGTGGCATGTACCTTCACGGCACGCCTTACTTCATCGCGCCGCGCGAGCAGACCCAGGTGCCGATGGTGATGTGGTTCTCACCGGAGTTCAGCCGCAACGCGGGCGTGGACCTGGCCTGCCTGCGCGGGAATGCCCTGCACCGGGCGCACAGCCACGACAATGTCTTCCACTCACTGCTGGGCCTGTTCGGGGTCAACAGCACGGTGTACCGGCGCGATCTGGATGTCTTCGCCGGCTGCCGCGCGTCGGCTTCGCCGGCTGTGGCCACCTCGCCAGCCAAAGAACGGCGCCGGTTGATGCCGGTCGCTGCCCGCAACGTGGCGCGTTACTGCGCCGCCAGGGCGAAATCCAGGCCCGCACACACCGCCGCCACCTGGGCGTCGTTGCACTCCTGCGGGTTGGTGCGCGGGCTGTCCGGGTAGACCTCGGTGGTGGTGGCAAAGCGCGCGTCGGTGAAGCCGGCGCAGGCGCCGATCGAGCGCGACTCACCCCACACCACGCCCGGCGACTGCAGCGGCAGGCCGACCAGGTTGCCCTCGGCGTCGGCCGGGGCGATATGGGTGACTGGCGCGACCGCGGCGATCAGGGCCTTCTGGAACTCGGCCTGCGGGTCTTCGCTGTTGCCGATCACGTAGAAGCCATCCGGAATGGTGTCGCGCTCGAACGGCTTGCCGTCGCGGGCGCAGCGCGCCGGATCGAACTCGTGCAGGTCGCTGTCGGTGGTCTCGTGCAGGTCCAGGTGCACCAGCAGGTTCGGTTTGCGCTCGGCCACCCAGGCCATCAGCGCGGCCGCTTCCTCGATCTGGCCGCCGTCACGGAAGCTGCGGTTGGGATCGATGGCATCCGGGTTCCAGCGCTGGATGCGTTCGTAGCCCCACGGGCTGACGCACGGTGCCACGATCAGGTTCAGCCGGCCCAGGTAACGCTCAGCCTGCTGTTCCAGGAACTGCAGGGCGCCATGCACGCCGCTGGTCTCGTAGCCATGCACGCCACCGGTGATCAGTGCGGTCGGCAGCGCCGGGTTCCAGTCGTGGTTGACCACGGCGAACAGCGGGTAATGGTCCGGCGCATAGTCCAGCTGGCCGTACTGGATCACATCGAAGCTGTCGTCCAGGCGCTCGAGCGCTGCCACAACGTCATCGTGGTAGCTGCGCTGGCGCTGCTGGCGGGCCCGCCACTGTGCGCGTTCCGCGTCGCCCCAGGGCTGTCCGGGGGTGCCGATCGGGTAGAACTGCGCAACGGTCATTGGGTACTCCAGGGGTCGAACGGGATGGGTGCAGCCGGTCATTCTAAGCCTTGTCGCGCCTG
Organism: Stenotrophomonas sp. YJH_SMC_4; assembly: GCF_059371575.1. Taxonomy (NCBI): domain Bacteria; kingdom Pseudomonadati; phylum Pseudomonadota; class Gammaproteobacteria; order Lysobacterales; family Lysobacteraceae; genus Stenotrophomonas; species Stenotrophomonas sp. YJH_SMC_4. Next base: position 54,763 of record NZ_JCAFUR010000018.1, read on the forward strand.
CGGGTCCCCTCCCCCGGCCCCGCCTTCATCCAGGCCGGGTCATCTGGTTGTAAAATCAACGGTTTTTGGCCCCTCACCCCTTGATGGCGAACGCAGCGCAGCCGGTCCTGGGTGGACCGGAGTTCCTCCGCCTGCTCGCCCGTCTCAGCGACGGCGCGATGCCGGCCAGCAGTCCCGCCCTGACCGATCGGCTCGGCCAGTGGGTGGACTGGAGCCGTGCCGTGGCCCTGTCCGGGGCGCTCGGCGGACGCCTGCCCGAGCCCGGTGAAGGCGCCGAAGCCGTCGAGGATGTGCTGGCCGACTGCGTCCAGGCGCACGCCAGCCTGCTGGCCTCGATCAGTGAGGACGCCGAGGCCGAGCGCCTGCTGGATCTGGCCGAAGCTGCCGCTGCACCCAACTTCGCCTCGCTGCGCCAGCGCTACCGGGTACTGCAGCAGGCCATCCAGACCGCCACCGGGCGCTTGCGCGGCCGCCTGCGCGACCAGCTGGTGCAGGTTTCGCCCGAGCTGGCGCGGCTGGCCGAGGTCGACGCGGTGATGGAACAGACCCTCACCCCGCGCGAGCACAGCCTGCTGGCCACTGCGCCGGCCGTGCTCGGCGCCCGTTTTGAACGCGTGCACGGCCAGCCCGGCTGGCGCGCGGCCTTCCGCCATGACATGCGCACCCTGCTGCTCGCCGAGCTGCAGCTGCGCTTCCACCCGATCGAAGGGCTGCAAGACGCCCTGCGCTCCCACTGACCGGAACACCATGTCCAGAACTGCTTTCCATGTCGTTGTTTTCCTTGTCGGCCTGCTGGCCGTGTGCTGGATCGGCATTGGCTATGTTTCGGTGCATCCGCTGGGTGCAGCGGTGGCGGCGATCATCGCGGCCTGCTACATCGCCGGTGGCGTGGAGCTGTACCGCTACCGCCAGGCCAGCAACGGCCTGCGCAGTGCACTGAACGACCTGTCCAGTGCGAAGGAGAGCCTCACTCCCTGGCTGGAGCGCGTGCCCGCAGGCCTGCGCAATGCCGTGCGCCTGCGCGTGGAGGGCGAGCGCACTGCCCTGCCCGCTCCGGTGCTGACCCCTTACCTGGTCGGCCTGCTGGTGCTGCTGGGCATGCTCGGCACCCTGCTGGGCATGATGGACACGCTGCGTGGCACCGGACTGGCCCTGCAGAGCGCGACCGACATGGCCGCGATCCGCGGCTCGCTGGCCTCGCCGGTGCAGGGCCTGGCGGTGGCATTCGGCACCTCGATCGCCGGTGTGGCCAGCTCGGCCATGCTAGGCCTGCTGGCGGCGCTGCTGCGTCGTGACCGCCTGCAGGCCGTGCAGCAGCTGGATCGCGCCATTTCCGGCGACCTGCATCCGTACTCGCAGGCCTGGCAGCGCGCCGAGTCGCTGCGCCTGCTGCAGGCACAGTCCGCGGCGCTGCCGGCGCTGGTCGACCGCCTGCAGGCGATGACCAGCACCTTTGAACAGCACAGTGCGGCCGCCAATGAGCGCCTACTGGCCGGCCAGGCCGAGTTCCTGACCCAGAGCCAGGCACTGCAGGAACGCCTGGCGGTCTCGCTGCAGCAGTCGCTGCGCGAAGGGGCTGAAGCCAGCGCCGCCGCCATCGGTGGCGCGCTGCAGCCGATGGCCGAGACCACCCTGGCTGGCCTGGCCCATCACGGCGAAGCACTGCATGCCCGCGTCGAGCAGGCCGTGCAGCAGCAGCTGGCCGGCCTGAGCGACGGTTTCGAGCGCAGCCGCGTCGCAACCGAGGCCAGCTGGGCCAAGGTGGTGAGTGAACAGACCCAGGCACAGCAGGCACTGGTGAGCGACCTGCGCCAGCACCTGCAGGCCTTCAGCGATGGCCAGGCCACGCATGCCGAAGCGCTGGTCACACGTATCGGCGAGCGCCTGCAGGCCGATGCACAGGACAATGCGGAGGCCTTGCGTGCTGCCGCCGAACAGCAGCAGGCCCTGAATACTGCGCTGGTCGAACGTCAGCAGCAGGCGTTGATCGCCGCCAGCGAGCATCTGGACGCGCGTGCGCAGGCGCTGCTGCAGGCACTGGAGCAGCAGCACAGCGCCAGCCAGTCGCTGCTGCAGGATCATGAAGCGCAGCGCTCGCAGCAGTGGCAGGCCGCGCAGGCCAGCGCCGCGACCGCGCACGCCGAACTGCAGGCCAGCCTGGACAGCCGCGAGCAGCAACGCCAGGCGCGCTGGGACGCGGTCAGCGCCGAGTTGCAGCAGGCCCACGCCGCCCTGCAGGCGCAGCTGCAGGCCGGCGACGAACAGCGCCTGCAGCGCTGGAGCGATGCTCTGCAGCACGTTTCCACCGAGCTGGCCGAGCGCCTGCAGGCCAATGGCGAACGCCTGGCCGCGCAGCAGCAGCGCGTCTGCGACACGCTGGCGGAGACCGCACAGCAGATCGGCGAGAATGGTCGCGCACAGGCCAGCGCCACGCTGGCCGAAGTGTCCACCCTGCTGCAGACCGCCGCCGCCGCGCCCAAGGCCGCAGCCGACGTCATCAACGAGCTGCGCAGCACGCTGTCCGAGAGCCTGGTGCGTGACAACGCGATGCTGGAGGAGCGCGGACGCCTGCTGGCCACCGTGCAGACCCTGCTGGATGCGATCAACCATGCCTCGCACGAACAGCGCACCGCTGTGGACGCACTGGTCGGTGGCTCGGCCGAGTTGCTGGAACGCGTTGGCAACCGCTTCACCGACCATATCGCTGCCGAGACCGGAAAGCTGGACGGTATCGCCGCAGCGCTCCACGGCAGCGCCGGTGAAGTCGGCCAGCTGGCCAGCAGCTTCGGCGAAGCGGTCGCGCAGTTCGGCAGCGCCTCCACCGAGCTGTCCGGCCGCCTGGAACAGATCGGCGGCGCAGTGGATGCCTCGCTGGCCCGCAGCGACGAGCAGCTGGCCTACTACGTGGCGCAGGCGCGCGAGGTGGTCGACCTCAGCCTGCTGTCGCAGAAGCAGGTGATGGAAGAACTGCAGCAGCTGGCCGCGCGCCGCGGCAAGGCCGGCAGCGCATGAGCGACGAGCTGGAGGTCGATGGCGGCTCGCATGCCCCGATCTGGGCCGCCTTCGGCGACCTGATGTCGGTGCTACTGGGCGCGTTCGTGCTGATACTGGTCGGTGTGGTCGCGGTGCAGCTGGAGCTGTCGCAGCGGCTGGACCAGGAAGTGAAGCAGCGCCAGGCCGAAGCCAAGCGCCTGCAGACCCTCGAACAGGCGCTGGCGGGCCCGTTGGCCGCCGGTCGCGTGACGCTGGTGGATGGCCGCATCGGCATCAGCGGCAGCGTGCTGTTCGCGCTGAACTCCGACCAGCTGCAGCCGGAAGGCCAGGAGCTGCTGCGCAGCCTGGCCGCACCGCTGGCCGCCTATCTGGGCAGCCGCGAAGAGATCCTGATGGTCAGCGGCTTCACCGATGACGCACCGGTGCGCGAAGGCAACCGGCGTTTCGCCGACAACTGGGAGCTGTCCGCGCAGCGCTCGCTGACCGTAACCCGCACCCTGATCGCCGATGGCGTACCGGCTGACGCCGTGTTCGCCGCCGCGTTCGGCAGCGAGCAGCCGGTCAGTTCCAATGCCAATGAGGAAGGCCGCGCACGCAACCGCCGCGTGGAGATCGCGCCGATTCCCAAGCCCAGGGCCCCGGATGCCAAGTAAGCCGCCAGCGCTGGAAGGCCTGCGCGCACTGGTGCGCGACCTCGATGCGGGGTCGCGCTCGCTGCCGCATTACCCGCAGGTGCCGATGCTGCAGCAGGTGCAGCGCGAGTGGTCGGAGCTGCGCAGCGAACTGCAGGTGCGCCGCTCACTGCGCACCGAGGCCCCGGCCGACGGCGGCCCGCTGAACTCGGCGGTGCTGGTGCAGCGCATGCTGGACACGATGCAGGCCACCAGTCCCGGCTACCTGCGGCACTTCATCGACTATGTGGATACGTTGTCGTGGCTGCAGGCGCTGCAGGACGGCGCCGCCAGCGGTGCAGATACCGCGAAGCCGAAGCGGACACGCAAGCCGCGCTGAACATTGACTGGTAGTGCCGGCCGCTGGCCGGCATCAAACCGGACCGACCACGGCCGAAGCGCGCGCAAGCGGCGCTGAGCAGCGAATGGCCGTGCTGAACATTGACTGGTAGTGCCGGCCGCTGGCCGGCAGCCAGGCAACTCCGCGCAGGTCATGAGGTTGCCGGCCAGCGGCCGGCACTACCACCGAGGGTGCTCTGTGCGCCGGAACGCAATCTGCGCTGCGCTTCGGCTTTGCTGTGGTAGTGCCGGCCGCTGGCCGGCATCAAACCGGACCGACCATCGCCGACGCGCGCGCAAGCGGCGCTGAACAGCGAATGGCCGTGCTGAACATTGACTGGTAGTGCCGGCCGCTGGCCGGCAGCCATGCAACTCCGCGCAGGTCATGAGGTTGCCGGCCAGCGGCCGGCACTACCACCGAGGGTGCTCTGTGCGCCGGAACGCAATCTGCGCTGCGCTTCGCCTTTGCTTTGGTAGTGCCGGCCGCTGGCCGGCATCACAACCAGACCGACCATCGCCGACGCGCGCGAAAGCGGCGCTGAACAGCGAATGGCCGTGCTGAACATTGACTGGTAGTGCCGGCCGCTGGCCGGCAGCTATGCATCTCCGCGTGGGTCATGGGGTTGCCGGCCATCGGCCGGCACTACCGTCGAGGGTGCTCTGTGCGCCGGAACGCAATCTGAGCTGCGCTGCGCTTCGCCCTTGCTGTGGTAGTGCCGGCCGCTGGCCGGCATCACAACCAGACCGACCATGCATACGGATACTCGCCAATCTGCCCAGCAAGACCGGCGCGCACCGGATTCCCCAGGATGTACAGCGCTTGCTGCGCCAGCGACTCCTCCGCCCTCACTGCATGATCAAAGTAGCCAGACTGCCAGACCGTACATCGACGCCCCACCAGGCGATTCAGGGCGAGCGCGCTCGACGATTTCATCCGGCGCGCGATGTCGGGAAGGTGAGCTGCGCGCAGCTCGAACATCCAGTGGACGTGATCCGGCATGACGACCCATGCGTGTGACTGTACGAGCCCGCGCTGTTCCATGTAGTGGAACTGGTCGATTACACATGCTGCTGCAGCTTCGCTTTCAAAGAGCCGGCGGCGCTGGTGTGTCGTGGTTGTCAGAACGTAGGACTGGCCGATGATCGAGTGACGGCCCAGGCGGAGGCGATGGCTGCTCATGCGCCATGGTGGGTCGATCATGGGGTATTGGCTGTCAGGCCATGCCTCGATGGGTGTTGGGAGATGTCTGAAGTTGAATGAGGTTGCCGGCCAGCGGCCGGCACTACCGGGACTATGGATTGCCGGCCAGCGGCCGGCACTACCGGGGCTATGGATTGCCGGCCAGCGGCCGGCACTACCGGGGCTATGGATTGCCGGCCAGCGGCCGGCACTACCGGGGCTATGGATTGCCGGCCAGCGGCCGGCACTACC
>NZ_JCAFUR010000019.1:0-55868 GCF_059371575.1 Stenotrophomonas sp. YJH_SMC_4
AGTTGCTTGATCAAACGTCTGCAAGATGGACAATCATCCTTCCTGCAGGCGCCTTCACAAGATACCTGCGCATACTTTCAAAGATCGAGGGAAGTGGCCTCAGCGCCGTTCCCGTGTGCTGCGAAGTTTCCTTCGTAGCGAAGCCGCCCATTATAGCCGGCTTTTCCGCTTCGTCAACACCTTTTTTCAAGGCCGTCTCACCGGGGTGGACGTTGTTGCCGATGCTGCTTCGGCGTTGGACCCGAAGGCCTTTCGTCGTTGCGAGCCGCCTATTATGCCGGACTTTTCGAGTCCGTCAACACCTTCGTTCGATCATCTCGTTCGTCGGTGGTGGCGTTGCTGTTTGCGTGCCGTTTCCGAAGAAGCGGTGCGCTGCAGCAAGGGAGCGAATTCTAGAGATCCTGCAGATTTCGTCAAGCATTTTTTTGCAGGGTGATGACAGAACCAAGGCAACGTCACGCATGGCATACGCTCGAAGATCACTGTGGCGTTGACCGCGCGTTGCGCGGTCAACGCCACAAGGGCTATCAATGCACGGATGCACAGTGGAGAGACGGCAATGAACATGCAGGTGCGGCAAGCGTGGTGGCGCGACCTTTCAGTACCGGCCCTCGTTGCCGGCTTCATTACTGTGCTGGTCGGCTTCGCCAGTTCGGCCGTCATCGTGTTCCAGGCTGCACAAGCTGTCGGTGCCAACCAGGCGCAGATCGCCTCATGGATGTGGGCACTGGGACTGGGCATGGGTGTCACCTGCATCGGGCTGTCACTGCGCTATCGGGTACCGGTGGTGACCGCATGGTCGACACCGGGCGCGGCGATGCTGGTGGTCGGTGCCGGCGGCGCATCTCTTTCCGAGGCCACCGGTGCATTCCTGCTCGCTGCGGTTCTGGGCATGCTGGCTGGCTTCTCCGGCATCTTCGCCCGGTTGATGCAACGGGTACCGATGGCGCTGGCCGCCGGCATGCTGGCCGGGGTGCTGCTGCGCTTCGGTCTGGACGTGTTCGTGGCCATGAACACCCAGCTGGTACTGGCGCTGGCCATGTTCGCCACGTGGCTGGCCGGACGCCGCCTGTTCCCGCGCTATGCGGTCATCGCCACCCTGTTGGTCGGCATCGCGGTTGCGGCCAGCCGTGGCCTGCTGCACGCACAGCAGGTGCAGCTGCAACTGGCGGTACCGCAATGGGTGACCCCATCCCTGTCCTGGACCGCGGTGGCCGGCATCGCCCTGCCCCTGTTCGTGGTCACCATGGCCTCGCAGAACATTCCGGGCGTGGCGGTGATGCGGGCATCCGGATACGACGCCCCGGTGTCGCCGCTGATCGGCTGGATCGGTGTGGTCAATACACTACTGGCGCCGTTCGGTGCGTACGCGCTGAACCTGGCGGCAATCACCGCCGCGATCTGCATGGGCCGTGATGCCCATGAGGACCCGGCACGACGCTATACCGCCGCCATGGCGGCAGGTGCCTTCTACATCGTCATCGGACTGTTCGGTGCCACCGTGGCCGCACTGTTCGCTGCCTTCCCCAAGGAGCTGGTGGCCTGCGTGGCCGGTATCGCGCTGTTCGGCACCATCGCCAACAGCCTGGCCAGTGCGCTGGCGGTAGAGCGGGACCGCGAGGCGGCACTGGTCACCTTCCTGGTCACCGCCTCGGGCGTCTCACTGGCCGGCATCGGCTCGGCGTTCTGGGGCCTGGTGGCCGGTGCGCTGTGCCTGCTGGTGCTGCGGCCCCGTCAGGACCGCTGACCCACCCTACCCGGCCAATGCGGCGCCGACGATGCTCAGCGCCACCGCGATGACGATGGCGATCAGTGTGGCGACCACGCTGGTGCCGCCACGCGCGGTCAGCTCGCTGCGCAGCCGTGCATCATCGTCGCCGGTGACGGCACGGGCCTGGGCGATCAGGCGCTGGCAGTGCGCCAGGTACCAGCTGTTGCCAAAGATGCCGGTGGTGATGCTCAGCGCGAAGGTGATGACCAGCGACAGGCCATCCGGCACATCCAGCCAGGTCTCCACCACGCTGATCAGCAGCAGCAGGCCAGCCCACATCGCCGCCAGGCGGTACATCCTGCGGTACATCATCCAGATCAGCCCGAGCAGGAAGGCCGGCCAATGCCAGGTGCCACTGCCCGTCGCAACGCCCTGATCCAGCCGCCAGCGCTGGCGATAGATCGGGAAGTTGCCGCCGACCACGCTGGCGTACAAGGCCATCTCGCCCTCCAGCCCGGCAGCCGCAGCCCTGTCCGGTGCGGCGGCCGGCGCACGATAGGGATCGGACGGATCGCCGACATCCGGCGCGATGCCCTCAACCGCAGGGGCTGCGTCGATATCCAGGGCCGGAGCCACCTCGACGGGGGTGGAAGCCTGCTCCAGTTCCGCCAACGGCCGCCATGAGGGCATGCCTTCGCACCAGAGCAGGGTGCGCGCCGTAACCGTCCCTTCCTGCTGCAGCTGGCGAAGACCGGCCAGATCCACCGGCCCACTGCTCTGCCTGCCATTGGCGTACCACCATTGTGCTTCCTGCATGTTTTTCCGTCCTTGCTACCTGCATCGACAAACTGAAATCGCTGCCCGCGCCTACAGCGCGGTACTGCCCAGGGTCTGCACCAGTTGATGGCGCGCACCCGCCGCAAGCGTAATCTGCTCAGGGCCTGCGTTGGCCACTTCCAGGCATACGTAATCGCGCCAGCCCTCGCCGACATCGGCCATCCTGGCTGCCGCCTCGGCGCCCGGATTCCAGACCACCAGCGTCTGGCTGCCTTCGCTGCGGATCTCGATCCGCCGCTGCAGTACGGGATCATGCAGCACGTAATGGCCGCCGGCACCGGTGTAGATGCGATCGCTGCGACCGGGATCACGTGGATCGCGCAATGACCACGGTCCCTGTTGCAGGCGCAGCTGCGCATAGTCCTCGTACTTGTCCAGGTACTGCAGGCCGTCAAGGCCCTCGACCTCGACCCGCTTGGCATCGCCCACCCGGAAATAGCTGTGCAGGGCCTGGGTGAAGGTCACCGGCGAGGTTCCGGTGTTCTCGGTGACCAGCTGCTGGCGCAGCTGGCGGCCGATGCGCAGCTGCATCTGCAGGCGCAGGCCGTGATCGGCGCCGGGCGCAGGCGCCAACTGCAGCTCGACCTCGCCATCATCACGCTGGCTGGCCTGCAGAAGCTCCCAGCGCGCGGTACGTACCAGGCCATGCGCCGGTACATCGGCACTCTGGCCCTGGCGACCGAACCACGGCCAGCACACCGGGACGCCACCGCGGATGGGCGTGGGCAGCTCGGCGCGCGTGGGCGAAAGCCACAGCAGATCGGGCTGCCCATCAGGAATGAACGACAGCAGCTGGCCGCCGAACACGCTGACGACCGCCGTGGCGTTGGCGGTTCGCACCTGCCAGGCCTCCAGGCCGTGATACAGGCCGGTGCTGATGTCCGGATTCGACTGCATGCGATGACGCTCCTTGAAGACCGCGGCGATGATGTCGCGGTCAACGTGCCGCCGGCAAGGCTTTCTGCCCAGCGGGTGCGATGGCGGCCGCCTCTTCCTGCAGCGTGCGCAGGATGCGCTGGCCTGCGCGGCCATCCACCTCGCTCCAGCCCAGGCGCTGCTGTTCTACCTGGATCGCGCGGCGCGTGGCGGTACCGATCATGCCGTCGGCGGCACCGATATCGTGGCCGCGGGCCAGCAGCAGGGTCTGCAGCTGGCGGCGCTCATCGCGGCCCAGGCCCGGGTCATCGGTCGGCCAGGCGGTGGCCAACCCGTTGCCACCACGCAATTGGTCAGCCAGCGTCGCGATCGCCAGCGCATAGCTTTCGGCGGCGTTGTAGCTGTAGATCGCGTCGTAGTTGCGGAACACCAGCAATGCCGGGCCCTTGTTGCCGGCCGGCAGCAGCAGCGCGGCGCGCGCATCCGCCGGCAGGTTGGCTGGAGCCAACACGCTGCCATCCAGCGCAGTCACGCCCTGCGCACGCCAGTCGGCCAGGGCGCGACGCTGGGTGCGGCCGGCCTGGCTGGCGTTGAAGCCCGCAGGAACGCGGACTTCCATGCCCCACGGCTCGCCGCTGCGCCAGCCGGCGCGCTTGAGGTAGTTGGCGGTGGAGGCCAGTGCATCGGGAATGCTGCCGACCAGATCGCGGCGGCCATCGCCATCACCGTCCACGGCGATGCGTGCATAGGTGCTGGGCATGAACTGCGTATGCCCGAAGGCACCGGCCCAAGAGCCGGTGAGCCCCTGGGCCTGCAGGTCGCCGCGGTTGATCAGCTTGAGCAGCGCCAGCAGTTCACCGCGGAAGAAGGGTTGGCGACGGCCGGCGCAGGACAGCGTGGCCAATGACTGCAGCAGCGGGCGCTTGCCGAACACGCGGCCGTAGTCGCTCTCCACGCCCCAGACCGCGACGATAGTGGCCGGATCGACGCCGTACTGCGCCGACACGCGATCGAGCAGGTCGCGGTGCTGCTGCAGCAGGGCGCGGCCATCAGCCACGCGCTGGCGATCGACCAGCGCGGCCAGGTAGTCCCAGATCGGCGTGGTGAATTCCGGCTGCGCATCAAGCAGGCCGAGCACGCTGGGGTCCGGGGTGAGGCCGGCGGTGATCGCGTTGAAACGGTCGGGACTGATGCCTTGTGTCACAGCGGTGGCCTGCAGGCCCGACAGGCAGCGGCTGAACGCCGGATCGATGTCGCCGGCAGGAGCGGCGGGCGCTGTCGGCGCCGAGGCAAGAGCGGCCGCCAGGCCGAGCGTGGTCAGAATGGGCATGGCGTCCTCCGTGTTGCCGTTGCACGGCCATCTTAGGGGTAGCGGTGCTGCTGAACCTGAAGCGGTACCGGCTGGCCGTCCGCCCTAGATGGCACGCAACAGGCGCAGGCCATAGGCCGGGCCTTCAGCATCCCAGCGCTGCATGACCTGCAGGCCAGCCGGCTGCAGCAGCGCTTCGAAGCTCTCGTCGGTGTACTTATGGCTGTATTCGACGCGGATCGGTTCGTCGGCCTCGAAATGGAAGGTCCGGCCATCCAGATGGACGTCCTGTGCCCGCTGGCTGACCAGATCGGTCTCGATGCGCAGCCGCGCGGTGCTGTAACGGGCGCGGTGACGGAATCCGTCGAGATCGAAGTCGCTGCCGATCTCGCGATTGAGCCGGGCCAGCAGGTTGAGGGTGAATGCGGCGGTGACGCCCTGCGCATCGTTGTAGGCTGCTTCGATAAGCGCCGGATTCTTGTGCAGGTCGATGCCGACCAGAGCCAGGCCGTCGCGGCCCATCGTCTGGCGCATCGCGCGCAGCAGCGCGACCGCGTCTTCGCCTTCAAAGTTGCCCAGCGTGGAACCGGGGAAGAACAGCAGCCGTCGCGCGGGTTCGCGTTCGGGCATGGGTACGGCGACGGGACGGGTAAAGTCGGCACAGACCGGCAGCATCTCCACCTCGGGCAGCGCCGGGGCCAGGTGGTCGATGCTGGACAGCAGCGCGGCACGCGAGATTTCAATGGGCGTGTAGGCCACCGGGTCGTGCAGGGCGGCCAGCAGCAACGCGGTCTTGCGGCCACTGCCGCTGCCCAGTTCCACCACGTGCAGGTGCGGCCCGACGCTTCGGGCGATGTCCGGCAGTACCCGTGAAAGCAGGGCCAGCTCGGTGCGCGTGGGGTAGTACTCGGCGGTCTGCGTGATCTGCTCGAACAGGCGCGAGCCGCGCGCATCGTAGAAGTACTTGGACGGCAGCTGGCGCGGCGTGCGCGACAACCCGGCCACCACGTCGGTGAGGATCTGCTGGCGGCTGGGGGTGAGATCGGTCAGCGCCTGCAGTGCGTCGTGCACCGTACTCATGCGAGGTCCCTGGCCAGGCGCAGCCCGGAGAACTGCCAACGCGCCGGGGGCATGAAGAAGTTGCGGTAGCTGGCACGCACGTGGCCACGCGGCGTGGCGCAGCTGCCACCGCGCAGCACCCATTGCCCGCACATGAACTTGCCGTTGTATTCACCGAGGTTGCCGGCGAAAGGGCGGAAGCCCGGGTAGGCGCCATACGCGCTGTGGGTCCATTCCCATACATCGCCGAACAGCTGACGTAGTCCACTGCCCCCTGCAGCCTGCGGGTGCAGCCGATCGTCATCGGCAAAATGACCGCGAGGCGGCAGCGTTGCGGCGGCAGCCTCCCACTCGAACTCGCTGGGCAGGCGCGCACCGGCCCAGCGGGCGCAGGCATCGGCCTCGTAGTAGCTGAGGTGGCAGACCGGCGCATGCGGATCCAGTTCGCGCCAACCGCCCAGGGTGTACTCGCGCTGCAGGGCGTCATCCCAGTACAGCGGGTGCTGCCAGCCCTCGGCTTCGCGCAGCGCCCAGCCTTCGCTGAGCCACCAGCGCGGTTCGCGGTAGCCACCGGCGTCGATGAAGGCGCGGTACTCGGCATTGCTGACGGGGCGCTCGGCCAGTGCGTGCGCGGGGAGCAGCACGCGATGCGCCGGCGATTCGTTGTCGTAGGCGAAGGCGGTGTGCTGCGGCCAGGCTGCGGCGCCGATGGTGACGATGCGCTCGGGCGACTCGATCCAGCCCTGCGCACTGGCAGCGCTGGTTGCAGGCTGCAGGTCCTCGCGGTAGGCCGGCTGCAACGGATTGCACCAGAACGCGTGCTTGATGTCGGTGAGCAGCAGTTCCTGGTGCTGCTGTTCGTGCTGCAGGCCCAACTGCAGGTGCTGCAGTGCCTGCTCATCAAGGTCGCCTGCCGCCAGCCGCGATTGCACCTGTGCATCGACCTGCTGGCGGTAGTCGCGCACCTGCTGCAGCGATGGCCGCGACAGCAGCCCACGCTGCGGCCGGGCATGCGCCGGGCCGAGGCTCTTGTAGTAGCTGTTGAACAGGTAGTCCCAGGCAGGGTCATGCGCCGGTGCAGGTGGGAAGCCGGCCAGCACGAAGCGTTCGAAGAACCAGGTGGTGTGGGCCAGGTGCCATTTGCTCGGGCTGGCATCGGCCATGCTCTGCAGCATGGCATCTTCGGCGCTGAGGGGGGCTGCCAGGTGCATGCTGCGGTTCCGCACACATGCGTACTGGCGGGCGAGATCGCGCTGCGGGGCAGCGACGGCGGTGGCTACGCTGTCCATCCGGGCAGCATCTGCGCAAGAGGGTGAGTGCGATGTCATCGTTCGACGTCAACGCGTTCACATGCGTGACCATCCCGCATTCAAGAAGCCGGTGCGAACGCCGCTAACGGCAATGCTGCGGCCGCGTCGTCACCGCGCTGGAATTCCTGCTTGCCCCTGCATCCGCTCCGCCAGCCTGCGCATTACCTGTTCGTGCTGCCCGCCGTGCTGGTTGCCGTGGTGCTGTGGGCAGCACTGGGCAACGAAGACGTTGCCAGCCCGGCCCAACGCATCCTGCCCTGGCTGCTGGCCTGCCTCGGCGCCGGCCTTGCCCTGCTCTACCACCAGGTGCGTACGCTCTGCCTGCTGCTGGTGGTGGCGGTCGTGTTCGCGCTGCTGCACCAGGACGTGGGCGGCTACCTGCACAGCGGCCATGTCACGGCGCTGACACCGCTGCGCTTCCATGCCATTTCGGCCTGGTTGCCCTTGCTGTTCGCGGGCCTGGCATTGTGGCCCGAGCGCGGCCGCCGCCGCCGCGACCTGCTGCTGCGGGGTGTTGCCAGTGGCGCCGCGCTGATGATCTTCCTGCTGCTGGCCACGCAGCAACCCCGGGGCATGCACGATCTGCTGTCCAACCGCCACTGGAGCTGGATTCCGGCCGACTGGAACGCGCTGGCACAGCTGCCAGCGCTGCTGTTCCTGCTGGCAACCGCCGCGCTGGGCTGGCAGGCCTGGCGGCATCCGCGCCCGTTGCACACGGCGATGCTGCTGGCCCTGCTGTGCCTGTGGTGGATGCTGCCACGGGTGTTCCTGCAGCCGGTGCTGCTGCCGGCACTGGCCAGTGCGGCCCTGCTGCTGATGCTGGGCGCGATGCTGCAGGAGTCCTTCCATATGGCCTTCCGCGATGAGCTGACCGGCCTGCCGGGGCGCCGCGCCTTCAATGAGACCCTGCAGCGGGCGCGCGGCACCTACAGCATCGCGATGGTGGACGTGGACCACTTCAAGTCGTTCAACGACACCCACGGCCACGACACCGGCGACGATGTGCTGCGCCTGGTGGCCTCGCGCCTGGGCCGGGTGGGCGATGGTGGCCGGGCGTTCCGCTATGGCGGCGAGGAGTTCGCGGTGGTGTTCCTGGATCGTCCCGCAGCGGCCTGCGTGGATGCAGTCGAGGCGCTGCGGCAGACCATCGAGGACACCCGCATGCAGCTGCGCGACCGGAGCACACGCAGCCGCGACGATGAAACGGGGCGCCGGCAGCGCGGACGCGGCGGAAGCGGGCAGACAGTGCAGGTGACGGTGAGCATCGGGCTGGCAGACAGCCGCGTGGATGAGCGGCCAGCGGCAGTGATCAAGGCCGCCGACCAGGCGCTGTACGCAGCCAAGGACGGTGGCCGTAACCAGGTCCGCGCGCATGCCGGCCAGCGCGTGCTGGCGGCACGCGGCGGCTGAGGCTCACACCGCGTCGAGGTAGTACCAGCGGCCGTCGACGCGCAGGAAGCGGCTGTGCTCGGCCATCTTCACCGCGCTGCCGCCGCCCACGCGGTAGCGGGCGGTGAAGCGCACCTCGGCGCTGTCGGCGCCGGTGACGGTGTGCTCGTGCACGGTCAGGCCCAGCCAATGCGTACGCTGGCCGGGCGCATCATCCAGCGACAACTCGGCCGGACGGGTATCCGGATGCCAGCTCTGGCGCAGATAGTCCGCCAGCCCCCGCACATAGGCGCTGTAACGTGATCGCATCAGGCGCTCGGCATCGGGGGCGGCCTCACCGGCATGGAAACGGCCACAGCAGGCGGCGTACTCGGCGGGAAGGCCGCAGGGGCAGGGATCGGTGGGTTTTCGGCTCATGCGGACATTGTCGCCGGGTTGTGCGGATGGATCCACGCGGGGCACCGGTCAACCAGTGCAGGACAGGCGTATGCTGTCGCGCCCCCATATCGATTGATCGCCGTGCTGGAACTGGTTCCCCCTGAGTTGTGGTGGCTGGTGGTCATCGCCTTCATCGCCGGGCTGGTCGATGCCGCCGTCGGTGGCGGTGGGCTGGTGCAGCTGCCTGGCCTGTTCACGGTGCTGCCGCAGCAGACGCCGGCGATGCTGTTTGGTACCAACAAGTTCAGTTCGATGTTCGGTACCGGTGCGGCCGCCTGGCGCTATGCGCGCAACGTGCGCTTCCCGTGGAAGCCGGTGTTGTTCGCGGCCGGCACGGCCTTCATCTTCTCCTTCGCCGGCGCCACCGCGGTAAGCCTGCTGCCCAAGGACGCGGTGCGCCCACTGGTGCTGGTGCTGCTGGTCGCGATGCTGGCCTACACACTGTGGAAGAAGGACTTCGGCGCGCTGCACCGTCCGCAGGAGATCGGTCGCCGCGAACTGGTGATCGCGCTGGCGATCGGTGCGGCGATCGGCTTCTACGACGGCTTCTTCGGGCCGGGCACCGGCAGCTTCCTGATCTTCCTGTTCGTGCGCTTCTTCGGGCTGGATTTCCTGCGCGCCTCGGCGGCATCAAAGGTGGTGAACCTGGCGACGAATGTGGCGGCGATCTCGTTCTTCGTGCCGACCGGCAACATCCTGTGGCTGTTCGCGCTGCCGATGGCGGCGGCCAACATCATCGGTTCGGTGGTGGGCACGCGCCTGGCGCTGAAGGGCGGCACGCCGTTCATCCGCAAGCTGTTCGTGGGGCTGGTGGTGGTGCTGATCGCGCGGATGGCGTGGGATACGTTCCGCGCTGCGTGAACGCGGTTGCCGGCCAGCGGCCGGCACTACCGGGTCATGAACCCCGCCCATGGGTAGTGCCGGCCGCTGGCCGGCATCCCCATCCGATCAGGTCATGAACCCCGCCCATGAGCAGTGCCGGCCGCTGGCCGGCATTCCCCATCCGATCGGGTCATGAACCCCGCCCATGAGCAGTGCCGGCCGCTGGCCGGCATTCCCCATCCGATCGGGTCATGAACCCCGCCCATGTAGTGCCGGCCGCTGGCCGGCATCCCCCTTCAATCGGCCAGGTCAGACCTCGGCTTCTTCCGGTTCGTTGGCCTGCTGGCGGCTGCGCTCGGGCAGCTTCAGGCGCTTGCCTTCCTCGTCGTACTCGATCAACAGCACGCCGGAGTCGTGGCGACCGCTGATTTCGACGAAGCAGGCGCCGCCGATGAACGGTTCCAGCGTCATCACCGACTTCAGCGGGGTGGCAACCACCATCTGGAAGCCGAAGTTGTCGAAGATGTTCATTGCCAGCGCGGTGAACTCGTTGTCGGCCTTGTCGAAGGCTTCGTCGAGCACGACCGCGGCGTAGCTGGGCAGCTGGCTGTCAGCACCGCCGAGCTGGTAGCGCAGCGCCGCGGCCAGGCAGGTGGTAGCCAGTTTCTGGCGCTGGCCACCGGACTTGCCGGCGCCGCTGCGGTAGATCTCGACCTGCTGGCGCGTTTCCGCATCCAGCTCGACGCCGATGAACTCCACGTGCATGCGCACGTCCAGCACCAGCTCCCGCCAACGCTTGTCCTCGCCTTCCTGCGAGCCCAGGCGGTTGACCAGCTGGCGCAGCACGGTGAACTGCGATTCGGCCAGCTCGCGCTGCTCGGTCTGCTGCTGCGACAGCACTTCGCGCAGCTGCAGCTGGAACTCGCCCACTTCCGGCAGACGACGGTCGCTCAGTTCGATGGTCAGCAACGTACCGCGGTTGAACGGCACCTGTTCCAGGCTGGCGTTCACTTCGTCCAGGCGCTGGCCGATCGACTTGCGGGCCTCGGCGCTGTGGCGCTGCAGGGCCAGCAGGTTGTTCTTGCTCTGGTTCTGCAGCAGATCGAAGAAGCGCTCTTCGTGCTGCGGCAGGCCATCGCGCTCCAGTCGTTCGAGGCGTGCGAGGAAGTCCTCGGCCGAGGCCACCGACACGGTGAAGTCGCCCGATTCCTCCGGCCATTGCTGGATGAAGCGACGGAAGCAGCCGATCAGCTGGTTCTCGATGCGGTTGAGGTCCTGCTGCGAGGACGACAGCTGCTCGTTCAGCGCGTTGCTGACCTGGCGCATGTGCGCTTCCAGCGTTTCCAGGCTGAGCGGACCCTGCTCCTGCAGGCGCTCGGCAAGGCCGGCTTCCTGCTCCTGGGCCAGGCTCGGCAGCACCAGCGCACGGCTCTGCTGGCGCGCGCGGTCCAGGCGGTCGCGTTCCTTGACCAGCTGCCCGCGCTCGACGCGGACGTCTTCATAGGTGCGGCGGGCCTGCTCGATGTCGGCGCGCACGGCGTCAATCTGCTTGGCCAGCTTGGCGAGGTCGGCATTGCCTTCGCGCAGGTCGCGCAGCGTGGCCTCGATGTCGCTCAGGCGCTGCTGCGGGGCGGCGATGTCGATCTCGTTCCAGCTGATGCTGACCAGCTCGTGGCAGGCCAGGCGGCGTTCGTTGTCGCGGTCACGCTGTCCACGCAGGCGCGCGATGTCGGTCTCGCAGCTGGCGATGCGCTTGGCCAGTTCCTGAGCTTCGCGCTCGAAGGCGCCCACCTTGTCGTGGTTGTTGAAACCGAGGATCCAGCGACGGCGGTCGCCCACCGCACTGCGGTCATCCTTCTCGAAACGGTCGCCCGGATGCTTGACCTGGCCTTCGCGGGTGATGCCGCGGTCGACGTTGCGCAGCTGCTTGGCATCCACGCACTCGTAGTCGAATCGCTTGCCGAGCTCGCGGCGCAGCCAGCTTTCGAACACGTGTTCGCGCAGTTCCAGCTTGTGCAGCAGCGACTTCGCCGACGGCTCACGGGCGAACGCATCATCGTTGCGGCGCACGCGGTAGTAGGTGAAGCGCATGCCCAGGTGGGTACGGTTCACCCACTCGGCGACGTCGTTGTAATGCTTGTCGTCGACCAGCAGCGACAGCGCGAAGCCACCCAGCACGCGCTCGATGGCACCCTGCCAGCCCTGCTCTTCCGAGCGGACCTGGATCAGTTCACCGACGAACGGCAGCGCCGCTTCAGCGATGCCGGTTTCCTCGGCCAGGCGCGCGCGCAGCTTCTGCATCGGCGCCGGGATGTTGGAGGGCGTGCGCTGCATCGCTTCGAGTTCCGCACGGACTTCGCCGAAGCGGCGCTCGTCATCGCGCTTGCCACCCAGGCGATCGCTGATCGCATCGTCCAGCGCCGAAGAGGCGCGCTGGCGGTCCTGCAGCTCGTTCTGTGCGCGCTCGACCAGTTCGGCGAAGCCGTGTGCGTCGTCCGGCAGTTCGGCCCCCAGCTGCTGCGCGGCCAGGCTTGCCTGCTCGCGCTTGGCCTGGCGGCGGTCGCGCTCGGCTTCGGCGCGGCCCTGTTCGCGTTCCAGTTCTTCGATGCGCTCACCGCCCTGCTGGCGGCGCTGCAGTTCCAGTTCGGCCAGGCGCTCGGTGTGATTGTCCAGTGCGGCACGGCGCTGGGCTTCTTCGCCAAGCAGGCCGCGGTCACGCACGTCCATCTCGCGCAGGCGCGCTTCGATCAGCGCCTGGCGGCGGCTTTCACGGAAGCTGTCGACGCCGAGCTTGAGGGCTTCGTCGTCGCCGCGCCGGCGGTGCATTTCCTTCAGGTCGTTGTAGTAGGCGCGTGCCGGCAGCAGGGTCTCCACCTGGCGACGGGCGGTGACCACCGCCTGGTGCGCGCCATCGAGCTCGGCGAAGTCGCTGACCAGGCGCTCGGCGGCGTCGAAGGTCTTCGGCGTGTCGAGCATGAAGTCGCGCAGGAAGACGTTGAGATCGCCCAGGTTCTTCGCCGACTGCGTCTTGTGCAGCAGGCGCAGCGCCATCTCGTTGTCGATGCCGAGCAGGTCGCGGAAGCGCTCGGCGTAGCCGGAGAAGGTGTCGAAGTGGTGCAGGTCGGACAGCTTCTGCTTGAGCTTGCGCAGGTCCAGGTCGAACCCACCAAGATCCTTGGCGATGTCGAACGGGCGCTCGGCAATCATGTAGTGCTTGCGCACGTCACCGGCCGAGGTGCCGTTGCCGGAGATCCACAGCAGGCGCACCAGGCTGACCACGCGGCCGTCGCCGGCGCGGTATTCCAGCACCAGTGCGGTCCAGGTGGCGCCCTTGCGCAGGTACTGGGTGGCGATTTCGCCGGTGCCGCTGTCCTGCTGGTCAGCCCACGCGCCACGCACGTAGGACACCAGGTTGCGGTCGCGGCCGCTGCGCTCGGCTTCACGCGCGGCAGCGTTGAAGTCGACGATGGCCGGCGGCGTCAGCAGCGCGGACATGGCATCGAGCAGTGTCGACTTGCCCGAGCCGGAACGTCCGACGAACAGGAAGCCGCGCTCGGCGATCGGCACTTCGGTCAGGCCGTTGAAGGTGCCCCAGTTGTGTACCTGCAGGCGGCGCATGCGGAACTGCTGCAGGCGCGGGTCCGGCAGGCCTTCGTTGAACAGGGCGGGAGTGTGCTTGGAGATAGCCATGCGATGGTCGGGTCTCTCAGGCCTCGGCGGCCGGGGTTTCGCGCAGCTGGCGGTAGACCGCCGAGAGCTGGGACACGTCTTCGGCGGAGAACAGCAGCTTCAGCGCCGGCGAGACTTCGTGGCGGTCTTCCTGGCCGCTGAGGCGGGTCAGGATGTGGTTGTCCTTCATCTTCTGCACCGCCGAGGCGACGCGGCGGTTGAAGCCGGCGCGGTCGGTGGACAGGTTCTTTTCGTAGATGGCCAGTGCTTCGGCCATTTCGGCATCGGCGACCACCGCGCGGTTGCCGCGCGCATCGGCTTCGGCCAGCTGCTGGCGCAGGTACAGCAACAGCACCGAGTCGATGAAGGTCAGCGGCGAGGTGCGCAGCAGCACCGGCGCGTCGACGTCTTCGGTATCGGCCTGGCGGGTGAACGCCACGCCGCTGTCACGGTCGAGCACCAGTTCCAGGAACAGGTCCGCCAGCGACGAGCGGATGGCCGCTTCGCTGCGGATCAGTGCCGGCCACAGCTTGGCGTGGCGCAGCTGGTCGATGCTGGGGCCGATCAGCAGCTGGCACAGCGCGCGGCGCGCATCCAGCGGCAGGCGCCCGGTGTCGCCGAGGTAATAGACGTCGTTGCCACGGCGGGGCTGCGCCACGGCCGCCACCGGTTCGGCCTCGTAGGCGTCTTCCGCCACGTCGGCCTGCGCTGCGTCGATGGGATCTTCATGCCAGCTCATGGCGTCTCTCCTGGGTGAACCAAACCAGCGGGATGCGGGCGCGACGGACCTGGCCGTCGCCACCACGCCATTGCGCAAGCTCCTGCTCGCCGGCGACCACGTTGCCGAAGCGCGTGCCCAGCGACAGATAGCCGATGACGCTGCCAAGACCCTGCGGCGCCTCGCGCTGCGACAGGGCCTGGGCGATGCTGAGCCGCGGCTGTGCATCGAGCAGGTCGTGCAGGTCGCGGCGCAGGGTGCGGAAGTCGATTTCGGACGAAGCGACCAGGTCGCCGACGCTCTCCAGGCTGATCGCGGCCGCGTCGTTGTACTCGACATTGCCGTCGACCTGGGCGCTGCGCGGATCATGCAGCTTCCACTGCGACCACGAGCGCAGGCGGCTGGTGGTCAGCTGCAGGTCGCGGCCGATGCCGCGCTGTGCGGGGAATTCGTCGCGCAGGGCCAGCGCTTCGGACTGCGCCTGCTTCAACAACTGGTTGAGGCGGCGCTGTTCCAGGTAGCCACGGCTCTGCACGAAGCCGCGCAGGCTGCGCGCGAAGTTCTGCAGCACGTCGTGCACCTGGCCACCGCGCTCGAGCATGGTGCTGGTGAAGCTGCGCAGGAAGTTGCGTTCGTTGCGGTCCAGGCGGCGGGCGAAGCCGCGCGCCAGCACCGCTTCCAGCGCGGCATCGAGCTGGGCACTCTGTTCGGCGTCGTTGAGCAGGCGCCAGAAGGCCTGGAAACTGCGCCCGGCGTCACTTTCGCCAATGACATCCACACCTTCGAACAGCTGCGACAGCACATCGCCGCGCTCGCCCTCGTCGTCGATGATGCGTTCGCGGAAATCGCGGTTGAGCTGCTCGAAGTCATCGCGCACGCGGCGGAAGTCCTCGGTCAGCTCGTCGGCCAGGCCGATGATCTGGCGGGTGCGTTCCAGCGCGCG
Source organism: Stenotrophomonas sp. YJH_SMC_4 (assembly GCF_059371575.1). Taxonomy (NCBI): domain Bacteria; kingdom Pseudomonadati; phylum Pseudomonadota; class Gammaproteobacteria; order Lysobacterales; family Lysobacteraceae; genus Stenotrophomonas; species Stenotrophomonas sp. YJH_SMC_4. Next base: position 15,082 of record NZ_JCAFUR010000019.1, read on the forward strand.
CTTGCCGTCCAGCGCAACCACGCGGCCGGTGCCGACCCGGGCGATTTCGGCATCGATGCGGTCGCGCTCGTCGTGCAGCGCGGACAGGCGCGCATCGGGATCGGCTTCGGTCTGCGCAGCCAGCGCCGAGAGCTGCTCAATGACCAGCGCCAGGCGGCTTTCGGTGGCGGCCACGCGGGCCTGCTCGAGGCCGTCGGCGAAGCGGATCGCCTGCAGTGCCGCGGTCGCCAGCTCGTACTGCTCCTGGTCGGCGCCTTCGGGCAGACGGCGTTCCAGCCAGCCCTGGGCCAGCCAGTGCGCGATGTAGGCCTGCGCGGTGCGCGGCAGCTCGCGCGAGAGTTCATCGCCGGCCAGCTGGTCCAGCGCGCGCTGCAGTCGCTCGTTCAGTACCGAGGACGGCAGCGTGCGCTCGCCGTCCATCAGCAGGCCCTGCAGCAGGCCGATGATTTCCGGAGCGTGGTCGGCGGCAAGCAGCTTCCACTGGGGCTGTTCGCGCAGGTGGCGGTAACGGGCAATGCGTTCGCGATGCTTCATGCAGCGAAAGAAGTCTGTAGGGCTGACAGGGACAAACCGCCATGCACAGCTGCCGCGTGGACAGCCGTGGGCATGCCGGCCTGCAGGAGCCGGCGTGGTGCGGGCAAGCGGCTCAGCGCTTGCCGCCCACTTCGATGAAGCGCAGGAACTCGGCGCGGGTACGCGCGTCGTCGCGGAAGCTGCCCAGCATCTTGGAGGTGACCATGCTGACGCCGCGCTTGTGGATGCCGCGGGTGGTCATGCACTCGTGGGCGCCTTCGACGACCACGCCGACGCCGATCGGCTGCAGCACATCCTGGATGCACTGGGCGATCTGCGCGGTCATCTTCTCCTGCACCTGGAAACGGCGGGCGTAGGCTTCGACGACACGGGCCAGCTTGCTGATGCCCACCACCTTGCCGGCCGGCAGGTAGCCGACGTGCACGCGGCCGATGATCGGGGCCATGTGGTGCTCGCAGTGGCTTTCGTACTCGATGTCGCGCAGGACGATCAGCTCGTCGTAGCCGGCCACTTCCTCGAAGGTCCGCTCCATGTAGGCGCGCGGGTCGTCGCGGTAACCGCTGAACCAGTCGCCATAGGCTTCGGCGACACGGCGGGGGGTATCCAGCAGGCCTTCACGGGACGGGTCCTCACCGGCCCAGCGCAGCAGGGTGCGCACGGCATCCTCGGCCTGGTCCTGGGTCACGTCGCCCTGCGGGGCGGCCTTTTCGTTGTTCTTGCTCATTGCGTACAGCGTCCCGAACGGGGGGCGAGCATCGTACCCGACCGGGGGGTGGGTCGTCCTGTTGGGACGGTTCATCGGGGGTCGTTGTTGGCGCGTCGTTGCTATCGGTTTGGAGTGGGAGAGGGGGCAGCGCAGGACACGCCGTAAACCCGTCCATGGGGGCTCGATGGCGCCATCCATGGCGCCAACGGTCCTGCGCAGCCCCCTCTCCCACTCCCTGGCGGTGTCCCGCGGGCGCGGCCTGCCCCCCGAAAGCGGGGGCAAAAGCGGGGGTTCATGGCTTCGGAATCGGCGCGCCGCTGCTGTGGTGTTTTGTGCTTTGGTGGGTGCGGACCGTTGGTCCGCACTGCTTCTGCTCTTGCTTCCAAGAGCCAACCCACCGCGCTCGCGGGGGATGGGAAGGCAGCGGGGCCGGGCGGGGCAGGACCGTCCGCGGCATGGATGCCGCGGCCGAGCCCCCAAGGGTGAGGGCGCTTGCTTGCGAGGCATGCCTCGCAAGCGCCCGAACGCACAGCCGCCAGCGGCTGGGCCGGACCCCGGAGGGGGGTTCACGGCGTGTCCTGCACCGTCCGGCGCCCGCTGCCCCACCCGACACCAGGCAGGCGCAACGCTTTCCTCACTACACCCACCCATTCAGAAAAACCTATTGATAGGAATGAAATTAGTAGTATCCTATCTATCTCTTATGGACCGACCCCTCGACGAGCGCACCGTGCTGCAGATGCAGCTCAGCTCCGGCCTGCTGTACGCAGGGCGGCAGTGGCAGCGCCTGGCCGACAGCCGGCTCGGCAGCTACGGCATCTCCACCGCCTGCACCATGCCGCTGCTGATGATCGGCCGCTCCGGCGGTGGCATCCGTCAGGTGGCGCTGGCGCAGCAGCTGGGCATGGAAGGACCCTCCCTGGTGCGCCTGCTGGACAAGTTGTGCGCCAGCGACCTGGTCCGCCGCGAGAGCGACGCCAGCGACCGCCGCGCCAACCTGCTGTGGCTGACCGACGCGGGCCACGCGCTGGTCAGCGAGCTGGAAGACCAGTTGATCGGCCTGCGCCAGGACGTGTTCGGCGAGCTTTCCATGGATGAACTGCACGCCGTGCTGAAGGCATGGCGCCTGCTGGCCGAGGCCGCCGACCGCATCACGTAAGACCGCTGCCCCTGAACACCGCCGCTGCCGTGCACACGCCAGCGGCTTTTGCCCGTTGCCGTTGTTTCGCTGTTCCTCCCCTCCCCTTCCCCCCACCTCGCCCCCCGCCCCTACCGATGCCCGGTGAATTCAGTCTCCACGGAGTGTTCGTCCCGACCCTGCTCGGGTTGATGTTGTTGGCCTACCTGGTCAACAGCGGCCTGCATGCGCTGCTGCAGCGTGCCGGTGCCTATCGCCATATATGGCACCCGCCACTGTTCAACCTGGCGCTGTACGGGATCGTGCTTGGCCTGCTGTTCCACCTCCTGCGTTGGATGCAATCGTGAACAAGATCGTGAAGAAGACCCTGCCGGTGCTGCTCACCAGCGCAGCCGTGATCATCGCCCTGCTGGTGCTGCGCCAGCTCTGGGTCTATTACATGGATGAGCCATGGACCCGCGATGCCCATGTCGGTGCCGACGTGGTGCAGGTGGCGCCGGACGTGTCCGGGCTGGTGGAAACGGTGCAGGTGGCCGACAACCAGGCGGTGAAGAAGGGTGACCTGCTGTTCGTGGTCGATCGCGCCCGCTACCGCATCGCGCTGGAGCAGGCCCGCGCCAACCTGGCCGAGCGCCAGGCATCGGTGGCGCAGCTGCGCCGCGAGATCGGCCGTGACCGCAGCCTGCAGGACCTGGTCGCCGCCGAGGACGCCGAAGTGCGCCGCGCCAAGCTGCAGGCCGCACAGGCGGCGCTGGCCACCGCACAGGCGGCGGTCGACCTGGCCGAGCTCAACCTGGGCCGCACCGAGGTGCGCGCGCCGGCCGATGGCCGGGTCAACGACCGCACCCTGCGCGTGGGCGACTACGTGGTGGCCGGCAAGCCGGTGCTGGCGCTGCTGGATACCGGCTCGTTCCGCATCGATGGCTACTTCGAGGAAACCCGCCTGCGCGGCGTGGCCCCGGGGCAGAGCGTGGACATCCGCCTGATGGGCGAGTCGGCCCCGCTGCGTGGCCACGTGGAAAGCATCGCCGCCGGCATCGAGGACCGCTACCGCAGCAACGGCAGCACCCTGCTGCCGAACGTGACCCCGGCCTTCGACTGGGTGCGGCTGGCACAGCGCATTCCGGTGCGCATCGCCATCGACGAAGTACCCAAGGGCGTGGAACTGATCGCCGGCCGCACCGCCACGGTGACCGTGGACACCGGCCGCCATCCGCACAACGACAAGGCCGGCACTGCGCCGACACAGGCGGGCCTGTGAACGCCGCCCTGCCCCGTCTCGGTCTGATCGTTGCGCTGGCCAGCTTGGCGGCCTGCAGGACCGTCGGCCCGGATTACGCCCTGCCGGAAGGGTCGGCGTTCAAGCGCCCGGAGGCCAATACAGCCTTCATCGATACGCAGAACCCGCAGGTGGCCGCCAACCAGGCGCTGCCCGACCGCTGGTGGTCGCTGTACAACGACCCGGTGCTGGACGGCCTGATCACCCAGGCGCTGCGTGACAACGTGGAACTGAAGGCCGCCGATGCACACCTGCGTCGTGCCGCGGCGATGTACGAACAAGCGCTGGACGCCGGTGGCTTTGAGTACGAGGCCGAGGCCGGTGTCAGCCGCGCGCAGCTGTCGGCCGAATCGTTCCTGCAGGAGCACGAGCTGCCGGTGATCAACCTGGCCGATGGCAAGTTCGCGGTCAGCTACCAGTTCGACCTGTTCGGCAAGCTCAAGCGCGGCGCCGAGGCAGCGCGTGCCGACGAGCAGTCGGTCGCTGCGGCGCGCGACCTGGCCCAGGTCAGCGTGGTCGCGCAGGTCGCCGACAGCTACCTGGAAATCTGCCACGCCAACCACGAACTGCACGTGGCCGAGCATTCGCTGCAGCTGCAGCAGCGCAGCCGCACGGTCACCGAGCGCCTGATCGCGGCCGGCCGCGGCACGCCGCCGGAACTGGCCCGCGCCAATGCGCAGGTAGCGTTGCTGGAGGCGGCACTGCCGCCGCTACGCGCGCAGCGTTCGGCGGCCGCCTATTCGCTGGCCGCGCTGCTTGGGAAAACCCCGGGCCAGCTGCCAGCCGGCGTGATCGACTGTGCGCACGCCCCCGGCCTGGCGCAGCCGCTGCCGGTCGGTGATGGCCGGGCGCTGCTGCAGCGCCGCCCGGACGTGCGCCAGGCCGAGCGCAAGCTGGCCTCGGCCACGGCGCGGATTGGGGTCGCCACCGCCGAGCTGTACCCGGACATCCGCCTGGGTGCCTCGGTGGGTGCCGCCGGCCTGCTGGAAGACTTCGGCACGCCGATGACCCAGCAGTGGTCGATCGGCCCGCTGATCTCGTGGACGCTGCCGTCGTCCGGCACGCACGCACGCATCCACGCCGCCGAGGCGGGTGCCGATGCCGCGCTGGCCGAGTTCGACCACACCGTGCTGCAGGCGCTGCGCGAGACCCAGACCGCGCTGGACCGCTATGCGCAGGACCTGCGCCGGCTGCAGTCGCTGCGCATCGCGCAGGAGCAGGCCGCACTGGCCGCCGAGCAGAACCGCCGGCTGTACCAGGGTGGCCGTACGCCGTACCTTTCCAGCCTGGATGCCGACCGCAGCCTGGCCACCAGCGACGCCACCCTGGCCGCCGCCGAAGCGCAGGTCTCGCGCGACCAGATCCATCTGTTCCTGGTGCTGGGTGGCGGCTGGCAGGCATCGGTTGCCCCGCCCGCGCCGTCCACCGCACAGGCCTCGGCGAAGTAAGCCATGAACGCGCTGACCGATCGCCAGGCCTGGCTGTTCTCGATCAAGACCTACCTGGCCGCGGTGGCCGCGCTGTACATCGCCATGGCCGGCAACCTGTCGCGCCCGTACTGGGCGATGGGCACGGTGTACATCGTCAGCCAGCCGCTGCTGGGCCCAACCCGCGCCAAGGGCGTGTACCGCATCGTTGGCACCCTGGTGGCCGGCCTGGCCACCCTGCTGGTGCTGCCGGCGCTGGTGGAAACGCCGCTGGTGCTGAGCGCGGCGATGTCGATCTGGCTGGCCGGCTGCCTGTTCATGGCCCTGCTCAACCGCGGCCCGCGCGGTTACGCGTTCCTGCTGGCCGGCTACACCACCGCCTTCATCGGCTTCCCGGCCGTGACCTCGCCGGAGACCATCTTCGACACCGTGGTGGCGCGCAGCGAGGAGATCATCCTCGGCACCGTGGTGGCAGTGCTGTTTGCTTCGCTGCTGTTCCCGGCCTCGGTACGCCCGATGCTGCGCGCCCGCATCGGCAACTGGATGGAGGACGCGGCGCAGTGGTGCCGGCAGATCCTCGAACGCGGCCGCGCGCACGCGCCGCGCAACCGGCTCGCCGCCGACCTGGTGCAGTTCGAGGCGCTGATCGAGTTCCTGCGCCGCGACGACCCGCGCCATGCCGGTTCGGCCGTGTCGATGGAGCGGCTGCGCGAGCGCATGCTGCTGCTGTTGCCGGTGCTGTCCTCGATTGCCGATCGCTTGAGCGCACTGCGCAGCGATGGCCAGGCCCTGCCGGAAGGCCTGCCGGCGCTGGTCGACGACATCCATGACTGGCTGGACGGGCCCACCAACGCCAGCGAGTACGCGCGCCTGCGCGCGCGCATCAGTGCGTTGAAGCCGCAGGTGGACCGCGACCTGCAGCACCTGCAGCTGGCCAGCCTGCTGCTGCGCCTGGAGGAACTGGTGGACCTGTGGCAGGACTGCCGCACCCTGCAGCACGCGATCGACCAGGGCACCGCGCCGCTGGACCGTGCGCACTACCGCATCCGCACCGAACGCGTGGCCGCCGACAAGCACGTCGACTACGGCATGGCGCTGTTCTCCGCGCTCAGTGCCGGCGCGGCGCTGATGAGCTACTGCGTGCTGTGGATCGCGCTGGGGTGGGAAGGCGGCGGCAACGGCGCGATGATGGCCGCGGTGACCGCCGCATTTTTCGCCGCGCAGGACGATCCGGCACCGAGCATGGTGTCGTTCCTGGTGTGGGCGATGGTCGCCTCGGTGGTGGCCGGCGTGTACCTGTTCGGCGTGTTCCCGGCCGTGCACGACTTCGGCCTGCTGGCGCTGGTGCTGGCGGTGGCGTTCCTGCCGCTGGGGCTGATGCTGCACCACCCCAAGAGCGCGCTGTTCGCGCTGCCGCTGACGGTGAACCTGGCCGCGCTGCTGAGCCTGCAGAACACCTACAGCGCCAACATCCAGACCTTCCTCAACTCGTCCATCGCGATGTTCATCGGCATTGGCTTTGCGGTGGTGATGACCCGCCTGTTCCGTTCGGTGGGCGCCGAGTGGACCGCGCGCCGGCTGGTGCGGCAGGGCTGGACCACGCTGGCCGAAGCCGCCGAAGGGCGTGGCCAGCAGGACCGCCAGCGCTTCGCCGCGCGCATGCTTGACCTGCTCGGCCTGCTCGCGCCGCGCCTGGCGGCGACGCCGGAAGGCAGCGACATCGCCTCGGTGGACATGCTCAATGAAGCACGCATCGGCCTGAACATCCTGCAGCTGCGCCGCGCCCGGCTGGAACTGCCCGAGCGCAGTCGCGAGGCGGTCGAGCACATTCTGGAAGAGGTCGCCGTGCACTACCGACGGCAGATCGCCGCGCGCAAGCCGATTGTGGCGGCCGACGCGTTGCGCGAGCGGCTGGATACTTCGCTGGCCCGGGTCGGTAGCGTGGCCGCCTGCAAGGCCCGCGATGAAGCCCTGATGGGCCTGATCGGCCTGCGCTTCGCGCTGTTCCCGGAGGCGAAGGCGCTGGCGCCGGGGTGGGCGATGAGTGCAGCCGGACAGCCGTAGCGCGATACCCTGCGCAGCCACAGACCCCGCGCAGGGGTCAGAGCCCTCGCCTGCGGAGAGGGATCCGACCCTGGCGCTGCAACAGGACGGTTCAATGAGTTACGACATGATGGTGTTCGAGGCCAGCGCCGCGCCACGTGAGGCGGCGGCCTTCATCGCCTGGTTCGAGAAGCAGACGCAGTGGAACGAACGCCACGAGTACGACGACCCGGCAGTCAGCAGCCCGTCGCTGCAGGCGTGGTTCGCGGAGATGGCGCAGGACTTCCCGCCGATGAACGGCCCATTGAGCAACGACGATGACGACCGTGCTGAGGTGACCGAGTACAGCATCGGCCGCGAGGTGATCTACGGCGCGTTTGCCTATTCGGTGGCCGAGCGCGCGCACGGCCGCGTGCAGGACCTGGCCGAGAAGCACGGCGTGGGTTTCTTCGATGTGAGTGCCGATGAAGCGGCGATCGTGTTCCCGGATGGGCTGGTGTTGATCGCGGAATAGGTGTGGCGGGAGGGCTGCGCCCTGCACCTGCCGAATCAACTTCAACGGCAACGTCAAAGGCTGGCATTCCGCGGGATGGCGGGGTAGGTCCGGTTGAGGGGGACGCCGTCAACCCATCCATGGGGGCTTGGTCGCCGCTTGCTCGTGTGCGCTGTCCTGCGCACACGGCAAGACCGGGGTTGGGCGTCCTGCCCAACCCGCCCGAGGCATGCCTCGGGCCCATGCGGCTCACGCCCCCGCACCCGGACCCACCCCGCCTTCGACAGTTTCCTGCGATCTGCCGGCACGGCGTTCTGCTCTGGTGGGTGTCGACCTTGGTCGACACGGTAGATCCCGGCATGCGTGGATGAACGTCGGAATGATCGAAGTACGCTGTTGTAAAGTCGAGCCATGCTCGACTGCTTCTGCCTGGCGATCAGGTGAAGGGGTCAGAGCCCGTTCCCGATGGGAACGGGATCCGACCCCGATTCAGAACAACCGGCCCTGCACCGTGGGCTGTCCGACGCGCAGCGGTGCTGCGGCCACCGCTTCCGCACCCAGCCGCCAGGCCAGGCCACCCAATCGGCTGGCGTGGCGTTTCAACGCGGCCTGCAGCACCTCTGCGCTGCCCGCCACATGCAGCACCTGGCGGGCGCGGGTCAGGCCGGTGTAGACCAGCTCGCGCGACAGCACGCGGCTGTCCTGGCGCGGCAGCTGCAACCACACTTCATCGAACTCCGAGCCCTGCGCCTTGTGCACGGTCATCGCAAAGGCGCTTTCGTGCGCGGGCAGTGCGGCCGGGTGGAAGGCGCGCGGCTGGTCGACGCTGTCGCCAGGGAACCAGGCCACCATCGCGCCGCTGCCATCGCGCAGGCAGATGCCGATATCGCCGTTGAACAGGCGGTGCCGGTAGCTGTTCTCGGTGACCAGCAGCAGGCGGCCCTGGAAGTAGCCCGGGGTGTTGCCAGCCAGCAGCTGTTCGATGCGGCTGTTGAGCCCGCGCGCACCCTGCGGGCCTTCGCGCAGCGCGGTCAGCACGCGCAGTCGCCCGGCCTGCTGCAGGGCAAGCACCGGATCGGCGGCGTCGGCCAACGCACGCCAATGGCCCAGCAGGTGCTCGCGCTGGCCGCGCAGTGGATCGGCTTCGCCTTCGTGGAAATGCACGCCGGCCAGTTCACCACTGCGCAGCAGCTGCAGCGCGGTACCGCTGTCGCCCTCGCGCACGGCATGGGCCAGCGGTGCCAGGTCCAGCGCATCGCTCTGCCGGTAACCGCGCTGCAACTGCACGCGGCGGCCAGCGAAGGCGCGCGGTGCGGCCTGTGGTTGCAGCGTGGCCGGAAGCAGCAGACCCTGCAGCGCCTGCGCGTCGTCGGCGCGGGTGCCGATGCCATCACCGCTGGCACGCAGGATCGCACTGAGTACGTCGCCGGCCTCCACCGACGGCAGCTGGTCGGGATCGCCGAGCAGGATCAGCCGCGTGCCGCTGGCGATCGCATCGACCAGCTTGGCCATCATCGGCAGATCGATCATCGAGGCTTCGTCGACCACCACCACGTCCACCGGCAGCGGGTTGTCGGCGTGGTGGCGGAAGCGTGGCGAATCCGGGATCACGCCGAGCAGGCGATGCAGGGTGGTGCCGGTACTGGGCAATGCCGCGCATAGCGCCGGGTCCACGCCGTTCTCCTGCAGGCGCTGCACGGCCAGACGCAGGCTCTCGGCCATGCGCTCGGCGGCGCGTCCGGTAGGCGCGGCCAGCGCCACTTCGGGCAGCGGCTGGCCGGCATGCCGGGCCTGCGCCGCCAGCAGCAGCAACAGGCGCGCGATGGTGGTGGTCTTGCCGGTGCCGGGGCCGCCAGTCACCAGCGCCAGCGGATGGCGCAGGGTCACGCCGGCGGCACGGGCCTGGTGATCCTCGCTGCCCGATGCCTGCGGGAACAGCTGCGCGAACAAGGGTGCCAGCGCTGCCATGTCCGGTGCCGGCAGCGGATGCCGGCCGATGCGCTGCAGCCCGGCGGCCAACTGCCGTTCGTACTCGCGGTAGCGGCGCAGGTAGAGCAGGCCGTTCTCCAGCACCAGCGGCGCATCCTCGGCGATGGCGTCGGCCTGCTCGGGTATAGCCACCCAAGGCGATGCGCGCAGTTGTGCCAGCCACTCCTGCGCGGCGGGCCACTCGGGCACCCCTTCCAGCAGGCGCTGCGGCTGCGCCGGATCGAAGCCGGCGTGGCCCTGCGCCACCGCCAGCGAGGCCAGCGCCGCCGCCAGCGCCACGCTCTCCGGCGTGTCGCCGCGCAGCCGCATCAGGCTGGTCGCCAACGCGTGGTCGAGGGTGCGCAGCAGGCCCTTCTGGTGCAGTTCCTTCAGCAGGCTCATGCGCTGGCCCCACGGGCACGTGCGGCCAGTTCGGCTTGGGCCTGTTCGCCACCGGCGAACAACGCATCCAGTGCATCTACCAGCGCCAGCGGGAAACGGTCCACATGCACACCGTTGCCGGTGCCATCGAGGCCGCGGCAGAACAGGTAGCGGATGCCGCCCATGTCACGCTCGTAGTCGTAGGCCGCGCCCAGGCGGAAGCGCAGCCAGCGATGCAGGGCCACGGTATAGATCAGCGCCTGCAGGTCGTACTCGCTGTGGCGCATGGCGATGGCCAGCAGGTCCGGGCTGTAGCCGGGCAGACGATTGGATTTGTAGTCGAGCACGTACCAGCGCCCGTCGCGCACGTAGGTCAGGTCGATCATGCCGGTCATCAGCCCTTCCAGGCGGCGGCGCTGGCCGAAGCCTCGACGACCACTGGAAACACCGTGGGCATGCAGCACCTGCAGCAGCGCCGGCACCGTGGTCGGCTCGATGGCGAAATGGAAGTCGATTTCCGCGCGCCGCTCGCCTTCGCCCAGGCTGTAAAGGGCGCCGCCTTCGGGCAGCGGCACGGTGAGCGTGTGGCCGACCAGCGGCACCAGCACGGCCACGCCATCGTCCAGGTCGACGTCGGCATAGCCTTCGTCGTGCAGCGCCTTGCGTAGCACCTCGGCTTGCCCCTCGGGCGCTTCCCTGCCCGGCTGCCAGTCACCCCAGGCAACGAAGTCGACGTTCTCCATCGCCTCGTGCAGCACATTGCCGAAGCGGCTGCCCATGAAGCGCGGGTCGATCGGCACGCTGTCTTCGACGGCCGCGGCGGGTTCCGGCAGCGCCGGTTCCAGCGGCAGCTCCGGGCCGGCCGGTTCGTCGGCGGCCGGTGCCGGCAGCTCGGTGGCGGCCGCTTCAATATCACTGCCAGCGCCCGCATCGGCATGCGCCAGCTGGGTGAAGCTGTACACCCACCAGTCATGCGGCACGCGCCGGGTCAGTGCACGTACCGCCGGCAGGTCACCTTCCACTTCGGCCGCCAGCTGCGGCAGCGCGGCCGGTGCCTCGCTGTCATCAATATGCACATCGGCGTGCGCGCGCAGCGCCTGCAGGTCACCCAGCAGTGGCGCCAGACGCGTCCTGCCGAGCCCGGCCAGATCACCCACGGCGATCCACAGCGCATGCTCGGCGCGGGTCAGTCCCACATAGAGCAGGCGCGCATCCTCGGCACGCTGCTCGCGCTCACGCTGCGCGTTGGCCGCTTCCCAGGCCTCGTCCTTGTCCAGCTTCCAGTGCAGCTGGCGCTGGCCCCCAAAGTGCACGGTGCAGTGCGGGGCGGTGTTCGGCGCGCCGCCGTCGATGCCGACGAAGGGCAGGAACACCAGCGGATACTCCAGGCCCTTGCTCTTGTGCAGGGTGATGATCTGCACGCGGCGCGCATCCGACTCCAGGCGCAGGAGCTGCTGCTCGTCATCCTGGTCGGCACTGGCCATCTGCCCCTGCAGCCAGTCCAGCAGGCCATGCATGCCCAGCGCCTGCGCCGAAGCCTCCTGCAGCAGTTCACCCAGCTGCAGGTAATTGGTCAGGCGGCGCTCGCCATCGATCAGCGCCAGCAGGCGTTCACCCTGTGCGGCACAGACATCGGCAATCACTGCGAACGGTCCGCCGCGCTGCCAGCGCTCGCGCCAATGCAGCAGCTGTGCCTGGAACCCGCGTTGCAGGTCACCTTCGCGTTCCATTGCCGCGATCGCGCTGGCCCGCTGGCCAAGCAGCACGGTGGCCAGCGCTGCACGCAGGCGGCCTTCGTCGGCCGGTTGCAGCAGTGCCAGCAGCAGCGCACGAAGATCGCGGGCTTCAGCAGTGGCGAACAGGCTCTGCTTGCCGGCCGCCACCGCGGGAATGCCGACCGCGGCCAGCGCACGCTGTACCAGGGTGGCCTCGCGATGCGAGCGCACCAGCACCGCGATATCACCGGGCTGCACCGGTCGCCCACGCAACACGGCATTTCCCGCGCGCGCATCGACCAGGATCTGGTGAATCGCGGCCACGCAGGCCTGGGTCGCCGCATCGCGCGAGGCATCGGCGCTCATCGCCTTGTCACCGCCACTGCGCAGCACGCGCAGGGTGAGTGCCTTGGCGGCCTGGCCGTCGCGCAGGTAGTCCGCATCGCTGCGCACGCCACCGGGCCGCACCGGCTCGAACCGGATGTCGCGTTCGAGGAAGGCGTCTTCGCCACCGTTGTCGTACAGCGCCTGCAACGCGCGCAACACAGACGGTCGCGAGCGGAAGTTCTGGTCCAGCACCGGCGCCTGCTGCGCCACCTGCTTGGCCTTCAGGTAGGTGTGGATGTCGCCACCGCGGAAACCGTAGATCGCCTGCTTGGGGTCGCCGATCAGGAACAGCGCCGGCGCCAGGCCGAGTTCGCGCACCTCCGGCGAATCGCCGAACACGGTGTGGAAGATGCCCCACTGGCGATCGTCGGTGTCCTGGAACTCATCGACCAGCGCGATGCGGTACTGCGCACGCAGTTGCCTGACCAGCGTCAGCCGCTGCGGGCCTTCCAGTGCGAGCGCTACGCCATCAATCAGATCGTCGTAGGTCTGTACCCGGCGCGTACGCTTCATCGCCTGCAGGCGCTGCGTGGCTTCGGCGCGAAGCGTGTGCAGGAAATCCAGCGCGGTACCACGCAGCCAGGCATCGCGTTCGGCCAGCAGCGCGACATAGCGCGCCAACGGCGCCTGCAATGGCGACGACGGCGTGCGATCAGGGAATTTCTTGTTGGTCTTGTCGGCCAGCACCTCCGGCAGCAGTGCCGGCAGGCGATCGCTGGCCAGCAGCTCGCGCGGGTCGGCGCGCTCGGCCCAGGCCAGCAGCTGCCGGCCCAGCGCGTGCAGCCAGCCCAGCTTGTACGACACGCCGTTGAGCCACTTGTTGTCGACGGCATCGCAGAGGTCGATGAAGAACTGCTCGCCATGCTCGCGCACGCTTGCGGACAGGGCTTCCGCCGCGCTCTGCAATGCCGGGCGTGGATCGGCCAGCGCCGTCGGCCGTGGCAGCGGATGCAGCGGCGGTGTGCCCAGCAGCGCGCGCAGATCGGCGGCCAGCGCGTCGGGGCTGGACCACAGCCAGGTCAGCGGCTCCAGCGTGGCCGGGTCGTTGGCATGCACGCGCCACAGATCGGCCGCGAGCTCCTCCAGCAGTTCACGGTCGCTGGCCAGCAGTTCCGGCGGATCAAAGGTGTGGCCGCTTTCCAGCGCATGCTCGCGCAGCACGCGGGTACAGAAACCATGAATGGTGAAGATGGACGCCAGGTCGATCTCGTCTGCGGCCACCTGCAGGCGGCGTTTCAGTGCGGCGGCGCTCTCGGTGCCGCCCCGCAGATGGCGCTGCAGCACGTCGCGCGTCAATCGTACCTCCGGTGCTTCACCGTCGGCCGCTTCCAGGTCGACCAGGCGCGCGGCCAGCGCCAGGCGCTCGCGGATGCGCTTGCGCAGTTCCTGGGTGGCGGCATCGGTGAAGGTCACCGCCAGGATCTGGCCGATGCGCAGGCCCTGCTCCACCACCAGGCGGGTGAACAACGTGGCCAGGGTGAAGGTCTTGCCGGTGCCGGCGCTGGCTTCGATCAGCCGGATGCCCTCCAGCGACAGCGCCAGATAGGGATCGCGGCTGAGGGATGCGAGGCCGTCTTCGGCGATGGCGATGTTCATGCGTTGCCCTCCTGGCGTGCTTCGGTGCCGAGAGCGCGGCCTTCGCGCACCGCGCTGAAGACCAGCTGGCTGTTGTGCAGCAGGTCAGCGTAGCTGGCCTCAGTAGCGAACGGGTCGGCCCCCCGCAGCAGCAGCTGCCAGGCGTCGCTGCTGGATTCACCCCAGCTGCGGTCGCTGCCGTGCCACTGCTTCCAGCCTTCGCTGCGCTGCTTTTCTGCTGGCGCGTTGTACAGCACCCAGCCGGTGTACGGGGCAAAGCGCAGCGGCTCGCGCAGGCCACGCTGGCGCAACTGCAGCAGCGCACGCAGCGCCGCACGTGCAGCGGGAACGCTCAGTGCCGGCAGTACATGCGGGCCGGGACCGGCGTCGCCACCATCATGGAACTGCACAAGCGGCAGCGCATCGCCCGCAGCGTTCGCCAGCAGCCAGTCCAGGCCGTGGCGGATCACTGCATTGCCATTGAGCGTGCCGGCACGCAGGCGCACCAGCCCTTCGGGATGCCGATCGGCCACGCGGCCATGCAGGCGCACGCCATCGATGTCCACTTCGTAGCGACGGCTTTCCAGTGGTTCGCCCTGCATCCAGCCCAGCAGCGCACTGGCATATGGGCGTGTCTTCAACTGCTCCACCTCGAACTGACGCTCGCCCAATGGACCCGACGGCAGCAGGCCACGCGCGCGCAGGCGTGGGTACAACGGCTCGGTATCGCCGCTGAGCGTGGCGCGCACTACCGCCGCCTGCACGCTGCGCTTTTCCGGCCCGCGCGAAGACAGCACCAGCGGTTCCAGGTCATCCACCTCCTCGACCTCGTCGGCCAGGCGCAGGCCCAGCGACTGTGCGAGGAACTGCCCGGCCGGGTCGCACAGGAAGCGGCGCAGGGTATCGAGCGCGACCTCGTTTTCCACCGCATCGTCGGCCGGCGGCGGCAACGGTGCATCGAACCACGGCTGCAGGCCACCGCGCTGGCCGGTGAGGCGACCGGCGGCCGGATGCCACTGGCGGCGATAGCTGAAGCGACGCGGATCGCCATCGCCGAACGCCGCCGGTGAGAACGGCTGCAGTGCGTGGCGCACGGTGAAGTCGCGGACCGCCGCAGGCGGATCGAGGTGATACGCGGCGGCGGCATCGATCAGTTCGCTGACCAGCACCGACGGCTCGCGCACGCTGCCATCGCGCGGATCGGCGCCGAGATAGCTGAGATAGAACACCTCCTGCGCCGCGGCGAACAGCTGCAGGAACAGGAAGCGGTCATCCTCGCGGGTGGAGCGGTCGCCCGGACGGCGGCGCGGCGTATCCAGCTCGGCAGTGAGTTGGTTGAGACCGGCAGCGGGGTCACGGCGCGGGAAATCGCCATCATTGAGGCCGAGCACGCAGATCACCCGGAACGGCAGCAGGCGCATCGGCACCATGCGGCCGAAACTGATGCCACCGGTCAGCAGCGGTGCGCGCGTATCGGCCTCGCCCAGCGCGCCGGCGAAGTGCGCGCGCACCACCTCCGGCGGCACGCCTTCCTCGAAGCCGGCCTTGGCGGCATCTTCGGCGAACTGGTTGAGCAGCTTGCGCAGGCGCTCCAGCGCGCGCTGGCTGTTGGGGGAACTGGGCGCGGTGGGCAGCAGTGCATCCAGCAGCGACAGCAGGCGTTGCCGCCACTGCGCCGGGGTCAGCAGCTCGCCCAGTCGGCGCTGGTAGATGGCCAGCACGCGCAGCAGGCGCAGCAGCCGGTCCAGCGCGTCCAGCGCACCGCCTTCCAGTTCGATCCACGGCGCCACGCCGGCCAGGTCGGCCTCGCTGCCGGTGGCGTGGCCGAGTACCAGGCGATCCAGCGCGAACTGCCAGGTGTAGGCGTCGTCGGCCGGTGCCTGGTGCTGGTTGCGGTGTTTCGCATCCAGGCCCCAGCGTGCACCGGCCTGTTGCAGCCAGCCATGCAGGCGGTCGAAGTCCACCGCTTCCAGCCCGGCCGCCTCGGCCAGCGGCGCGCTGGCCAGCAGGTCCAGCACTTCGTTCAAGCCAAAGCGCGAGACCGGCAGGCCCAGCAGGTGCACGAACACATCGGCCAACGGCTCGCCGGCCAGCGGACTGCTGTCGGCCAGCGCATACGGAATGTGTTCCTCCTCGCCGCCGCGACCGCCGAACACCGCTTCCAGGTACGGCACATAGGGATCGATGTCCGGCGCCAGCACCGCGATCTCGCGCGCCTGCAGCGGCGGGTCGAAGCGCGGGTCCTGCAGCAGGCTGCGCAGCTGGTCGTGCAGCACCTGCAGCTCGCGCAGGCGGGTATGGCAGGCATGCACCTGCAGGCTGGGGTCGTCGCTGCGCAGGCCGTCGCGCAGCTCGCCCGAGGGCAGCGCGCGGCGGTGGAACAGGTCACGCTGCAGGCGATGCAGCAGGCTGTCGGACAGGCCGCCTTCGTCCAGGGTCGGGCGGGTGTCCTCCTCCGGATCGGAATAGGCAGCGATTTCGCCGGCCGGATGCACCACCTCGTAACTGCCCAGCACCGCCATGAAGTCGCGCCCGGCCGCACCCCAGGCTTCCAGCAGGCGGTTCTCGCCGGCCGCTTCGCCGAAGGGGTCCGGTGCGCCGCTGCGCAGGCGCTCGGCCAGCGTCTGCAGGTCACCCCAGTACGACTGCACCGGGGTAGGCATATAGAAATGCAGCTCGCCCACCCGCGCCTGGGTGGCCATCACCCGCAGCACGTCGGGCGAGATGTTGAGCGTTGCGAACGCAGACATGCGCGGTGGCAAGCCCTTCGGCAGCGGTTGGCCGGCACCTTCGAAACGGTCAAGGTACTCCTGGATGCGGCGCGCGCGGTAGTCGTGGCCCTGGGTGATGGTGCGCCACAGGATCGCCTGCGGGTCGGCAGGATCGGCACCGGCTGCCCAGCGCAGCAGCCAGTCACGGCGCCACGCCTGGTACTTTTCAAATACCGAGGCCAGCTCGCCGGCCAGCGCCCAGGGTTTCAATGCGTCACCGCCGGCAAGATAGGACTGCAGCGCACGCATCGGTGGCTGCGCCAGCAATGTCGGGTCGCGCAGGGCCTGGTACAGCTTCCAGTGCAGGCCGGCCGCGTCCAGATCGTCCTGCTCGCCGCTGACGTTGGCCTTCAGCGCGCGGGCCACGAACTCGCCCGGGGTGAGGAATTCGAGGTTGGCGGCGACACCGAATTCGGCGGCCAGTGTCGCTTGCAGCCAGCGGCGCATCGCCACCTGCGGGATCAACACCACTTCCGGCGCCAGCAACGGCTGGCCTGGCACCGGCGCACGCACGTTGCGCGCCAGCAGCGCGGCCAGCACGTCCAGCGAGTTGGAATGGTAGAGGCGGAAATCGCTGCCTGGGTCACTCATCATGCACAGTGTGCAGGACGGCAGGCAGTATTCAATGGTCGGCCCATCGACGGTACGGATTGTTCCGGGCTGCCGGCCGATTGTCCCGGCCTGCGCCACGCCCTGCCGTGCAACAATACTGCACCGTCCAGTCTGCTTATGTTCAGCCGGCTGGCCCGATCCTTCGATGTCTAAAAAACGTTAATGGTGCCCATGTCGGCTTCCACCTCCAGTCTGGTGCAGTTGTCCAACGTCCGCATCGACCGGAGCGGACGCACGATCCTGCGTGACGTGTCGCTGCAGGTGCCGCAGGGCAGCATCACCGCCGTGCTCGGACCCTCCGGCAGCGGCAAGTCGACCCTGCTGGCGGCGCTGACCGGCGAACTGCGACCGGTGGCCGGCGAGGTCACCCTGTTCGGCAAGCCGATCCCGCATGACAGCAGCGCGCTGCTGGAGATGCGCAAGAGCGTGGGCGTGCTGCTGCAGGGCAATGGTCTGCTGACCGACCTCACCGTGGCCGAGAACGTCGCCCTGCCGCTGCGTACGCATACCCGCCTGCCGGCCGCCGTGCTGCGCCGGCTGGTGGAGATGAAGCTGCATGCGGTGGGCCTGCTGGCCGCCGCCGACGCCTGGCCGCGCGAGCTGTCCGGCGGCATGGCGCGCCGTGTGGCGCTGGCCCGTGCGCTGGCGCTGGACCCGCCGCTGATGATCTACGACGAGCCGCTGACCGGGCTGGACCCGATCGCCTCCGGGGTGATCATGAGCCTGATCCAGCGCCTCAACCACAGCCTGGGCCTGACCAGCATCATCGTCAGCCACCACGTGCACGAGACCCTGCCGATCTGCGACCAGGTGATCGCCATCGCCAATGGCGGCGTCGTGTTCCAGGGGACGCCCGAGGCACTGCAGTCCAGCCAGGATCCGCTGCTGCGGCAGTTCCTGCATGGCCAGCCGGATGGCCCGATTCCGTTCGATGCCGCGCCACGCGCGAGGGTTGCCTGATGCCGTTCGTCCAAGCCACCCGCTCGCTGGGCCGCGCCGGGCTGTTCTCGCTGACCGTGCTGCGCGGTTCCCTGCCGACCCGTGATTTCCTGGCCGAGCTGACCCGCGAGATCTACAAGATCGGCGCGCGCTCGCTGCCGATCATCGCCGTCGGTGGCGCCTTCGTCGGCCTGGTGCTGACCCTGCAGGGCTACCGCACGCTGACCACCTTCGGCGCGGCCGACGCGTTGTCGACCCTGCTTGGCCTGTCGCTGTACCGCGAACTGGCGCCGGTGCTGACCGCGCTGCTGTTCATCGGCCGCGCCGGCAGTTCGATCGCCGCCGAGCTGGGCCTGATGCGCGCCACCGACCAGATCAAGGCGCTGGAGCTGATGGCGATCGACCCGGTGGCCAAGGCCGTGGCGCCACGCTTCTGGGCGGCGGTGCTGACCGTGCCGCTGCTGACCGGCATCTTCTGCTCGCTGGCGATCAGTGCCAGCTACTTCGAGGCCGTGCACGTGCTGGGCCTGGACAATGGCGTGTTCTGGTCGGCGCTGCGCAACAGCGTCGATTTCTGGGATGACTTCGGCGTGGCGATGCTGAAGTCGGCGATCTTCGGCGGCACCGCCGCGCTGGTCGCCGCCTATGTTGGTTTCCATGCCGAGCCGACCATTGAAGGCACGTCGGTGGCGACCACCCGTGCAGTGGTCAACGCTTCGCTGCTGGTGCTGATGTTCAACTTCGTTCTGTCGGCAATGTTGTTCACCTAACCCCTCCACCGGCGGTGCGCAGGCGCGCGCGGCCACCACGACTCGATCAGGTAATCCACATGGCCATCCGCGGTCCCAGACTCGAATTCTCCGTCGGCGCTTTCCTGCTGCTGGCCCTGGCCTCGCTGATGGTGCTGGCGGTGGCCTCGACCAACCAGCGCTGGAGCTGGGGCAGCCAGGGCTACGAGCTGAAGGCGCGCTTCTCCCAGGTCGGCCAGCTGCGCAAGCAGGCGCCGGTGAAGATCGGCGGCGTCACCGTCGGCCAGGTCGCCTCCATCGACCTGGACCCGGTGAAGTTCGAATCGATCGTGACCCTGCGCATGGACAGCAAGGTCAAGGACCTGCCGGCGGACACCTCGGCCGGCATCTTCACCAGTGGTTTGCTCGGCGAGAGCTATATCGGACTGCAGCCGGGCGGTGATCCGGACGTGCTGAAGGCCGGCGACGAAATTGTCTTCACCCAGCCGGCGGTTGACCTGATCCAGCTGGTCGG
This sequence comes from Stenotrophomonas sp. YJH_SMC_4, assembly GCF_059371575.1. Taxonomy (NCBI): domain Bacteria; kingdom Pseudomonadati; phylum Pseudomonadota; class Gammaproteobacteria; order Lysobacterales; family Lysobacteraceae; genus Stenotrophomonas; species Stenotrophomonas sp. YJH_SMC_4. The sequence goes on from NZ_JCAFUR010000019.1 coordinate 34,313, forward strand.
CAAGTACATGTTCAGTGGCGGCGCCGGTGGCGGCGCTGCTCAGAAGCCCAACGATGGCGCGCAGGCGCCTGCAACGGAACCGCAACCATGAAGATGAAACTGATCCCGGCCCTGCTCGCCTCGGCGCTGCTGGCGGCCACTCCGTTCCTCGCCCAGGCCCAGGCCGCCGCCCCCGCCGCTGCCGCGGCGCAGGGCCAGGCCGGCAAGGTGGTGATCGATGCCAGCACGCGCATCCTCACCACCCTGCAGCAGCGCAGGAGCGAATTCGGCAGCAACCCGGCCAGCCTGCGCAACTACATCGACAGCGAACTGAACCGCACCTTCGACCGCGACTATGCCGCGCGCCTGGTGCTGGGCCCGCACGCCCGTGGTGCCTCGGATGCCGACATCAAGCTGTTCGCCGATGCCATGGCCGACAGCCTCATGCAGCGCTACGGTTCGACCCTGCTCAACATCCAGGGCAAGCCGAGCTTCCGCCTGAAGGGTGAAAGCCCGCTGCCGGGCAACCGCGGCGTGCGCGTGAGCACCGAGCTGGTGCGTGCCGGCAGCGAGCCGACCCCTGTCGAGTACTGGATGCGCAACGTGAACGGCCAGTGGAAGATCTTCGACGTCAACATCGAAGGCATCTCCTACGTGCAGACGTTCCGCAACCAGTTCGACACCCCGCTGCGCCAGAAGGGCATCAAGCAGGTGGCCAGCGAGCTGCACAGCGGCAGCATGCAGGCCGGGCCCGCGGGCAATGGCAAGTAACGCACTGGCGCTGCTGGAAGGCGACACCCTGCGCCTGCGCGGGGTGCTCGACCGCGCTGCGGTGATCGCGCTATGGCCGCAGCTGCAGGCCCTGCCGGCAAAGCTGGCACGGCTGGATCTGGCTGAGGTCGAACGCGTGGACAGCGCCGGCCTGGCCCTGCTGGCCGAGCTGGCGGCACGTGCGCGCAAGGCCGGCCATCCGCTGGTGATCACCGGCGCGCCGGCTGGCTACAACGAACTGAGCGCGGCCTACCGGCTGTCGCCCAACCTGGATTTCAACGCTACTTCTGCTGCGAGCTGACATGAACGTCGTGCGCACTCTCCCCCTGATCGTCCTGGCCACCGCCCTCACGGCCTGTGCCGGCAAGCCCGCGCGCAGCGATGCACCGGCAGCCAGCACCGTGGTCCCGGCCAGTTCTTCCACCTCGCCCGCCGTCGCGGCCACCGATGCCGGCACGGCTGACGCTGCTCCGGTCGCGCCGGTGGCCAATCCGCCGGCTGCTGCCGCATCGTCGCCGGCTGCTCCCACCGACAGCGGCGACGGCAGCGCGGCGAAGACCTCAGCCGCCACCGCGCCCGGTGGCGATGACGACTTCGATGCCCTCTATGGCGGTGCCGGCAACACCACCAACGCAGCGGCCTACGATCCGTGGGAACCGTTCAACCGCAAGGTGCACAAGTTCAACAACGCGGTCGACCGCGGCGTCGCGCGTCCGCTGGCCACCGCCTATACCCACGTGGTGCCGCGCTTCGCCCGCACCGGCGTCAGCAACTTCTTCAGCAACCTGCGCGCGCCGGTGACCATCACCAACCAGCTGCTGCAGGGCCGCGGTGCCGATGCATGGGACAGCCTCGGCCGCTTCCTGATGAACAGCACGCTGGGCATCGGTGGCCTGTTCGATCCGGCCAGCAAGGCGATGGTGCCGCGCCGCAATGAGGACTTCGGCCAGACCCTGGGTGCCTGGGGCTGGCGTCGTTCGCGCTACGTGGAACTGCCGTTCTTCGGCCCGCGTACCGTGCGCGACGTGTTCGGCCTGGCCGGCGACATTCCGCTGTCGCCGATCCGCCGTATCGAAGAGGACAAGGTCCGCATCGGCCTGCAGGGCCTGCAGCTGGTCGATACCCGCGCGCAGCTGCTGGCGATCGACGACCTGCGTGACACTGCCGTGGACGAGTACTCGCTGGTGCGCGATGCATGGATGCAGCGTCGCAACTACCAGATCGAGAACGATCTGCGCAGCAAGCGCGAGCGTGGCCACGACGACGCCAATTCGCCGATCCCGGTCGATGCGATGCCGATGCCGCAGTGGACGCACTGAGTCCTTTCAGCGACGCATGAAAAACCCCGCCTCGGCGGGGTTTTTCTTTGGCGCCGTGGGTGGGGTCGGAGCCCTTTCCCGTGGAAAGGGATCCGACCCCGGCCGATCAGGCAGCCAGCGCGGCTTCAATGGCTTCGCGCAGGCGCGCGTCGTCAGCCGCCACGTCCGGGGCGAAGCGGGCGATGACCTTGCCGTCGCGGCCGACCAGGAACTTCTCGAAGTTCCACAGCACCGCCGGCGCGGCGTGGATCGGAATCTCCTTGCTGGCCAGGCGCTCGCGCAGCGGGCCTTCGCCGATCGACTGCGGTTGCGCAGCGGTCAGCTGCTGGTACAGCGGGTGGGTGTCGTCACCGGCCACGCTGATCTTGGAGAACATCGGGAAACTGACATCGTAGGTGAGCTGGCAGAACTGCTGGATCTCCGCTTCGCTGCCCGGCTCCTGGCCGAGGAAGTTGTTGGCCGGGAAGCCCAGCACTTCCAGGCCCTGCGCGTGCTTTTCCGCATACAGCGCCTGCAGGCCTTCGTACTGCGGGGTCAGGCCGCACTTGGAGGCGACGTTGACCAGCAGCAGTACCTTGCCCTGGTAGTCGGCAAGCGAGGACGGCTGGCCGTCGATGGTGGTGAGGGAAATGTCCTGGATCGAAGTGCTCACGCGGGGGCTCCGGCAACAGCGGGGAATGGCCCACCAGCATAGCGCCGCGCGATGTCGGTCGTGCCGGCCGCTGGCCGGCAATCGTGCGATCGTTCGCAAGGGTTCATGAGGCTGCCGGCCAGCAGCCGGCACTACGATCAGTCCACGCAGATCATGCCCTGCGCCTTGCCCTCATCAATGCGCTGGCGGCAGCCGAAGTTCTGGCGGGCATCGCGCTGGCAGGTGCCGGTGGCGGGGCTGCCAACCGCCACTTCGCCGCCGGCAAGGCACTGGCCCGTGCAGTCGCTCTTGCGGCTGCAGGCCTTGCCCGCATCGGCGTAGGGAATCACGCACTGTTCGCGCTGCAGCCGGCCCAGCCGCTGCAGGGTGCCGCCAGCGGCCTGGCAGTCCACATCGCGCGCTTCGCGGTAGGCCTCGGCTGCTTCGGGGCTGGTGGCTGCGGCGGGTGCCGCCGCCGGATTGGCAGCCGGCGGTGCGCTGCTGCAGGCGGCAAGCAGCGCGGTCAGGATGAGACTGGTGCAGAGGCGCAGGCGCATGGCGTTACCTGATCCAGTAGGACAGGCCGCCAGCATACGCATCGACCATGCAGGCGGCGTGTCGACGTAGCTCAGGCTTCGTCGCCTTCGTCGCCTTCGTCCTCGGCCGTGGCATCAGCATCGGCCAGGCCGCCCAGCAGGGATTGCGCCTGCTCTGACGCCAGCGACTCCACGCCGCGCAGACGCCGTTCGATGGTGCGCGTCTTGCGGCTGGCTTCGCCGATGCTGCGGCCGACCGTGGTGATCTGCTTCTCGGCCTTCTCGAGAATGCCGGCGAACTTGCCGAACTCACTCTTCACCGCACCCAGCAGGCTCCACACCTCGCTGGAACGCTGCTCGATGGCCAGCGTGCGGAAGCCCATCTGCAGGCTGTTGAGCAGCGCGGTGACCGTGGTCGGTCCAGCCACCACCACGCGGTGCTCGCGCTGCAACAGGTCGACCAGGCCCGGGCGCCGGATCACTTCGGCATACAGGCCTTCGGTTGGCAGGAACATCACCGCGAAGTCGGTGGTGTGCGGCGGCGCGATGTACTTGTCGCAGATCGACTTGGCCTGCACGCGCACCGCGCGTTCAAGCTGGATGCCCTGCAGGCGCACGCCCTCGGCGTCACCCTGTTCCTGCGCGTCGAGCAGGCGCTCGTAGTCCTCGCGCGGGAACTTGGAGTCGATCGGCAGCCACACCGGCGTGTCGTCGCTGCTGCGACCCGGCAGGCGCACCGCGATATCGACCATCTCGCCACTGTCCGGGCGTACCTTCACTGCCCGCGCGTACTGTTCCTGGGTGAGCGTCTGTTCGAGGATGTTCTCCAGCTGTACTTCGCCCCAGCTGCCACGGTTCTTGACGTTGGTCAGCACACGCTTGAGATCGCCAACGCCGGTGGCCAGCTGCTGCATCTCGCCAAGACCGCGCTGCACCTGTTCCAGGCGCTCGGAAACCAGCTTGAAGGAGTTGCCCAGGCGTGTTTCCAGCGTCGACTGCAGCTTTTCGTCCACGGTGTGGCGCATCTGCTCCAGCTTCTGCGCATTGTCGTTCTGCAGCGCGCGCAGCTGCTCTTCCAGCGTGGCGCGCATCTCGGCGATGCGCTGTTCGTTGCGCTGGGTCAGTTCCTGCAGGCGCAGGCCAAGGCTTTCGGTCAGGCGCTGCTGCGACTGCGCACCTTCCTCACGACCCTTGCGCGCATCGTCCACCAGGGTCTGGCGCAGCGCGCCCAGCTGGGTATCGGTCCGCCCGGTGAGTTCCTGCAGCTGCTGGCCGAAGGCGTGGATGCGCGCTTCCTGCTGCTGCCCGAAGGTTTCCAGCTGGACGCGCAGTTCCTGCAGGCGCTGCCCCATGAGCGCGGCGCCACGCTGCTGGCTCTCCGCCGCCTCGGCACGCGCCTTGCGGGCGTCCTCGCCCAGCGCCTCGCGCAGCAGGTCCAGGCGCTGGTCGGTGCGGGTGGACAGATCGGTCAGCGCGCGGGCAAAGCCATCGAGCTGTTCGCGCAGCTCGCTGCGCCCGGCGCGCGCCTCCTCACGCACCGCCTGTTCGAGGCGGTCGTGCGGCGGGCGGCGCAGCAGGGCGACAAGCTGCAGGATGAGCACGGCCAATAGAAGGCCGCCAATGAGCAGATATTCGGTTTGCATGGGGCAAGTGTAGGCTGGCGGAGTCTCAGCTGCTGCGCCAGAACCATGCTCGCTCTGTACGGAAAGCCCACCTCCATCAACGTGCGCAAGGTGCTGTGGCTGTGCGCGGGGCTGGATCTGCCCCTGCGCCACGAGCCTGCGCCACCCGCGGACCTGCTGGCCGCACTGAATCCGAACCGGCAGGTACCGGTGCTGCGCGATGGCGACTTCGTGCTGTGGGAGTCCAACAGCATCTGCCGCTACCTGGCCGCCCGCGCCGGCCGTGACGACCTGCTGCCCGCAGCAGCGCAGGCCCGGGCCCGGGTGGAGCAGTGGATGGACTGGCAGGCCAGCGACCTCAACAGCGCCTGGCGCCATGTGTTCATGGCGCGCGTGCGCCAGCATCCGGACTACCCGGACGATGCCCGTGCCGAGGCCAGCCTGGCGCAGTGGAACCGGCTGATGGGTGTGCTTGAAGCCCAGCTGGCCGCCACCGATGCCTACGTGGCGGGCGACACCTTTACCCTCGCCGATATCGTGCTGGGGCTGTCGACCCAGCGCTGGCGCAGCACACCCGGCCACAAGCCCGCACTGCCACACCTCGCGGCGTGGTTCGAACGCCTGCGCCAGCAGCCCGGTTTCGCCGAACACGTCGACAACGGCGTGGCCTGAGGCAGGGGTCAGATCCCTTTCCCAACGGGAAAGGGATCTGACCCCGAGGACGCGGGAACAACCAGCGTTACCAGCCTTCCAGCACGATCTTGCCCTTGGCGCGGTGACTCTCCAGCAGCGCATGCGCGCGCCGCAGGTTGGCCGCGTCGATGCGCCCGAAATGCTCGCCCAGCGTTGTCTGCAGCACGCCGGCATCGATCAGCTCGGCCACCCGGTTCAGCAGGTCGTGCTGGCGCTGCATGTCCGCGGTCTTGTACAGCGGGCGGGTGAACATCGACTCCCAGTGCAGCGACAGTGCCTTGCGCTTGAGCGCCATCACGTCCACCTGGCCCGGATCGTCGATCAGGCCGAACTGGCCCTGCGGCGCCAGCAGCTCCACGATCTGCGCGTAGTGCTGGTCGGAGTGGGTCAGGCTGGCCACGTGCTGCACCTCGCTGATGCCCAGCCGTGCCAGTCCCTCGGCCAGCGGCAGGCGGTGGTCGATCACGTGGTGTGCGCCCATCGCATACACCCAGTCCTGGGTGTCCGGGCGCGATGCGGTGCCGATCACCGTCAGTTTCGTCAGCTTCCGCGCCAGCTGCACCAGGATCGAACCGACACCGCCAGCAGCACCGATCACCAGCAGGGTCTGGCCTTCACCGCCGCCCTCCGGAATGCGCAGGCGGTCGAACAGCAGCTCCCAGGCCGTGATCGCGGTCAGTGGCAGCGCGGCGGCGGCCGCATCGTCGAGACTGGCCGGCTTGCGGCCGACGCTGCGCTCGTCCACCAGCTGGTACTCGGCATTGCTGCCCGGGCGGTCGATCACGCCGGCGTAGTAGACCGCGTCGCCAGGCTGGAACAGGGTGACCTCGCTGCCCACCGCGTCGACGATGCCGACCGCGTCCCAGCCCAGCACGCGCGGGCCGTCGGTGGCCACGCCGCGGCGGACCTTGGTGTCGACCGGGTTCACCGCCACCGCGCGCACCGCCACCCGCAGGTCGCGTGGGCCGGGCTGCGGCAGTTCCAGTTCGATATCGATCAGGGCCCGGGTGTCGTCGATCGGCAGGCCGGCGTGGGTGTAGGCAATGGCGCGCATGGCAGCGGTCCAGTGGGGAAGGAGTGCACAGGTTGCGCCGCGCACGGTCGCTCAGAAAGGCGCAGAATCGGGCAGCACTTTCACTCCGGCAATGAAGATGATCCGCTTCGACGACCTGCAGTTGTTCGTCCGCACGGCCGCACTGGGCAGCTTCTCCCAGGCGGCCCGCGAGGCCGATCTGTTACCCGGACAGGTCGCTGCAGCCGTGGCGCGGCTGGAACGCGAACTGGACCTGCGCCTGTTCGTGCGTACCACCCGCAGCCTGCGCCTGACCGGCGAGGGCGCGCTGTACCTGCCGTATGCGCAGGAGGTGCTGGCTACCCTGCGCGAAGGGCGGGCCCGCGTGCAGGGCGAGGACGCCGAACTGCATGGCACGCTGCAGCTGTCGGCGCCGTCGGACTTTGGTCGCAACCTGCTGCTGCCGTGGCTGACCGCGTTCCGAGCCGCGCATCCACGGCTGCGCCTGCACCTGCGGCTGTCCGATGAAGTGGCCGACGTGTTCCGCGATCCGGTCGATGTGGCGATCCGCATCGGCCACTTCGACGACGCCAGCTACGTGGCCCTGCCCCTGCTCGAAGGCAACCGTCGTGTGCTCGCGGCTTCGCCCGATTACCTGCAGCGACGGGGCACGCCGGTGCGCCTGGACGAACTGCGCGAGCACGATTGCCTGGTCTACCAGCTCAGTGGCCGCGCCTACGATCGCTGGTCGTTCGAGGTCGAAGGGCGCCGCACCGTGATCCCGGTGCGCGGCCCGCTGGTCTGCGACGACGCCGACGTGGTGCGGCGCTGGGCGGTGGCCGGCGAAGGCATCACCTACAAATCCTGGCTGGACCTGCGCGAAGACGTGCTGGCCGGACGCCTGCAGCTGCTGCTCGACGGCGTCGGCAGCCACATTCCGCTGCAGCTGGTGTGCCCGCACCGCAAGCAGTTCTCGCCGGCGGTGCGGCAGCTGCATGCGCAGCTGCGCCAGCACCTGCAACCGCTGCTGTCTGGCATGCCCGATGGACTCCCCCACCCCCTGTCGCCCACCCCGGTGCTGGCCGACAATGGCAGCCCCCCGTAAGAGAGAACACCGCCATGCCGTGGATGGGCATCCAGGACCTGTGGACGTTTCTGGTCGCTGTGCTGGTGTTTCTCGCCCTGCCCGGCCCCGGCACCTTCACCCTGCTGACCGCCACCGGCCGTGGCGGCGTGCGCGGCGGCTACACCGCACTGGCCGGCCTGCTGGTCGGTGACCAGATCCTGATGTGGCTGGCGCTGGCCGGTGTCGCCGCACTGCTGAAGGCCAACCCCTTGGTCTTCCACGCTGTGCAGTACCTGGGTGCGGCCTACCTGGTATGGGTGGGCATCAGCCTGCTGCGCACGCCGAAGCACGAGGGCGGTGACGCCGGCCCGATCCGCATGCAGCCGGGCCGCTACTTCCAGCAGGCGATCCTGGTCAGCCTGCTCAACCCGAAGGCGATCCTGTTCTACATGGCCTTCCTGCCGCTGTTCATCGATCCGAAGGCGCACCAGGGCATCGCCACCTTCGCGGCCCTGGCCGGCATCATCCTGGTGGTCAGCATCGCCTACTGCTCGATGCTGATCGGTGTGGGCAACCTGGCCCGCCGCCGGTTGATCCAGCATCCGCGCATCAGCGATGCGCTGCGCCGGGTGGCCGGCCTGTTCCTTGTCGGGTTCGGCATCCGGTTGGGGTTGAACGGATGAAGGCCTGGCTGGCAACCGCGGTCGCACTACTGCTCGCCGGCACCGCCTCTGGCACCACCGTGCAGGACCATCGCTGCCTGAGCGGCGGTCGCAATGACAGCATCCACCTGGAATGGCGCTGGCTGAAAGACGGCCGGGCCGATGTGCGCTACGCCGGGCAGCGCGAGCGCCTGCCCCTGCACCGGATCTCGATGGAGACCACGGTGCTGGCCGAAGATCGCCCGTACCAGTTCGACAGCGTCTGGGAAGAACGCATCGACGGACGCCTCAACGGCCGCTACCTGCTGAGCACGCAGGGTGCCCTGGTGCTGGATCTGCGTTACGAACGCGCCCGCGATGGCCGCAGCACCACCTTCCACGACGACCCCGAAGCCTGGCAGGAAGACGGCTGCCGCTGGCCCGGCAGGGTGGCTGAGTGAGCACCATCGACGACGACACCCTGCTGGAGCGCAGCTGGGAGTATCGGGAGGAGACGCTGTACCGGCGGTTGTTCGGCGATACCGGACCGGGGATCTACCCCCTCGACATGGATCTGCTGCGCAACGTCTTCAAGCAGGAGCAGATCGACCCGCGCTGGCTGCATGTCGGCGTCAATGCGTGCCCTCCGCACGGTGATCGACGGCACTGGATCTATGTCAGCACCGGCCTGTCCAACCCCTGGGAAGGGCGGCACGAAGATGGAGATTCGGGGTGGGGCATCGAACTGATGCTTGAGACGCAGGATGAAGCGACGTGGGCGCTGACCACCTTGCGCTGGTTCACCGCGTACCACCTGCTGCTGTGCCACTCGCGCATGCCCGGCAATCCGTTGGCGCCATGGGACAGGCTGAAGCTGGGGGGGCCGGTGGATCACGCAGGGAGCATGCTGCAGGCGGCCGTCTTCGTTCCGTCATTGCACTTTCCGGGACCCCAGCAACTGCCATCGGGACGATTCGACTTCCTGCAGCTGCTGCCGTTGACCCTGGACGAGCACGCGTTCGGCCGCGCGCATGGCTTCGAAGTGCTGGTGGCCCAGTTGAGAACCCAAGGTGCGGCGCCGGTGATCGATCCGCAGCGGGTCAGCATCGATCTGGCCCCTGCTCTCGTACTTCAATCGCCTCCGGGCTCGCCTTGAGGGATCGAATCATTTCGAACCCTGCCAGCATTTGTGCCGATTCCGGCAGCGTGGCCGGGGTGCAGCGCGCGCCCCGCCATGCATGACCCCCGTCAGTGGTAATGCTGCGCTGCGTTCGGTCACACTCGGGAACTTGTCGTTCTTAGTCACCCCTTCCGAGGCCTGCATGTCCCTGTTCCGGCGCAAGTCCCTAGATTCCGTCACCGTCCACGAGGCCGGCAGGCGTCTGATCCCGACGCTCAGCTGGCCGCACCTGATCGCGCTGGGTATTGGCGCCATCGTCGGTACCGGCATCTACACACTGATCGGCGTCGGTGCCAACCTGGCCGGCCCGGCCGTGCTGATCTCCTTCGCCATCGCCGGTGCGGTCTGCGCCTGTGCGGCGCTGTCCTACGCCGAGCTGTCGACGATGATGCCGGCCGCCGGCAGTGCCTACACCTACAGCTACAGTGCGCTGGGCGAGGTGTTTGCCTGGGTGGTGGGCTGGAGTCTGATCCTGGAGTACTCGCTGGTGGTGAGTACGGTGGCGGTGGGCTGGTCCGGCTACTTCGTCGGCTTCCTCGAATGGGTCCACACCCAGTTCGGCTGGAACGTGCACCTGCCGGCCTGGCTGGCGGCCGGCCCGCACGTGGAAGGCGGCATGATCAACCTGCCGGCGATCATCATCACCTGGCTGGTGGCCGGCATGCTGATGGCCGGCACCAAGGAAAGCGCCACCCTCAACGCCATCCTGGTGGTGTTCAAGCTGATCGCGCTGGCTATCTTCGTGGCCGTGGCCCTGCCCGCCTTCGACAGCGCCAACCTGCAGCCGTTCATGCCGTATGGCTTCGCCAAGTCGATGGGCCCCGATGGCGTCGAGCACGGCGTGATGGCAGCGGCGGCGATCATCTTCTTCGCCTTCTACGGCTTCGATGCGATCTCCACCGCCGCCGAGGAAACCAAGAACCCGGGCCGCGACCTGTCGATCGGCATCATCGGTTCGATGATCGGCTGCACCATCGTCTACGTGCTGGTGGCGCTGGCCGCCGTGGGTGCGATGAGCTACGCCGTGTTTGGCCACAGCGCCGAGCCGCTGGCGCTGATCATGCGCCAGCTGGGCCATCCGACCGCGGCGATGGTGATCGGCGTGATCGCGATCATCGCCCTGCCGACCGTGCTGCTGGCCTTCCTGTACGGCCAGAGCCGCATCTTCTTCGTGATGAGCCGTGATGGCCTGCTGCCGCGTGGCCTGTCCAAGGTCAACGCGCGCACCGGCACGCCGGTGGCGACCACGCTGTTCACCGCAGTGGTGGTGTCGGCGCTGGCCGGTGTGGCGCGCCTGGACGAGATTGCCGCGCTGGCCAACGCCGGTACCCTGGCCGCGTTCACCGCCGTCGGCATCTGCCTGGTGGTGCTGCGCCTGCGCGAGCCGAACCGCGAGCGCACGTTCCGCACGCCGCTGGCCTTCGTGGTCGGCCCGCTGGCCGCACTGGGCTGCATCTACCTGTTCCTCAGCCTGCCGCACACCACCCAGCTGTATTTCCTGCTGTGGAACGTGGCCGGCCTGGTGCTGTACTTCCTGTACAGCCGTCGCCACGCGCTGATCGCGAAATAACCGGATCACCGGTAGTGCCGGCCGCTGGCCGGCACCTCTCATCCTGTTGATACGGGCAATGCCGGCCAGCGGCCGGCACTACCACAGGGCGGTCAACCGCCCTGCTTTGCCGCATAGTCCTGCGCCTGGCGCATCACCCGCAGCAGGTTGCCGCCCCAGATGCCGGCAATCTGCTGCTCGGTGTAACCCTTGCGCAGCAGCCACGCGGTGATCTTCGGCAGCTGGCTGACATCGGGCAGGTCGCTCAGGCCACCGCCGCCATCCCAGTCCAGGCCGATGCCCACGTGCTCGGGGCCGACCACCTTGAGGATGTGCTCGAAGTGGGCGAAGAAGTCGTCGAGGCTGGCATGGCGCACCGGGTGTTCGTGGTCCAGCGCCTGCTCGGCCTTCAGCAGGGCGACGCCCTGCTCGATGCCCATGCCTTCCCAGCCACCCAGCTGCTTGCTCAGCGCTTCCTCGGCCTGCTTGCGCTCGGGCGTCTTTGCGGTGTCGATCAGGTAGCCACCATAGGCGTTCACCTGGATCACGCCGCCGGCCTTGGCCAGCTTGCGCAGGCGCGCATCATCAAGATTGCGCGGGTGGTCGTAGACCGCCTTGGCTGAGCTGTGCGACAGCACGAACGGCACCGGCATCATTGCCAGCAGGTCATCGAACACCGCGTCGGACGCATGCGACTGGTCGATCACGATGCCCAGCTTCACCGCCTGCTGCACCAGGACCTTGCCGGCCGGGCTCAGGCCTTTCCATTCCGCTCCCTTGGGGTCGGTGGCCGAATCGGCGAACTCGTTGTTGGCGAAGTGCACGGTACTGAGCAGGCGCAGGCCGGCACGGTGGTAGAACGAGAGCAGGCTGGGGTCTTCCACCAGCGGGCTGGCGTTTTCCATGCTGATGTAGACCACGCGCTTGCCGGCGGCCTTGATCCGTGCCGCGTCATCGGCGGTCAATGCCAGCGCGAAACGCTCGGGATTGGCGGCCAGCATTTCGCGGATCTCCAGCAGCCGCTGCAGGCCATGGTCACGCTCGGCGAGGTGCGCGGCTGGGCTGCGGTCGCCCTGATCGGTGTAGATCGCCCAGAAGCCACCGTCCAGCGCGCCCTCGACCATGCGCGGGTAGTCCACTTGCGAGAGTGCGTTGCGGTCGTGGCGCTGCTCGATGTCGAAGCCGGTCCGGCCGAAATTGGCCGGCGTATCCAGGTGGCTGTCGAGCGTGACCAGGCGCTGCTGCAGCGCCTTGGCGCGGGCCAGTTCCTGTGCGCTGAACTCGATGGCATGAGCCGACAGCGGCGCACACAGCGCCAGGGCAAGCACGACGGACAGGTGGCGCAACGATGGCATGGGCTCTCACCGGCAATGGGAAGAGCCCGACCATAGCGCTGCAGCCAGCAGATTTGTAGAGTCGAGCTCACGCTCGGCTGCCAGGCACCGCGAGTCGAGCATGAATCGTATTCACGGCCCAGCGGCCAGCTTCCCGCGCATTGCGATGCGTTCGAAACAATGGCGCCCCCAGGATCAGGTGGCGCGGCTCGCCTCTACATCGTCCCGCGGTCAGTCGACCACGCGGCAGAACACGGCCTTCAGGTAACGCGATTCCTGCACGTGGGCCATGAACGGATGGTCCGGACCGGCGCCAGCGACCTTCAGGATCTGGATCGTGCGGCCGGAGAAATACGCCGCGCGGCGCAGCATGTCGAGGAACTGGTCCTCGGCCACCAGGCCGGTGCAGGAGAACGTGGCGAACAGGCCGCCCGGCTTGACCACGCCCAGCGCCAGCTTGTTCATGTCCAGGTATTTCTTCAGCGCGGTGATGACCTGGTCGCGGTCGCGGGTCATCTTCGCTGGATCCAGGATCACCACGTCGTACTGCTCGCCGCGGTTGGCGGCGTCGCGCAGCCACGGGAAGATGTCGGACTGGATGAACTTCGGGCGCACGTTGTTCAGGCGCGAATTGCCCTTGGCGATCTGGATGACGTCCTCATCGATGTCGATGCCGACCACTTCCGAAGCGCCACGCGCAGCGGCATACACGGCGAAACCGCCGGTATTGCAGCACAGGTCCAGCACGCTCTTGCCTTCCACCTGCTGGCTCAGCCACTCGCGGTTCTCGCGCTGGTCGGCGAAGAAGCCGGTCTTGTGCGCGCCGGCCGGGTCGGCGCGGAACTTGATGCCGTACTCGGTGATCACCGACGCCTCGGTGGTGGTGTTGCCGTGGAAGTCGAAGCTCTCCTGCTTCTGCACGTGTTCGTCGGCGAAGCTGTGGAAACGGCAGCCCGGGAACTGCTCGCGCAGGGCGTCGTAGATCCATTCGCGGTGGCGGAACATGCCGGCGGCGAAGAACTCGACCACCACCAGGTCGCCGTAGCGATCCACCACCAGGCCGGACAGGCCGTCGCCTTCGCTGTGCACCACGCGCCAGGCGTCGGAGACCGCGTCGAGCTTCAGCACCTCACGGCGCAGCGACACCGCCTGGGCGATCTTGCGCGAGAACCAGCCGGCATCGACCGGCACGTTCTGGTCGTTTTCGAGGATGCGCACGGCGATGCGCGAGTGCCCGTTGTAGAACCCGCGGCCAATGAACTCGCCATCGATGCCGACCACGTCGACGATGGAACCGGGCTTGGGCCGGACGGTCGGTTTCTCGACCAGTTTCTGGAAGATCCACGGGTGGCTGGAACGCCACGCATTCTTGAGGCGGACAATCGGAAGGGGGGTATTCATCCACCCATTGTAAACCGGGCGCCGGGGGTCGGATCCCCGCAGGGGCTCTGACCGCAGTGTGGCGACAATGGGGTCGGAGCCCCTTTGAGGATCCGCCCCCTGGCCCCCCCATTTGACGGCGGCGGGGCCAGACGGCAGAATCGGCGCCAGAAGGGGAGTAGCTCCCAGACGTTGTCGCCGTCATTTCGAGCCCGCAGGCTCCGGTGCAACGGCAGTTCCAGCCGACTGGAACTGCGAGCGAGACCTTCGCCGTACTGGCGAAGCTCTGTCCCTGGATCCCCCTCCCGATCCTCCGTTGCAGATCCTCGCCGTCCGGCCTGGCATTCATCTTTCCAACGGACATTCCCAATGCAGACGATCGGTAACGTGTGGTTGTGGGGCGGCTTCGCAGCGGTGGTGGTCATCGCCCTGCTGGTCGACCTCGTGTTGATGCGCCATGGTGGACCGCACAAGGTCACCTTCAAGGAGGCCCTGTGGTGGTCCATCGGCTGGGTCGCGCTGGCCCTGCTGTTCAATGCGGGCCTCTGGTACTACCTGAATGAGACCGCCGGCCAGGTGGTGGCCAACAAGGTCGGCCTCGAGTTCCTGACCGGCTACCTGGTCGAGAAGGCGCTGGCGGTCGACAACATCTTTGTGTTCCTGATGATCATGAGCTACTTCGCGGTGCCGGAGGAGCAGCGCCAGAAGGTGCTGATCATCGGCATCCTGGGCGCGATCGTGCTGCGTACGATCATGATCTTCGCCGGCAGCGTGCTGATCAGCCAGTTCCATTGGCTGCTTTACGTGTTCGGTGCCTTCCTGCTGTTCACCGGCTGGAAGATGTGGTTCGCCGCCGGCCAGGAGCCGGACCTGGAGACCAATCCCGCCCTGCGCTGGATGCGCAAGCACCTGCGCCTGCTGCCGGACTATGCCGGCAACGCACTGAGCGTGAAGCGCGACGGCGTGCGCTGGTTCACCCCGCTGTTCGCGGTGCTGATCCTGATCGCGGTCACCGACGTGATCTTCGCCGTGGACAGCATCCCGGCGATTTTCGCGATCACCACCGACCCGTTCATCGTGCTCACCTCCAACGTATTCGCGGTACTGGGCCTGCGCGCGATGTTCTTCCTGCTGGCCGGCATGGCCGACCGCTTCCACCTGCTGCCGTATGGCCTGGCGCTGGTGCTGGGCTTCATCGGCATCAAGATGATGATCATCGACCTGTTCAAGATCCCGACCCCGGTGTCGCTGGGCGTGGTCGCGGTGATCATCGCCGCCACCGTGGTACTGAGCCTGAAGTACCCGCCGAAGGAAGGCTCCGGCCACACCTGATCATGGCCGGCCGGCGGGATTGTCCCGCCGGCCGCACCCACTCTCCCGTTGCGGTGGCCTTGGTTTCGCGCCAGTCACCGCCATTGCTGAGGTATGGACAACAACGCGCCCCTGCCCGCTGGCGACCTGCCGGCCCCCCGCAATGACCGCTCGCGCATCCTGCGGGCGTTCAATGTCAGCCTGGCCGCCGTGCTGGTGCTGGTGGCCGTGTTCGCCCTGCAGGGCACCTTCGACTGGCGGCCGTGGGCGGTCGCGCCGCTGGAAGCCAAGGGCCTGCTTGGCCTGATCGGCGGCCCGATGCTGCATGCCTCGGTCGAGCACATCGCCGCCAACAGCATCGCGATCCTGATCCTGGGCACGCTGGCCGGCAGCGTCTACCCGAAAGCCACCGTGCGCGCCCTGCCCCTGCTGTGGCTGGGCTCGGGCATCGGTGCGTGGATGCTGGGCAATCCGGGCAGCGTGCACCTGGGCGCCAGCGGCGTCACCCATGGCCTGATGTTCCTGCTGGCGAGCCTGGGCCTGCTGCGCCGCGACCGTGCAGCGATTGCCACCGGCCTGATCGGCATGCTGTTCTACGGCGGCATGCTGATGACCATCCTGCCGCACGCCGACGGCGTGTCCTGGCAGTCGCACATGGGCGGCGCCTTCGCCGGCATCATCGCCGCGCTGCTGTTCCGCAACGCCGACCCGCTGCCGCCGCGCCCGCGCTACAGCTGGGAAGACGAAGAAGACGAGGCCGAACCGCTGGCCGACGACGAGCTGGAACCGCCGTCACCGCAGCGCGTGCCGGTGCTGTGGCAGCCGCGCGAAGGTCAGGACTACGTGGTGATTCCATTCCGCCGGCCAGACGAGCCGCGCGGCTGAAAATGCCCCGGTAGTGCCGGCCGCTGGCCGGCACCCTCATGATCCGGTAGTGGCCGACCTTGGTCGGCGGTTGTTGTGTGCCAACCAAGGTTGGCATCTACCAGAGTCCGTCAGTTCGCCGCATTCCCCGCTGCGCCCATGCCATCCACCGCCTGTCGGCCCAGTGCCGGGTCATCGGTGAAGAACGCATCGATGCCGGTGGCCAGATAGGCACGCATCTCGGCAATCGAACCCTCGGCATTGCGCGCATTGTCGGCGCCCTTGCGCAGGTTGCTGGCCTGGAAGTGGTTCTCCGGACGGAAGGTGTACGGAATCACCATCAGGCCCACCGCATGTGCGTCCTGTACCAGCGTGGTCGGAGTGCTCAGCGCGCCCTTGGCGTCCAGCGGAATGATCGAGCGCAGTTCCGGGCCGATGCTGTCGGCGTAGCTGGCGATGTCCTTCAGTCCTGCCGGCGTCATCATCTGGGCGTAGGTCAGCTTGCCACCGGCCTTGGCGATGTCGGCCGGCTGGGTGTCGCCCTTCCACAGCAGTTGCAGCAGGCGGATGTTGCTGCCACGCGGGATCTTGCCGCGCAGGTAGCGCAGGTTGGCGGTCTCGAACGACTGGATGGTGACCGGGCCGACGTTGGTATAGGCATTGCCACGCAGCGCGGTCAGGAGCTTGTCTTCCATCGGCAGGCCGATCGACTGGAAGTAGGTCGGGTGCTTGATCTCCGGTACCAGGCCGATGCCACGGTTGGCACGCCCGGCCTGCTGGACAAGGAATGCGAGGATCTCGTCCAGGCTGGCGATGCGGAACTGGCCGTCATAGGCGGTGCTGCGCAGTTCCGGCAGGCGCTCGCGCGCGTACAGGGTCTTCAGCTCGGCCAGGGTGAAGTCTTCGGTGAACCAGCCGTCCACCTTCTGCCCGTCGATGACCTTGCTGGTGCGGCGGCTGGCGAATTCGGGATGCGAGGCCACATCAGTGGTGCCGCTGATCTCGTTCTCGTGGCGGGCCACCATCACCCCGTCCCTGGTCATCACCAGGTCCGGCTCGATGTAGTCGGCGCCATCGGCGATCGCCTGCGCATAGGCGGCCAGGGTGTGCTCGGGCAGCAACGCGCTCGCCCCGCGATGACCATAGACCGACACCTTGTGCGCGGCCGGGGTGGAGGATTCAGCACTCATGGCCACCGATGGTGCCACGGCCAGCGACAACAGCAACGCACAACCCCACGACTTCACTGCGACTTCCCCAAGCGGTATGTGATGGGCGTCAGTATGCGGCGGCAATGTGACAGGTGGGGGACCTGGGGTCGGATCCCCGGAGGGGATCCGACCCCGTAGCGATCCCGGGGAGCTCGTTCGGCTGGGTTGCCGGCCAGCGGCCGGCACTACCAAGGCTTACTTGCCGATGCAGAAGCTGGAGAAGATCCTTCCCAGCAGATCATCGGCACTCATCTGCCCAGTGATCTCACCCAGCGCGTCATGCGCCAGCCGCAGTTCCTCGGCGGCCAGCTCCAGGTGCTCGTGCGCCAGCTCGCCGTCGGCGCGCTGCGCGTGCTCCTGCGCACGCTCGATTGCATCCACATGGCGCGTGCGCGCGGAGAACTCGCCATCCACCTGCTCCCCTGCCCCGGCCGAAGCGATCGAACGCAGACGCGCGTGCAGATCGTCGAGCCCGGCGCCGGTCGCAGCCGAGACGAACACGCGGTCCGGATCGTCCAGTGCTGGCAACGCCTCCAGCAGGTCCGACTTGTTGTGGATGTAGACCTTGTGCGGCACCGCCGCCACGGCCTCGCCCAGCGCTGCTTCGCCGGCCGCCGGATCGCGCGCATCCAGCACGATCAGCGCCAGGTCGGTGCGCTCGATTTCCACGCGGGCGCGGCGCATGCCTTCGCGTTCGATGGCGTCACCGCCGTCGCGCAGGCCGGCGGTGTCGACCAGGGTCAGCTCCAGGCCGTCCAGGCGAATGGTTTCGTGCAGGGTGTCGCGGGTGGTACCGGCGATGTCGGTGACGATGGCGCGTTCGCTGCCGGCCAGCGCGTTGAGCAGTGAACTCTTGCCGGCGTTCGGCGGACCGATCAGCACCGCGTGCAGGCCATCGCGCAGGCGACGGCCGCGTTCGGCATCGCGGCGCAGCAGGGCCAGATCGCTGCGCGCCTGTTCCAGCCCACGCCGCACCTGAGCGCCACCGAGCGTATCCAGCGGTTCGTCGGCAAAATCGATGGCCGCTTCCACGTGGATGCGCAGCAGCACCAGCTGCTCGACCACGGCGTCGATGCGGCGCGAGAACACGCCATCCAGCGAGCGACGTGCCGCGCGCGCGGCGCGGTTGTCGCCCGCGGCGATCAGGTCGGCGATGGCCTCGGCCTGAGCCAGGTCGAGCTTGCCGTTGAGGAATGCCCGTTCACTGAACTCACCCGGCCGCGCCTGGCGCGCGCCGAGCGCGATGCAGCGCGCGACCAGCTGCTGCAGCAGCACCGGGCTGCCATGGCCCTGTAGTTCCACCACTTCCTCGCCGGTGAAGCTGTTCGGTGCCGGGAACCACAGCACGATGCCATCGTCGATGACCTCGCCGTCGGCATCACGCAGGCGCGCGTAGTGCGCGTGGCGCGGACGCAGTGCAGGTGCGCCCAGTGCATTGGCGATGGCCGCAGCACGCGGGCCGGACAGGCGCAGCAGGCCGACACCGCCGGCGCCAGGGGCGCTGGCGATGGCGACGATGGTGTCGGTGCGGATCGCGTCGTTCATGGCTCAGAGCTTCTCCAGCTGTGCGCGCGCCTGTGCCGCGCCACTGCCCTGCGGCTGCAAGGCCAGGTAGGTGGTGTAGGCCTGCTTGGCCTTGGCCTTGTCGCCGGCGTTGAAGTAGGCATCACCCAGGTTGAGATAGGCCACTGCACGCGAGGGGTCGATCTTCAGCGTGTTCTCCAGCCAGCGCGCCGCTTCGGCATAGCGCTGCTGGCGGTAGTAGACGAAGCCGAGGTTGTTGGCGGCCTGGGCGAAGTCCGGACGCAGCTTCAGTGCCTCGGTGAACTGCGCCACCGCCTCGTCGTACTGCTTCTCGCGGTACAGCTGCAGGCCGCGGTCATTGGCCTGCTGCGCGCGCTGGCGATCCGACGCCGGGCCCGCAGTGGGCACCACCAGCTTGGCCTTGCCGCCCTGCAGGTCGGCCACCGTCACCGGCGCCTGGCTGCCCTTGGCTTCGCTGGCGGCTTCAACCTTGTTGTTCAGTGCGATCGCATCGGCGGTCAACTGGCGCGTATCGGCATTGAGGAACTCCTGGCTGTCCGGCACCTGGAACACGAACTCGCCGCCCTGCGAACCGGGCAGGCTGCCGAAGGCCGGGGTCTGGTGTGAAACGGCTGAGACGGCCGGCGCAACGTAGGCGGCCAGTTCGGTACCGGTGATCAGCCCATCGCCGTTGAGGTCGCCCTTGCCGGCCAATGCCTGCAGCAGCACCCAGGTGAACACCGAGTGGCCGTTCGGACCGGCGTCGGCCACCTGCTGGTCGGCACCGCCGGCGGTCAGCATCTGCCGCGCGCTGCGCCGCGCGTTCTCGCGCAGGAACGACGACGACGATGGACCGCCACGGGTAAGGCCCAGGCCGCTATAGCAGGCATCCATCACGAACATCACGTGCTTGGCCTGCATGCTCTCGGCGATGTTCTGGATGTCGGTCATCGCGATGGCGTCGGTAGCGAATTCCTTCGGGTCCGAATCGACCGGGATGATGTAGCCGAGGTCGCGCCCGGAGGCGAGCTGGCGGGTCGCGCCATGGCCGGCGAAGAACACGAACACGCGATCGTTCTTGCCAGTGCGGTCATCGGCCAGGCGGTCGTGGAAGGCAGCCAGGATGTTGTTGCGCGTGGCCTGCTCGTTCTTCAGCACGATCACCTGCGAGGACGGGAAGCCGAACTGCCCGGTCAGGGTATCGGCCACCGCCTGCGCATCGTGGCTGGCGTACTCCAGCTTCGGCCACTTGGCGTAGTTGTCGATGCCGACCACGATCGCCCAGGACTTCTCGTAGCCGGTGGTGACGGTGGCGGCACCGGTATCGCCCTTGCGCGCACGGGCGACCGTGAAGTCGCGGCCGTTCCAGCCAGCGAACTGGTAGCCATCGGCGATCAGCCGGTCGAGGATCTGCGGCAGCGCCTTCACCGCACGATCGTGAATGTCGTGGAACAGGATGATGCCGCGCTGTTCCTTGTTCACCTGGTCGAGCACGCGCTGGACGATCGATTCCGGCACCGGGTCGGCCCAGTCCATCGAGTCGATGTTCCACATGATCGACTTCAGCCCGGCTTCGTTGAGCAGCTGCAGGCCTTCGGCATTGCGTGCGCCATAGGGGAAGCGGAACAGCGGCGCGCGCTTGCTGTCGACATCCTTCAGCAGCGTGTCGGTGTCCAGCACCTGCTGGCGCAGCGCGTCACCGGTGGTCCGCGACAGCTGGGCGTGGGTCAGGCTGTGATTGCCGACCGCATAGCCCTCTTCCATCAGGTTGCGGCTGATCTTCGCCATCGGGCCGAGGCTGACCTTGCCGTCGGCCTCGACCTTGCCCAGGTTGCGGCCCACTTCGAAGAACACGCCCGGCACGTCGTAGCGCTTGAGGATGGCCACCACTTCATCGGTATAGGCCTTGTGCGGGCCATCGTCGAAGGTGAGCACAACGGTCTTGGCCGGCAGGTCGCGGCCGAAGATCTCGCGGTCGCTGTCCTTCATCGACATCGGGTACGGCTCGATCACGCCATAGTCGCGCAGGATCGCTTCGCGGCTGTAGTCCTTGTGCAGGTGGGCGATGTAGTCGTCCCACTTCTCACGCTTCAGTTCGATGGCGCGGGTGCGCTCGAAACGGCTGAAGATGCGGGTCAGTTCCTGGTTGTAGTTGCGCTCGATCTCATCAAGCGCCTCCAGGTCCTCACCGATGCGCTGGTGCAGCTTCACCGCCGGCAGCGACGAATCGGTGCCGACCCGTTCATGCAGGTCACGCAGCACTTCGCGGAAGGCCAGGCGGTCGGCGTCGAACAGTTCCGGCGCCGACTCGATGTAGTCCAGCACGGTGCCGAGGGTGGCGAAGCGCTGCGGACTGGAGCCGCGCAGCAGCGTGTCTAACTGCGCGGCGATGGCCGTGCGCTGTTCCAGGCCATCGTGGAACAGCTGCTGGCCCACGCGCGTGGAGGTACCGCGGTCGGCAGCCGACTGCTGTTCCTCGTCGGCCAGCAGCACGATGATGCGGCGGTAGCCGTCGAGCTGCTTCTGCAGCGCGGCCAGCAACGGTGCAGCGGCGGGATCGGCGGCGGCCGCGGCCTGCGCGCTGGGCTGGGTGACCGTGGTCGCCGGCGCCTTCGCGTCCTTGTCGCCACAGCCGGCAACGACCAGGGTCAACAACAGCGACGGCAGGAACAGGCGGAACGACGACGCACGCTGCATGGTGGACTCGAAGGTGGGAGGAACGGTGTGCGGCGATTCTAACGCCGCATGCGAAAAGCCCGCCTTGCGGCGGGCTTCTCATCGACCGGGGCGGTAGTAGAGTCGACTGTTAGTTGTGTAAACCCACCACGTTGTTCAGCAGGACTCTGGAAATAGGTGGCTGGCCACCGATCCCCATGTGAGGGCGGTGCCAGTTGTAGTGGTGCAGCCATTGGGTCAGCACGGAATTGCGCTGG
>NZ_JCAFUR010000020.1:0-53709 GCF_059371575.1 Stenotrophomonas sp. YJH_SMC_4
AACCCCGCGCTGCGCGCGATAGTCGACTGACAGTCGACTCTACCCGGTCGGCTCCATTCAGACCGGCCCGGGCGACCACTGCCACCCGGGCCAGGCCAGATCTCAGCGCAGCGCGACCTTCGGGAAGTCCACCGGCACGTCAAACGCTACGTTGACGTAGTTGGTGAACAGGTTGAGCGCGACGTGGGCGAGGATCTCAACGATCTGCTCATCATCGAAGCCAGCCGCACGCAACGCCTGCACATCGCCATCGGCAATCTGCGCTCGTTGCTCGACTACCTTCAGCGCGAAGTCCAGTGCAGCGGCGGTAGCCGGATCGCTGGACTGGCCGATCTGCGCGGCGACCATCTGCTCGCCGCTGGCGCCGGCCTTGCGGCCCAGCGCGGTGTGCGCGGCCAGGCAGTACTCGCAGGCATTGCGGTTGGCAATGGCCACGGCGATCTGCTCGCCCAGCAGCGGCGACAGGCGACCGCCGCCCATCGCGCCGAACGCACCCCACATGCTCTGCAGTGCGGCCGGCGAGTTGGCTACGGCACGGAACATGGCCGGGGTGGCGCCGAAGGCGGCGTGGACCTGGCCCAGCAGGGCCTGACGGTCGGCGGTGGTGTTGGCGGCATCGATCAGGGGGACACGGGACATGGTGGATCTCCTTGGGAAAGCGCCCGGAATTGGACGACCCGCTCATCCTAGGTAGACTCCCCGGACGAATCAGGCGCAATAAACCACACATGTTGTCCATTCATCCATGAACGTGTCCGCCGACACTTCCTCACCCGACCGCCTCTCCTCCCTGCTGGAACGCTTCCGGGTGCAGGCCGCGCTGTTCCACAGTGGTCCGCTGTGCGGGCGCCACGTCTTCGAGCCGCAGCCCGGTCGTGCCTTCCTGCACATCCTGCGCCAGGGTGAAATGGAGGTCCGTCATCCCGGGGGTGATATCGCGCTGCCCCGGTTGAAGATCGACACACCCAGCCTGCTGTTGTATCCGCAGCCGCTGCACCATGTGTTCTTCAACG
Source organism: Stenotrophomonas sp. YJH_SMC_4 (assembly GCF_059371575.1). Classification (NCBI taxonomy): domain Bacteria; kingdom Pseudomonadati; phylum Pseudomonadota; class Gammaproteobacteria; order Lysobacterales; family Lysobacteraceae; genus Stenotrophomonas; species Stenotrophomonas sp. YJH_SMC_4. Next base: position 1,014 of record NZ_JCAFUR010000020.1, read on the forward strand.
CACCGCTGGATGGCCCGGATTTCACCTGCGCCACGCTGGACTTCGATGGCGGCGCGCGCAATCCGATCGTGCAGTCGCTGCCACCGGTGATGGTGGTGCCGCTGGCGGCGATCGGCGAACTGGATGACACCCTGCACCTGCTGTTCGCCGAGGCCGATCGCCAGCGCTGCGGTTCCCGGCTGCTGACCAACCGCCTGTTCGAGGTGGCGCTGATCCAGATCCTGCGCTGGGTGGTGGACCACCCGGATGCGGCGGGCGTCAGCCATGGGCTGATGCGCGGGCTGTCCGATGCGCGGCTGGCCCGTACGCTGGTGGCGATGCACCAGGCGCCGCAGGTCGAATGGACGCTGCCGCGCATGGCTGCGACTGCCGGCATGTCGCGCAGCGCGTTCGCGGCCGTGTTCAAGGAGGTGATGCAGGCGACGCCGGCCGCTTATCTGCTGGACTGGCGGCTGAGCCTGGCCTGCGCGCAGCTGCGGGCAGGCGTGGCGGTCAAGCAAGTGGCGATCGAGCTGGGGTTTGCCGATACCGCCTCGCTGTCGAAGGCCTTCCGCAAGCGGCTGGGAGCGTCGCCGAGGGCGTGGCTGGCCGCGAGCGCCGCGCAGGCTGGGCAGACGCGCGAGGGGTAGAGTCGACTGTCAGTCGACTAGCGCGCGAAGCGCGGGGTTTTCGTGATCTGACCGAGGGGCAGTCGACTGACAGTCGACTCTACCGAAGCGGCATTTTCGGGGCCTGACCGAAGGGCAGCCGACCAGCGGTCGGCTCTACCACGGGTGATGTCTGCGCGCCGGCGGGCCGCTCAACTGGACGTTCCGTCATTCTCGCTGTCGAAGGCGTTCCGCAAGCGGCTGGGGGCCAGACTGGGCAGACGCGCGAGGGGTAGAGTCGACTGTCAGTCGACTAGCGCGCGAAGCGCGGGGTTTTCGTTGTCTGATTGAAGAGCAGTCGACTGACAGTCGACTCTACCGAAGCGCATTTTCGTGGCCTGACCGAAGGGCAGCCGACCAGCGGTCGGCTCTACCACGGGCGATGTCTGCGCGCCGGATGGCCGCTCAACTGGACGTTCCGTCATTCTCGCTGTCGAAGGCGTTCCGCAAGCGGTTGGGGGCCAGGCTGGGCAGACGCGCGAGGGGTAGAGTCGACTGTCAGTCGACTAACGCGCGAAGCGCGGGGTTTTCGTTGTCTGACCGAAGAGCAGTCGACTGACAGTCGACTCTACCGAAGCAGCATTTTCGTGGCCTGACCGAAGGGCAGCCGACCAGCGGTCGGCTCTACCACGGGCGATGTCTGCGCGCCGGCTGGCCGCTCAACTGGACGTTCCGTCAGACTTCGCCAACAACCCGGCGATGCGCTCGGCAACACGGGCGCGCACGCCTTCGTCCAGCTGGCCTTCGTACATTGCCTCGTAGATCCACAGGCCATCGGCGGCCAGGCGCGCCACGAAATTGTCGAGCGTCGTCGGATCGACATTCCCAGCCTCCGGCGCGGATGGTGCCCAGCGCCGTACCGCCGGTCCCCACGGACGCTCATCGGCGTCCGGGTCGGCCGATTCCAGCATGAACATCAGTTCGGCACGGGTGGCACTCTGCGCCGAGACACGCACGAAGGTCTGGTAGCGCTCCAGTGCCGTCGCTTCATCCGCGCGCTTGCCGAGCAGCGTTTCCATCGACGTTTCCCAGGCCTGCACCAGGTGCTCGTCGATGCCGCGCAGCAGTGCCTCGCGCGACGGGAAGTGGTACAGCAGGCCGCCGCGGGTCAGCTTGGCCTCGGCCGCCACCGACTCGAAGGTCACCGCTCGCACGCCATCACGATTGATCACGTTGACGGCGGCGTCGAGGATGCGGTCGCGCTTGCTGGTTCTCATCGCTTCATTTTACGCGATCGGCCGCACCCTCGCGGCTTCCGACGCGGCCGCGCAGCAGGCGCGCGATGATCGCCGCGCCCACGGCCAGTACCGTCGTGATCACCAGCAGCACGATCTGGTAGCCACGATCATACGCGGCCGCAGCCAGTGCGAACCACTCGCCATGCCCACTCTCGCGTGCCACGTGCAGCGCCTGGGTGAAGCCTTCGCGGGCAAGTGCGGGCATGTCCACCGAGACTGGCAAGAAGGCGCTGTACATCGCGGCGCTCAGGCTGCCCAGCATCGCCACCGCCAGCAGGCCGCCGAATTCGTAGGACACCTCTTCGACCGACGAGGCCATGCCCGCGCGGTGTGCCGGCACATTGTTGAGGATGGCGGTGGATGCCACCGAGATGGCCGAGCCCATGCCGAAGCCGGTGATGGCCATACCAGCCACCACCCAGCCAAGGCCGTGCGGGAAGCCGAACGCCACCACGCCGACGCCCAGCGCACCTGCGGCCAGGCCACCACAGATCAGCGGACGCAGGCCCACCCGGTGCAGGATGCTGCCGCCCAGCAGTGCGCTGGGCAGGCTGCCCAGTGCCGCTACCGAGACCAGCAGGCCCGCCTGCAGCGGCGTGAAGCCTGCCACCAGCTGGAAGCGCTGGGTGGTGACCAGCTGCAGGCCGGCCATCGCGAACAGGGTGAACACCGCCGACAGCGTGCCGGCCAGGAACGCCGGGTTGCGGAAGATCGCGAAGTCCAGCAGCGGGTACGGCAACTGCTGCTGGCGGCGCGCGAACGCCGCACCGCTGATGACGGCCAGCAGCAGCGCGCCCGCGCCCAGCGCATACGACGGCGGCGTAGCGATCAGCGACTTGATCGCCAGCACCAGGCCGGACAGTGCCGCCAATGCCAGCACCGAGGACACAAGGTCCCATGGCCGCGAGGTGTCGCGCTGGCCTTCCGGCGCCAGCAGCAGCGTGGCCACGAACGCGACCACCACCACCGGCACGTTGATCAGGAACACCGAGCCCCACCAGAAGTGCTGCAGCAACCAACCGCCAATGATCGGGCCGAGCGCCGCACCGACGATGGCCACCGAACCCCAGATCGCGATGGCGATGTTGCGTTCGCGCTCTTCGTGGAAGCTCAGGCCGATCAGCGCCAACGTGGCCGGCATCATCGCTGCGGCACCGACCGCCAGGAACGCGCGTGCGGCAATCAGCTGCGCTGCGGTGTCGGCGAATGCCGCTGCCAGCGACGCGACGCCGAACACCACCAGGCCGATCAGGAACATACGGCGATGGCCGATGCGGTCGCCCAGCGTGCCCGCACCCAGCAGCAGGCCGGCCATCACCAGCGGATAGGCGTTGATGATCCACAGCGCCTGTCCGGCACTGGCCGAGAGTTCCTCGGTCAGCGTCGGCAGTGCGGTGTAGAGCACGGAGTTGTCGAGCGTAACCAGCAGCAGGCCAGCGGCGACGGTAAACAACAGTGCCCAGCGGCGGGCACGCGACAAGGCCGGAGCACCGGCCGAGGGCTGGGACAAAGCCATGGGAGAACCTGGTGGGGGTGGATTACGACCATAACTATACAGGATGTCCTGTACAGTTATGGTCGTCGGAGCCAGCCGATTCAGTTTTTGTAGAGGCAGGCATGCTCGACGGGGCCGCCAGCCAGGCATGGCCTGGCTCTACTGGCAGACGCTCACCGGCAGTCTTCCGGCAGCGCGGCGATGGCCGATACCACGGCCGCCTGCATGCCCTGCCCCACGGCGGCGTCCAGTTCGCCGCCGATGCCCCCATGCTGGCGCCGCAGTTCGTCCTCGCACAGCCCGCGCACGCGCGCACGGGCGTTCGCGCGCAGGCTGCTGCACCGCCAGTCGGTGCCACCCAGCGGCAGCACCGAATACACCACGCTGTTGCAGGCGTTGCCGGCGCGCTGCTGCAACGACAGTCCGCCGAAATCCCGCGGTTCGCTGCTGCGTTGCGGGTCGAAGTAGCTGTCCGGAAACGTGCGTGCGTACTGTTCGATGTCCACGGCCATGCGGCGCCCACCGGCCAACGGCATCTGCAGCGTCTGCCCGCACGGCGTCGCATCGGCGCGATGCTGGATGTACTGGTAGATCGGCCGGTCCAGCGTTGGATCCTGCTGGGTCACCGCGCTGACTGCCGCCAGCACCGGCAGCGATGCACGATTGGCCATGCGCGCCAGCACTCCCGCCTGCGCCGGCTGGCAGCGGTCACGCAATGTTGCCGCGAGCAGGAACAGCACGTCGTTGCGAAACGCGTGGTCGTCACCCAGGCGCTGTTCGATGCGCTGGCTGGCGCCGGACGCAGGTGCCGGAAACGCGACCGCAGGCGGCGCGATGGGTGCGCGCTGCCGCTGCCACCACAGCAGCAGCACGACTGCGCCCAGCAGCACCCCGGCAGCCATGATCCATCGCCTGCGCATCAGTTGCGGATCGCCGTCAGCGTGGCTGCCGCGGCATCGTAGGACGCGCTGGCGATGTCCGCGTCGAAACGCTTCACCCGCAGGCGGCCGGCAAGCCGGTACGGATCCCACAGATCGCCCAGCGCGATCGGTGTCGCCAGGGCTACGTGGATGATCTGATTGGGTGGCGGCGGCGGCACGTGGATGCACGCGCCGTAGAACGGCACGAACAGCAGTTCATCCACCAGTCCTGCATCGTTGGTGCCGAGCGGCACCACGTAGCCATCCAGATCCACCGCGCGACCATCGACAGCATCGACCACCCGCGAAGAGCCGAACTGCTTGGCGCGGTCGGGGCTGGAATGGTCGATTTCCTGCCCCGGCGGCGTGCCCGAACCAGTGTCGTCAATCAGGCCACCCACGCCGTCCATGCCATTGCGTGACAGGCCGATCTGCGGCGGCGGTCGCTGGTAGGTCACTTCGTCGGGTCGCAACGCGTCCCAACGGTCGATGGGGGCTTCGGCGGAGGGCACCGGCTTTTCCTGCGGCGTGACCCCCACGGCATCGCCGCCCGGCGCGGTACAGCCCGCCAACCCCAGGCATCCCAACGCCAGCAACAGGTGGCTACGGTTCATACGGCCTCAGCTGTGCGTCACGCATGGTGTAGGCCGAACCGGCCAGATCGTCGTCCAAGCGTTCGGCATGCAAGGTGCCGGCCAGGAAGAACGGCGAATACATGTCAGGCATGTCGATCGGGCGCGGCAGCACCACGTGCACGATCTGGTTCGGCGGCGGTGGTGGCACGTGGATGCAGGCGCCGTAGTACGGCACGAACAGGAATTCGGTCAGCCGCCCGTCCTGCGCGTTGGCCAGCGGCACTATGTAGCCCGGCAGGCGCACCGGTCGCTGCAGCACCGTGTCCACGGTGCGGAAGGTACCGAACTGCGGCATGCGCCGGTTGCCGTTGTGTTCGACTTCCGGGCCCTCGCCGCGTTCCAGCGCGGCCAGCTCGTCCTTGGGCATCATCTGCAGCCAGTCCAGCTCCTGCTCTGCCGCATCCGCAGCGTCAGCGCGGTCGACAACCGGCGCGGGCGGCAGGGCCTGCACACCGGTATCCACCGGCCGCTCGCAGGCGGCCAGGGCCAGCACCATCGGCAGCGACAGCATCCAGCGCATGCTCAGCCTCCCGGCGACAGGCCATCGGCCAGCGTTCGCCGGTAGGCCAGCAATGCCGGCACCAGCCCAGCCACCGCACTGATCGCCAGCACCCCTGCCACCCACGCCAGCTCGCGGCCGTCCGGCCAGACATGGGTGATCGACAGACCGAAGGTGGCCAGGGCCCAGCCGCGCCCGGCAACGCTGGCGGCCACCAGAAGCACCAGCGCCAGCACGCAGGCCGCCGCGCTGGTCGCCACCGCCTCCACCACCAGCAGGCCGGCGATGTAACCCGGCCGTGCCCCGGTGGCACGCAGGATCGCCATCTCGCGCCGCCGCTCCTGCAGGGTCGAGACCAACAGCGCCACCAGCGAGACCATGCCGAGTGCCACCACCATCGCGCTGATCAGCTGCAGTGCGCGCTCGGCGGTGCCCAGCGACTGCCACAGCTGCTGCAGCGTCACACCGGGCAGGATCGCCAGCATCGCCTCGTCCGGATACTCGTTGATCCTGCGCTGCACCGAAAACGTGGCAATGCGCGAGTTCAGGCCGAGCATGAAGGCGGTGATGCTGGTCGGAGTCAGGTCCAGGTGGCGCGCCTGCTCGGCGCTGACGCGCTGGCTGCGCAGCTGCACGCCTGATCGCCAGTCGACATGGATCGCCTCGATGGCCGGCAGCGAAACCAGCAGCGACGAATCCACCGGCGTGCCGGTGCGCCGCAGGATGCCGGCAACACGGAATGGCTTGTCGGCATGCGTGGCCAGCGTGACCGCGCCCGTGCCGTGCGCCAGCACGATCTCATCGCCGAGGCCGACCTTCTGCGCGCGCGCCACCTCCGCGCCGATTACCGCGTCGTACAGATCATCAAAGGGCCGCCCCTGTGCAAAGGCCAGCTCGTGGCCGGAACCATAGCGATAGTGTTCAAAGTAGCCGCCAGTGGTACCCACTACACGGTAGCCGCGCCAGGAATCGCCCAGCGACAGTGGCACCGACCACTTCACCTGCGGCAATGCAGACAGCTCCTGGTAGGACTGCCAGGACACGTTGTTGGTCGGGTCGCCGATATGGAACACCGAGTACAGCAGCAGGTTCACCGGTCCCGAACGCGCACCGACGATCAGGTCGGTGCCCGATACGGTGCTGGCGAACCCCTCGTGCGCCTGCGTGCGTACACGCTCGACGCCCAGCAGCAGCACCACGCTGAGGGTGATGACCAGCACGGTCAGGCCGACACTCAAGGCGCGGCTGCGCAGGCTGGCCCAGGCAAGCTCAAGCATGGCCGGCACCTGCCTGGTTGATCTCGGACAGTGAAATGGTGCGGTCGAACAAGGGCTGCAGGCTGTCGTCATGGCTGACCACCAGCACCGTGGTGCCGGCCGCCTCGCACTGCGCCGACATCAGCTTCAGGAACGCGGTCGCCGCGTCGCGGTCGAGCGCCGAGGTCGGCTCATCGGCCAGCAGCAACGCCGGGCGGCCGATCAGGGCGCGTGCCGCCGCCACGCGTTGCTGCTGGCCAACACTGAGCGTGCCTGCGCGCCGCTGCATCAGCGCCGGATCCAGCTGCAGGGCCTGCAGCAGACGGGCTATCTCGGCATTCAGTGGCCCACTGATGCGCGCACTTCGCAGGCGCGAGAAGCGCAGGCCCAGTGCGATGTTGTCGCGCACGCTGAGGAACGGCAGCAGATTGAACTGCTGGAAGATCACGCCCAGCTGGTCGGCGCGGAAGCGGTCCCGCGCGGCACCGCGCATCGCCTGCAGCGCGTGCCCGGCCACCTCGACACGGCCCTTGCCGGGCAGCAGCACTCCCGCCAGCAGGCCCAGCAGGGTACTTTTGCCGCCACCGCTGATTCCGCGCAGCAACACGCTGCTGCCCTGCTCGACCCATAATCGCGGGATGTCCAGCACCCGCTGCATGCCGTAGCCGAACTGCACGTCTTCCAGCGAGATCACCGGTGCCGCGCTCACGGTGCCAGCACCACGCGCAGGCTGTCGGGCGTCAGCACGCTGCGATTCTGGCCGTTGGCGGTTGCGCTGTTGACGATGACTTCGTGCAGACCCGGGAACAGTACGGGCAGGCGCACGACGATGGCGCGCAGCGCGGCAGGTTTGGCACAGTGGTACTGCAGCGTTGCGCTGAAACCTGCGTGACGGTGCTGTCCCGGCGGCGGCGCGGCGGCCGTCGCGTCGAATCCCTCGGCCTTGGCATCGTTGCCTGAAAGGCGGCAGCCTGCGGCGGTGGGCAAGGTGACCCAGCTGCCGCCCTTCAGCACTGTCGTAGCCCGTGCCAGCGCGGCCTGCTCGGCTGCATTGGCCGGCGGTCGCTCGTAATCGAGGATGCCGATGCCGGGGGCCTGCAGGGCGAACTCCAGCGTCTGCCGGTCAAGCGCAACATCGACGGTCGCCTGGCCGTGCACGTGCGGTGCGTGCTGGCGGATGTCATGGGCCTGCGCGGCACTGGCAGCCAGCAGCAGGAAAAGAGCAGCAGAACGCTTCATGGGGGAGGCTCCAATTGTTACTATGTAACATTATGGACCACATCCCCACGACGCCCGCAAGGGCCCTGGCCCAGCCGCCAACTTCGGCACGCTGGCACCCCCGCTTCGATCTTGCCGGGGCCTGGCTGTCCCTGGCCTGCGCCGCCCACTGCATCGCCCTGCCCCTGCTGCTGGCCTTCGTGCCGGCTGCGATGATGGCGCTGCGCTCGTTCCAGCATCCCGGCCATGGCGCGATGACATTGCTGTTGATGATGTCGCGCTGGGAATGGCTGTTCGCGCTGCTGGCCTCGTCGCTGGCCTTGGCGAGTACCTCGGCCGGGGTGCACCGGCACGGGCGCTGGCGGCCGGTGCGGCTGGCCTGCGCCGGCACCATCCTGCTGCTGTCGGCCTCGCTGTACCTGCCGCTGAAGGAATCGCTGCTCTGGCATGGCGTGGCGACAGCCAGTGGTGGCGTGCTGCTGGCATGCGCGCACATCGGCAACCGGCGCGCGCTGCGCACCCGCTGACACCGGCCGCTGGCCGGCAGCCCCGGGGACCCGGCAGCCGGCCAGCGGCCGGCTCTACCCATCCGTACGTGGGCCACGCATCAGGTGATACGCATTTGGTAGTGCCGGCCGCTGGCCGGCAGCCCCAAGGACCCGGCAGCCGGCCAGCGGCCGGCTCTACCCATCCGTACATGGGCCACGCATCAGGTGATACGCATTTGGTAGTGCCGGCCGCTGGCCGGCAGCCCCAAGGACCCGGCAGCCGGCCAGCGGCCGGCTCTACCGATCTCTATTCGTCAAACGGACGCTGGCCGAGCGTCTGCGTCACGTGGTCGACGAAACAGGTGATGCGTGCAGCCAGCGCGGTGTTGCGGTAGTACACCGCGTTGATCGGCTGCCGCACTTCCTGCGTCTGCCTGGCGAACAGCTGCACCAGGCGGCCATCACGCCGGTCCTGGCGGGTCAGGAAGTCGGACAGGCAGGCAATGCCCAGCCCGGCCACCGCCATCTGCCGCAGTGTTTCGCCACTGGATGAAGCGATCGCGGGCTCGATCACGAAAGGCCCGCCATCGGCATCCTGCAGCGGCCATTCGTTCAACGAACTGGGCTGGGTGAAGCCCAGCAGGTCGTGCTCGCGCAGCTGCTCCACGCGCGTGGGCGTGCCGTGGCGGCGCAGGTATTCGGGGCTGGCCACCACCCGGATGCGGCTGTGGCCGATCGGCCGCGCATGCAGGGTCGAATCGCGCAGCACGCCAATGCGGAATGCTACGTCGGTGCGCTTCTCGATCAGGTCGGTGATGCCTTCATTGGAATTCAGCTCCAGCTCCACCTGCGGGTAGCGCTCACGGAACCCCTCAAGCAGCGGCACGATCACGTGCAGCATGAACGGCGTGGCGGCGTCCACGCGCAGGCGCCCGACCGGCTGCAGCCGCCGCGCGGCCATCTGTTCCTCGGCCTCGTCCACCGTGGCCAGGATCGTGCGCGCGTACTCCAGGAACGCCGCGCCTTCCTCGGTCAGTTCGAGCCGTCGCGTGGTCCGTCGCAGCAGCGTGGTCTGCAGCTTGTCCTCCAGCCGCGCCAGTGTGCGGCTGGTGGCGGAGATGGTCAGTTCCAGCGCCTCGGCCGCCGCCGTGATCGAACCACTGTCGACCACGGCCACGAAGGCCTTCAGCTCATCCAGGGTGGTTTTCATTTTTTACCTCGACGCAAAAGCGTTTCCCGTATACACGGCTTAATCAACAAATGTAAAGCGCCCACACTTCGCCCTGCCCCGAGCCCACCGGCTCTCAACGAAGTCCCTGGAGTCCATCATGAGCGTTCCTTCCTTTGGCGTCGGCACCTTCCGCCTGACCGGCCAGACCGTCATCGACTCGGTGCGCAACGCCCTCGAGGTTGGCTACCGTGCGGTCGATACCGCGCAGATCTATGGCAACGAAGCCGAAGTCGGCCAGGCCATCGCCGAATCCGGCGTTCCGCGCGACCAGCTGTTCCTGACCACCAAGATCTGGGTGGACAACTACGCTGCCGACAAGCTGATCCCGAGCCTGCGCGACAGCCTGGCGAAGCTGCGCACCGACTACGTCGACCTGCTGCTGATCCACTGGCCGGCGCCGGGCAATGGCGTTGAACTGCGCGAGTACATGACCGCGCTGGCCGAAGCCAAGACGCTGGGCCTGACCCGCCAGATCGGTGTGTCCAACTTCAACATCGAGCTGACCCGGCAGGCCATCGAGGTGGTCGGTGCCGGCGAGATCGCCACCAACCAGATCGAACTGAGCCCCTACCTGCAGAACCCGGCACTGACCGCCTTCCTGCAGGACCAGGGCATCACCGTGACCTCCTACATGACCCTGGCCTACGGCAAGGTACTGAAGGATCCGGTGCTGGCCGCCATCGCCGACAAGCACCAGGCCACCGTGGCCCAGGTCGCGCTGGCGTGGGCGCTGCAGCGGGGTTACTCGGTCATTCCGTCCTCGACCAAGCGCGAGAACCTGGCCAGCAACCTGCTCGCCCAAGACCTGCACCTGGATGCCGATGACATGGCCGCGATCGCTGCACTTGACCGCAACGGCCGCGAAGTCGATCCGCCGGGTCTGGCCCCGGCCTGGGACTGAGGAGCCTGGCCATGGGCAGTGCGTTGGCGCGGCTGCAGGCCGGTGGCTTTAGCATCGGCATCGAAGCACCGCTGGACAATGACTGGACGCCGCTGGGCGAACAGGCACGACGCGCCGCACGACGCCTGCCCGGTGAACCGGACCTGCAGCGCCATGCGGAACTGGCACGGTTGGCCGACCGCCTCGGCTTCCGTGCGCTGTGGGTGCGCGACGTGCCGGTGTACGACCCGGCCTTCGGCGATGCGGCGCAGGTGTTCGAAGTGTTCAGTTACCTCGGCTACCTGGCCGGCATCACCAATGACATCCTGCTGGGCACCGGTGCGGTGGTGCTGCCGATCCGTGAGCCGTTGCTGACCCTGAAGTCGGCGCGCAGCGTGCAGCGGCTCAGCGGCGACCGCCTGTTGCTGGGCGTGGCCAGTGGCGACCGCCCGGTGGAGTACCCGCTGTTTGGCCGCGACTTCGACAGCCGTGGCAGCCGTTTCCGCGAGCAGATCGCGCTGCTGCGCGAAGGCGCCACCGCGCACCTGCCGCAGGGCCTGGACGTGCTGCCCGCCGATGGCCCGGCCCTGCCGTTGTTCGTGGCCGGCCTGGCCCAACAGCAACCAGCATGGATCGGCCAGCACATGGACGGTTGCCTGGCCTACCCGGGCACGCCGCAGGACCATGTACAACGCGTGGCGGCCTGGCGCGCCGTGGCCGGCAACAAGCCCTATGCCAGCTTCATCCACCTGGACCTGGTGGCCGATGCCGATGCCCCCCTGCAGCGCTGGCGCTTCGGCCTGCGTGGCGGCCGCAACGCCCTGCTGGCCGAGCTGCACGCCATGCAGGCGGCCGGTGTCGACCACATCGGCCTGCAGTTCCGCCGCAACGAACGGCCGTTGGCCGAAACCTTCCACGAAATCGCCGAGTACGTGCTCCCGCACTTCCCGGCCCATGCCGGCGCCGCCGCGACGGCCTGACAGTTACCGGAGCTTTGCCATGAAGATGAAGACCCTGGCCGCGCTTGCGCTGGCCACCCTGCCGCTGTCCTTCCAGGCCACCGCCGAGGAGTGGTATCCCTCTGCCTACGGCGCCAACGACGAGATCGGCGCGGCCAACCTGCTCACCGCTGACGTGGTCAAGCACGCGGTCTCGCTGGTCAGGACCGGCAAGACCTATCCGCTGGCGGTGCCGGTGGACAAGAACCTGCCCGCGTTCCGCCACCGCAGCTTCCGCCTGTACAACGTGCAGGTCGGCCAGCAGGCCGGCAAGTCGCTGGGCCCCAACAAGTTCACCTTCAACGATGAACTGGTGAACGCCTGGACCGGCGTTGGCACCCAGCTCAACGGCATCGGCCATATCGGCATCGACAACGTCTACTACAACGGCAACAAGGCTGCTGACTTCGTCACCGTGGACGGCGTGCGCAAGCTCGGCGTCGAGAAGGTGCCGCCGATGGTCACCCGCGGCGTCGTGCTGGACATGACCGCGTACTACGGCAAGGCGATCGTGCCCGGCGGCACCGAGTTCACCGTGGCCGACATCCAGGCCGTGCTGAAGAAGCAGGGACTGAGCCTGCGCAAGGGCGATGTGGTGCTGTTCAACACCGGTTGGCTGGAACTGATCGGCAAGGACAACACGCAGTTCCTGGAAGTGGAGCCGGGTATCGGCATGGAGGCCGCGAAGTGGCTGGCCGACCAGGGCATCGTCGCCTTCGGTGGCGACACCTGGGCCTCGGAGGTCTACCCGAACCCGAACGGTGCCGAGGAGTTCCCGATCAACCAGTACATGCTGGCCAAGCGCGGCATCTACAACCTGGAGCTGATCGACAGCCGTGCCCTGGTGCGCGACAAGGCCTGGGAATTCCTGTTCGTGCTCGGCCAGCCGCTCTACGTCGGCTCGACCCAGGTCAACATCAACCCGGTGGCGATACGATGAACACTGCCCCCGCCTTGCCGTTGTTCGCCGGCCGCCGCTTCCGCGTCAGCTATGACGGGCTGGCCGCCGACAATGTCTACAGCGCCGATGGCCGCCACGTGCAGTACGCCATCGTCTCCGGCGCCTATGCCGGTGCGCAGGGCGAAGCCGCCTGCGAGTGGCAGCAGATCAGCGAAGGGGTCTATGCCATTTCGTGGCAGGAAGCCGATGGCGCAACGGTCGTGCATGTCGATGACTTCGTCGGCGGGCGTTCACTGGCCTGGTTCACCGCCACCGATGGCAGTTTCCATCGCATGCAGGGGCCGTTGGCAGCACTGTGATGCCGGCCAGCGGCCGGCGCTACCCCCTGCGGCCGGACAGCTTCGCGTGCCGCTCCGGTAGTGCCGGCCGCTGGCCGGCAACCCCGGTCTGCTCGAACACCCCGGCCACCCAGTCGATGAACACCCGCAAGCGTGGCGACGGCGTGCGGTTGCGCGGGTAGACCAGGCTCAACGGGCTTGCAGTCGGCGGCGTCTCAGACAACAGCTCGACCAGCTGCCCGCGCGCGATATACGGGTCCATCCGGTAGCGCGGCGCCTGGATGATGCCGAGGCCCGCCAGCGCGGCCCCAAGGAATGCATCCGCGCCGGAAACACGCACCCGCGCCGGCAGCGGCACGTAGCGCACCTGTCCCGCCTGTTGGAACTCCAGGGGGATCAGCTGGCCAGTGGCGCTGGAGCGGTAGCCGATCATCTGATGGCCTTGCTCCAGCGATTCAATGGTATCGGGCAGGCCGTGCGCCTGCACATAACCCGGAGCGGCCACCGTGACCTCGCGCAGCATCGTCAACCGGCGCGCCGCCAGATCGCTGTCGGCCAGCGTCCCCACCCGCAACGCCGCATCCACGCCTTCGCGCAGCAGGTCGACATAGCGGTCGCCTTCACTGACGTCCAGCTCGATCTCCGGGTAGCGCTGCAGGAATTCCGGCAGGTGCGGGAACAGCAGGTGTCGGCCCAGCGTGCCATGTACTTCAATGCGCAGCGGCCCGCGTGGCGGGGCATCACGGAACGCAGCCTCGGCATCGTCCATGTCGGCGATCAGGCGCAGGCAACGGCCATAGAAGGCCTCGCCTTCCAGCGTCGGCACCACCAGCCGGGTGGTCCGGTGCAGCAGGCGCACGCCCAGCCGCTGTTCCAGCGCCTTGATCGCGTCGGTCACCGTGGCCCGTGGCAGGCCCAGGTCCTCGGAGGCCCGGGTGAAGCTGCGGCGCTCGACGATACGGACGAAGGCGCGCATGGCCGTGAAACGATCCATTGTTCGGCTGTCCGGATGATGTTGACGGATTATGCAGGACTATCCGAAAGGACAATCTCGCGAAGATAGCCCTGCGCCACTCCGGCGCTCCCCAGTGGAAGCCACCATGACCCCCTCCCCCGCCCGCTCTGTCGCCCTGGTCACCGGCGGCTCCCGTGGCATCGGCGCCGCCATCTCCCGCCGCCTGGCCGCTGAAGGCCACGCGGTCGCGATCAACTATGCGGGCCGCCGCGACGACGCCGATGCATTGGCGGCCGAACTCAGCGCGGCCGGCGCGCAGGCCATCGCGCTGCAGGCCGATGTCGCCGATCCTCAGGCGGTGCGGCAGCTGTTCGATGCCATCGAGGCGCGCTTCGGCGGTATCGACGTAGTGGTGAACAGTGCCGGCGTGCTGCAGTTGGCGCCGCTGGCCGATACCGACGACGCCCTGTTCGAGCGGGTGATCGGGATCAACCTGAAAGGCGCCTTCAACGTGCTGCGCGAGAGCGCGCGACGGGTGCGCGACGGTGGCCGCCTGATCACCCTGTCCACCAGCGTGGTTGGCATCAAGCTGGAGAACTACAGCGTGTATGCCGCCAGCAAGGCGGCGGTGGAGACGATGGGCGCGATCCTCAGCAAGGAGCTGCGCGGGCGCAACATCACCGTAAACGCGGTGGCGCCCGGGCCGACCGCTACCGACCTGTTCCTGGACGGAAAGTCGCCGGAACTGATCGAGCGGTTGTCGAAGTTGAATCCCCTGGAGCGGCTGGGTACGCCGGAGGACATCGCCGGTGCGGTGGGGTTCCTGGCCGGTGCCGATGGCGGATGGATCAACGGCCAGGTGCTGCGCGCCAATGGCGGGATGGTGTAGTTCGCGGCCATCGCACACCGGTAGTCGCCCACCTTGGTGGGCGCTTCGCCGTCTGCCAACCAAGGTTGGCCTCTACCGGGCGGAGAGCCGGATATCGCCGTCAGCCCGTGCGGGCCTCGCGACGGTGATGCACCCAGTAGTACAGCGTGGGCAGTACCAGCAGGGTCAGCAGCATCGCCGACAGCAGGCCACCGATCACCACCACCGCCAGCGGCTTCTGGGTCTCGGCGCCAATGGCATGCGAGGTCGCCATCGGCAGCAGGCCGAACATCGCCAGCAGTGCGGTCATCAGCACCGTGCGCAGGCGCTGCAGCGAGCCCTGCACCACCGACTGCAGCAGGTCCATGCCCTGCTCGCGCAGCTGGGCAAATCGACTGAGCATCACCACCCCGTTCAAGACCGCCTGCCCGAACAATGCAATGAAACCGATCGCCGCAGACACCGACAGTGGAATCCCAGTCAACCACAGGGCGAGAATGCCGCCGATCATCGCCAGTGGCACGTTGGCCAGGATCAGCGCCGCACTGCTGATGTCCTTGAAGGCATCGAACAGCAGCACGAAGATGATCAGCACCGACAGCGGGATCACCCAGCCCAGCCGCTTCATCGCACGCTGCTGGTTCTCGAACTCCCCGGACCATTCCAGCCGGTAGCCTTCCGGCAACTGCACGCTGGCGTCCACGCGCTTGCGCATGTCGGCCACCACGCTGCCCATGTCACGCCCGGCGATGAAGATGCTCACCGCCTTGACCCGCTGTGCATTCTCGCGCGAGATGTTGATCGCGCCGCTGGCCATGCGGAAGTCGGCCACGTCGGACAGTGTCACCGTGTGCCCATCGCCGATGCCGACCGGCACCGTGCGCAGCCGCTGCAGGTCGCGGTCGGCGTCGTCCAGGCGCAACGTGATCGGGAACCTGCGGTCACCTTCCCACAGTTCGCCGACCTGGCGCCCGCCCAGTGCGGTCTCGATCACCTCGTCGATATCGCGCACGTTCAAGCCATAGCGCGCAGCACGGTCGCGGTCGATTTCGATCTGCAGCTGCGGCAGTGAGCCGTCACGGTCGATGAAGGCACTCTCCACGCCCTCCACGCTACGCACCTGGCCCAGGATCGCCTGCGCCTGCTGGTTCAGCACGTCCAGATCCGAGCCACTGACCTTGATCACCACCTGGCCCTTGATCTGCGAGATGCTCTCCAGGATGTTGTCGCGCACCGGCTGCGAGATCGAGAACTCCGGCCCTGGAATACGCTGCTCCAGCGTGCGCTGCAGATCACTGACCAGCTGCCGCTTGTCCACCCCCTTCGGCCATTCCTTCTCGGGCTTCAACGCCACCAGCGCCTCGATCTGGTTGGCGCCCTTGGCATCGGAGCCGTCTTCCGGGCGCCCCAGCTTGGCCACCACCGTCGATACCTGCGGGAAGGTGCCGACCAGCTCACGGATGCGCCGCGACTGCTGCTGCGCCTCGGCCAGGCTGGTGCTGGGGTCAAGCGTGGCGGTCAGCCAGATCGAGCCCTCGTCCAGCTCGGGCAGGAACTCCGAACCCAGCCGCGTGCCCAGCGCGAGCGTGCCGACCAGCAGCGCAATCGCGGTCAGTACCACCGCACGCGGGCGGGCCAGAGCGCGCTCCAGGATCGGCCGGTACCAGCCGGTCAGGCGGTCCATCAGCGGATTGCCGTCGCGCATGCGGTCGCGCCGCAACCACCAGTAGCAGAACAACGGCACCACGGTCAGCGCCAGGATCAACGCACCGATCAGGGCCGAGGTCACCGAGTACGCCATCGGCGCGAACATGCGGCCTTCCTGGCGCTGCAGGGTGAAGATCGGGATATGCGCGGCGATGATGATCAGCATCGAGAAGAACGTCGGCCGCCCCACTTCCGACGCTGCCGAAAGAATGGTTGAAAACCGTGTCTTCCGGTCGGCCCCAGGTGGCAGCTTCGACAATCGCGAGACGATGTGCTCGGTCACGATCACCGCGCCATCGATGATGATGCCGAAGTCCATCGCACCCAACGACAGCAGGTTGGCCGGTACGCCCCACAGGTGCAGGCCGAGGAAGGTCGACAGCAGCGCAAGCGGCATCATCGCCGCCACGATCAGTGCGGCGCGGGCGTTGTACAGGAACAGCCACAGCACCAGGAACACCAGCACCGCGCCTTCCAGCAGGTTGCTGAAGACGGTTTTCAGCGTGGTCGAGACCAGCCACGACCGGTCGTAGAACGGCTCGATGCTGACCCCGTGCGGCAGCTGGTTGGCTTCGATCTCGGCGATGCGCGCATGCAGGGCGCCGAGCACGTCGGACGGATTCTCGCCCTTGCGCATCAGCACCATGCCGAACACCGCATCGTCATTGCCGTCCTGGCCGACCAGGCCCTGCCGGGGCAGGCCGGTATCGGCGATGCTGGCCAGGTCGCGCACCAGGACCGGCGTGCCCCCGCGCTGCTCCACGACCACATTGCCGATGTCGGCGGGCGAGCGCATCAGACCGACGCCGCGGATCAGGAACTGCTGCTGCCCGCGTTCCACGTAGCCGCCGCCGGCATTGGAGCTGCCCTTTTCCAGCGCCTCGGCGAACTCACCCAAGCTGATGCCGCGGTCACGCAGCTTGTCCAGGTCCGGCTTGACCTGGAACGTGCGCGCGAAGCCGCCGAAGCTGATCACATCGGCCACGCCCGGCACGGTGCGCAGGCTGCGCTCCATCGTCCATTCCTGCACGGTGCGCAGCTGGGTCGGCGTCATGTGCGGGCCCTTGAGCACGTAGCGGTAGATCTCGCCTACCGCTGAGCTCATCGCCTCCAGTTCCGGGGTCACCCCTTCCGGCAGCTCCACGCCCTGCAGGCGCTCCAGCACCTGCTGCCGTGCGAAGTAGTCATCGGCCTTGTCGTCGAAGGTCAGGATGATCATCGACAGGCCGAACTGGGTATGCGAGAACACCCGCACCGAATGCGGAATGCCGGACAAGGCCACTTCCAGCGGCATCGTCACTTCGCGTTCCACCTCTTCGGCGGCGCGGCCCGGGTGCAGCGACACCACCGTCACCTGAGTATCGGAGACGTCCGGGAAGGCCTCCACCGGCAGCACGCGGAACGCGGCAATGCCAGCGCCGATGAACAACAGCAGCGCCAGCATCACCATCAAGGGCTGGCGCAGGCAGTAGGCAATCAGGCGATCGATCATGGCGCGGCGTGCCCCGTGCCGGTGCTGGCGGCGGCTGGCGCGCTGTCGACCAGCTGCTGCAACAGCAGGCCGCCCTCGACCACCACCCTGCTGCCAACCGCCAGGCCGTCACGCACCCACAGCCGGCCGTCACCCAGCTCCTCGGCGTGCACGGCGTGGCGCACGAAGCGGCCCTTGCCCTCCTCCACGAACACCACCTGCTTGCCGTCGATCAGCAGCACGGCCGCATCGGGCAGCGAGACACCGCCCTCGGCCGGCAACGCCACCTGGGCGCGCACGTACTGCCCCGCCTTGAAGCCGCGTGCGCGGTTGTCCAGCTCGGCGCGCGCCTGCACCACGCGCCGTTCGCTGTCGACGAAGTCATCCACGTGCTGCAGGGTCGCCTGCAGCAGTTGGCCATCGGCACCGGGTACGCTCACCTGCATGCCCGCCTTCATGCGTCCGGCCAGGCTCTCGGGAACATCCAGCAGCAACCACAGGCGGTCCGGATCGCCAATCACCGCCAATGGCTGTTCGCTGTCCGGGCTGACCGACATGCCCGGGCTCATCCGCCGCTCCACCAGCACGCCATCAATGGGCGCGCGCAGCGGCAGGCGCTGGTCGACGCGCTGGCCGTTGCCATACGCCCTTGCGAACGCGGTTGCACGCGCATGATCGGCCTGGCTGCCGGCGAAGTTGGCCTCGGCCTCGTCCAGTTCGCGGCCCGACGCCACACCCGCCGCATGCAGCTCGCGGGTGCGCTCCAGCTCCCTGCGCGCCTGCTGCAGCCCGGCGCGGCCACGCACGCCCTCCGCCTGGGCCTGGCCGAACTCGGGCGAGGTGATCCAGGCAATCACTTGGCCGGCCTTCACTTTCTGGCCCGGCTGCGCCTCGATGCGCGCCACCTGCCCCGGCAACGGCGTGCGCAGTGCACTGGAACGGGTCTCGTCCCAGACCACCCGGCCCGGCAGCTGCAGGCTGGCGCTGGCGCCGGCGGTCACCGCCTCGCTGCGCAGCACGTCCAGCTGGCGGCTGCCGGCAGGAAACTGGATCTGGCCGGCACTGATCTGCGGCGCATCCTCGGTGTAGGACGCCGGCTCACGGCCGCAGCCGACCAGCAGGGCCAGCGCCAGCAAGGCCGGCAGCACGCCGTGTCGCGCCCGCGGGCGATGGGCGACGGGGGACTTCATCGGGACTCTCCTTCAGCAACGGATGTGGCCGCTTCCCAGCGCGCCAGGGCAATGGCATGGTCGGCGCGCGCCTCGATCAGCGCGGCCTCGAAGTCGCGCCAACTGCGGCGCGCATCCAGCAGATCGGTCAGGCTGGCGGCGCCGCGCCGGTACGCCAGTTCGATGCCCTGCACCGCCTTGCGTGCGGCGTCGGACTGCAGTCCCTCATAGTCGCTGCGGCGCTGTGCGGCGGACTGCGCGCTGGCCTGCAGCTGGTCCAGTTCGGCGCGTGCTTCGCGCTGCAGTACCTGCAGCTCCAGCGCCGCGCTGTCACGGTCGGCCTCGGCACGCTGGATCGCGCCGCGTGCACGTGACGGGCCGCCGAGCGGAATGGTCAATGACACACCCCAGGTGACGCCGCTGATGTCGGTCGGCTCGCGCTCGGCCTCCACACCCAGCTGGATGTCGCGATGGCGCTCACTGCGCGCCAGTGCCACACCGGCGTCGGCCGCGGCCAGGCGCGAACGTGCCGCGCGCAGATCGGCACGCTGCTGCGGGTCGAACGCACGCGTATCGACCCTGCCCGCGGGGTCTGGCCACGGATCATCGGCGCTGAGGTCGTGGCTGTCGTCGCGGCCGAGCAGCAGCCCCAGCGCATGCCGTGCATCGCGCAGATCCAGGGCCGCCTCGCGCGCCGCGTCGGCTACGGCGAGATCGTCCACCGCCAGCCGCGCGCGATCCACCGGTGCCATCGCCCCTGTCGCGACCTGCCTGTCCGCCGCCGCCATCTGCTCGGCCGAACTCTGGCGGTTGGCCTCGGCAATCTGCGCCCGCTCCTGCGCGCCCTTCAGGCCGAAATAGGTTTCATGCAGCGCCACTTGCTGGCGGCGCCGGGTATCGAGCATCTCCAGCCCGGCCACTTCCAGCAGCGCGTCGGCCTGGCGGATGCGCAGTGCGCGCTTGCCACCACGTTCCCAGGTCCAGCCCAGGCCCACGGTGCTGTCCACCCGCTTGTCCTGCCAGCGCCCAGGGCCGATACCATGCTTGGGGCTGATCTTGCTGGTGCCGATCGACAGCTCGGTGGCCGGGCGCAATGCCGCCGTCTGCGCATCGCCCTGCACACCGCGCAGCTCCAGTGCGGCCGCGCGCAGGTCCGGGTTGTGTGCTTCCATTGCGCGCTGCGCTTCCTGCAGGGACAGCGCCGAAGCCGCAGGCGCGCACAGAAGCGTGGCCAGCACAGCCGCAAGACGAGAGGAGAAATTCATGCACGTCACGGTAAGGTGATGCACTTGCGCCAAACTTGCCCCAACCTTGCACGAAGCTTGCAATGCGAATCCTGCTGATCGAAGACGACGCCGCTCTGGCCGATGGACTGATCCGCGCCCTGCAGGGTGCCGGTCATCTGTGCGACCACCTCTCGCGTGGACTGCACGCGCCGGCGGCATTGGCCAGCGCACCGTATGACGTGATGGTGCTGGACCTTTCATTGCCCGACGTCGATGGCCTGGACCTGCTCTCGCGCCTGCGCAACGACGGCGCCACCCTGCCGGTGCTGATCCTGACCGCACGCGATGGTGTGGAGGACCGCATCCTCGGCCTCGACCGCGGTGGCGACGATTACCTGGCCAAGCCGTTCGCACTCGGTGAGCTGGAAGCCCGCCTGCGTGCACTGTCGCGCCGCCGCAGCGATGCACCGGCGCAGAAGCGATTGGGCCGGTTGTGCTTCGACAGCATCCGCAATGAAGTGCAGGTTGAAGGCCAGCGCATCGAGTTGACCGCGCGCGAGCTGTCGCTGGTCGAGGCACTGATGCAGCATCCCGGCCGCACGGTTACCAAGCAGCGCTTGTTCGATGCGCTGTACAGCTGGGACCACGAGGCCAACCTGTCGGTGATCGAGGTGCATGTCAGCCGCCTGCGCCGCAAACTGGAACAGGCGCGCGCCGGCGTCGGCATCCGCATGCTGCGTGGGCTTGGATACCGGCTGGAGGCCGTGGGTGACTGAGCGCGTGCACAGCCTGCGTGGCCTGCTGCTCAGGCGCCTGTGGCTGCCGCTGCTGGTGCTGCTGCTGTGCAGCGCAGTGGGTTCATTTGCGCTGGCCCGGTTCTATGCCGGCCAGGTCTACGACCGCTGGCTGCTGGATTCAGCGATGTCGTTGTCCGAACTGGTGACGGTGCAGGATGGTCGCGCTTCGATCGAGATCACCCCAGCCGTCTCGCGCATGTTCAGCTGGGACACCGCCGACGAAGTGCATGGCGAGGTGGTCGATGCCGAGGGTGGGCGTCTGTATGGCGACCTGCCCGAAGCCCTGCCCCGCCCCGCAATCGCAGCGGGAAATGATGACGACGCCATCTACTACGATGCACGTGTGCGTGGTCAGGCCGTGCGCATGGTCGAGGTGGTGGTCAGCGCCGGACCGGGCCATGACATCCGGCTGCGCGTGGCTGAGACGCTTCGCAAACGCCACCGGCTGGAGCGCAAGCTGCTGCTGACCAGCGTTCCCTTCCAGGCCGCGATCCTGGCACTGGCGGCGTGGCTGGCCTGGTCCGGTACAGGCGCTGCCGCTCGCCATGCCAACCTGGTTGCGCGGAAGCTGGCCAGCCCGCGGCCGGATCCGTTGGCACCGTTGGACCCCGCGCAGGAGGCGCCGCGCGAACTGTGGCCGGCGGTAGAGGCCTACAACGCGCTGCTGCAGCGTCTGGATGCGATGCAGGATGCGCAGCGGCGCTTTGTCAGCAATGCCGCGCACCAGCTGCGCACACCGCTGGCAGCGATGCAGGTGGAGCTGGAGAGTTCATTGCGCCAGCACGACCCGCAGGCCCAGCAGCTGGCGCTGTCCGGCACGCTGGCCGGGCTGGCCCGCTTGCAGCATCTGGTCAACCAGCTGCTGATGCTCAGCCGCTCGGAAGATCCGCATGGCAGCGCACTGCCACTGCAACCGGTGGACCTGGCTGCGTTGGCACGCGGGGTGGTGGAGCGCTACGCCGACCGTGCGTTGGCGGCGGGCGTTGACCTGGGCTACGAGGGGCCAGACGACGGCGTGCAGGTGCAGGGCGATCCGCAGCTGCTGCGCGAAGCGTTGGGCAACCTGCTGGACAACGCGCTGCGCTACGGTGCCGTGCCCGGCGTAATCACCCTCGGCGTTCGGCAGGAGGCCGAAGGCGTGCAGGCATGGGTTGACGATGACGGCGCCGGCATTGCCGAAGCCGAACGCACGCGCGTCACGGAACGCTTCTACCGGGCCAGCAGCGAAGGCGATGGCTGCGGGCTGGGGTTGGCGATTGTGGCGGAGATCGCGCAGCGACATGGTGCGATGTTGAAGATCGAAACGGCGCCGCTCGGTGGCGCGCGGGTGGGGGTGCGGTTCCGTTCGCGTTGACGTCCTGCGTGCCAACCAAGGTTGGCACCTACCAAAAGCACCCCGACCCACGGATTCCGGTAGACGCCCACCTTGGTGGGCGCCGTTGATGTCCTGCGTGCCAACCAAGGTTGGCACCTACCAAAAGCGCCGCGACCCACGGATTCCGGTAGACGGCCACCTTGGTGGGCACCGTTGACCTCCCGCGTGCCAACCAAGGTTGGCACCTACCAGGTGCGGGGCAATGACGGCGGCAATGCGGCGCCGCCCGCATCACCGGCTCATCGAGTACGGTGCCTGCGCGCCCTGCCCCGGCCAGTCCTTGTTCGGCTCGGCCTGCATGCTGAAGCGCAGCTCGCCACCGGCCAGGATCTCGTCGTGGCGCAGGAAGGTGCGCTGCAGCGGCTTGCCGTTGAGGCTCACGCTGCCCACATAGGTGTGCCTGTCATCCAGGCCATCGGCCACGATGGTGAACGTCTTGCCGTTGGGCAGGCGCATCGCGGTCTTCGGCAGGAACGGGCGACCGAGGATGTACTCGCCCGAGCCCGGTGCCACCGGGTAGAAGCCCAGCGCGGTGAACACATACCACGCCGACATCTGGCCGACGTCATCGTTGCCGGCCAGGCCATCCGGACGGTCGGCGTACTGGGTGTCCATGATCTGCTTCAGGCGCGCCTGGGTGCGCCACGGCTGGCCAGCGTACGAGTACAGGTAGGCCACATGGTGGCTGGGTTCGTTGCCATGTGCGTACCAGCCGATCAGCCCGGTGATGTCTTCCATGTGCTCGAAGATGGACGGATCCACCTTGGCGTTGAACACCTCGTCCAGGCGCGCGAGCAGCTTGTCGCTGCCACCGTGCGCTGCCGCCAGCCCGGCCACGTCCTGCGGCACATACCAGGAATACTGCCAAGCGTTGCCCTCGGTGTAGTCGGTTCCGTAGCCGCTGGCGCTGGGGTCGAACGGGGTGCGGAAACTGCCGTCGCGCTTGCGTGCGCGCATGAAGCCGGTGTCCTTGTCGAACGCATTGCGCCAGTTGGCCGCGCGCTTGTCGAAGGTCGCCGCGATATCGCCCTTGCCCATCGCCTGCGCCATGCGTGCGATGGTCCAGTCATCGAAGGCGTATTCCAGCGTCTTGCTGGCCGCTTCACCTTCCTCGTCGATCGGTACGTAGCCCAGCTCGCGGTACTGTGCGATACCGTCATAGGGGCCGTAATTGGCGGTCTCGACCATCGCCTTCAGCGCCTTGTCGGCGTCGAAGCCACGAATGCCCTTCACGTAGGCGTCGGCGATCACCGGCACGGCGTGATAGCCGATCATGCACCAGTCTTCCAGGCCATGGAACGACCACACCGGCAGCATGCCGTAGGGGCTGTGCTCATGGTGGGCCAGCATCGAATTGACGAAGTCGCTGTTGCGCTTCTCCGGCTGCACCAGGGTCAGCAACGGATGCAACGCACGGTAGGTATCCCACAGCGAGAAAGTCGAATAATTCGTGAAACCATCGGCCTTGTGCGCGGCATTGTCCGAACCGCGATACTGGCCATCGGCATCCATGAACAGCGTCGGCCCCAACAGTGTGTGGTACAGCGCGGTATAGGCGCTGCGGCGAGCGTGCTCGGGTGCATCGATGTCGAGCACCGACAGCGCCTGCGTCCATTCCTGTTTCGCCTGCGCACGCACGCGGTCGAAATCGAAGTCGGCCACTTCCGCGTCGAGGTTGGCAATGGCGCCGGCCTCGCTGACCGGCGAGATGGCAACCTTGACCACCAGCGGTGCGTCCAGCTTGCCGAATGCGAAGGTACCGACCAGCTGACGGCCCTCGATCTGTGCGCGCTGGGACGGATCCTTCTCGCCCGGCGGCGGGAAGCCCTTGTAGACGATGTCCTGCTCGGTGTTGTGCAGCTCATGCCCGGCCAGCGGGCGCGAGAAGCGCATCGCGAAATACAGCTGGCGGCCCGGCGCCCAGCCGCGCGTCTCGCGGAAGCCGGTCACCGTGCCGTCGGCACGCACCCGCACCCGCGACCACAGCACCTTGCCCGGGTAGTCGTACATGCTGGTGCGCATGTCCAGCAGCACCTTGGCGTCGGTGCCCTTGGGGAACGCATAGCGATGCACGCCCACGCGGGTACTGGTGGTCAGCTCGGCACGCACCTTGTAATCGTCCAACGTGACCGCGTAGTAGCCCGGCTCCGCTTTCTCGTCATCATGGCGGAAGCGGGAGGCATAGCCGCTGCGCGGCTTCTCGGGATCGCCACGCTCCAGGCCGGGACTGCCGGTGAACGGCATCAGCAGGATGTCGCCCAGATCGGAATGGCCAGTGCCGGAAAAATGGGTGTGCGAGAAGCCGACGATGCTGCTGTCGTCGTAGCGGTAGCCGGCCGCCCAGCCGTAGGCCTTCTCGCGCGGCTGGATACGCGTATCCGGGCTGAGCTGGACCATGCCGAACGGTACCGTCGCACCCGGATAGGTGTGACCTTCGCCACCGGTGCCGATGAACGGGTCCACCGATGCGTAGGCCTTGTCGGCGGCGGTTCTGGCAGGCGCGGCCGAAGCCAGCCCGGAAGCGAGCATCGCCGTGGCGGCGACAGCGATCAGGAGACGACGGTCCAGCGTGGGCATCGGAATTTGGATCGATTCAGGTGATAGCCGGATGCTAGCACCGGGCCTGTCACGCCGCATGCTGCAGTGCGACTGCCCCGCGTGCAACGCCCGGTTCACTCCTCAATCGGGAAGCGCGCCCTGCAACGACATGAGATCCGCGCTGTCCAGCGGCCTCACTACCCGCGCGACCTCGTCTCCATCGTGCAGCAGCACCACCGTCGGCCACAGCTTCACTTTGAACGCTCGGCCCAGGGGCCTGCCCTTGCCATCCTCGATCTTCCAGTGCGGCAGATCGTTCGCTTCGACAAAGGCCTGCAACGCGGGCTGCGCGGCCTGGCAGTGGCCACACCAGGGCGCGCCAAACTCGAGAAGCAGCCAGCCGACCTGCGCCTCCACATCCAAGCGGTCGGGCTCCGCCGACAGGTGATCGCGCATGAATGGCATCCGCGCTACGCCGCCAGCGCCTTCTGGATATCCGCCAACGGCGCGTTGGTCAGGTCCTTGGCGATGTCGCCCAGCAGGCGGGCCTGGGTTTCCTTGTGCAGCAGCGGACGGATGCGTCCCAGCGTGGTCGGATCAGCGATCAACACCAGGTGTGCATAGCGGTTCTTCAACGCATCCTCATTGAGCTGTTCCGCCACCTGCTTGGCGAACGTCGCCTCGTTGAGCTGGGATACCGACATGTCCTTCGGCACTGCACCCGCAGGCCCCTGCCAGGATACACCCTGCTCGCTGGTGTCCTGCAGGCGCAGTTCGCCTTCCTGCTTCAAGGCGAGCTGGTGATCGCTGCCGACATTGGTGAATACACGGGCCGAACCGCCATCGGCGACAACCACAAGCGTACCTTCGGGAATGCGACGGGTCATGCGATGCTCCTTCTCTGTTGCGTTCGCCCACAACGTAGAGGGCGGCATGTGAGCAGCACGACCAGATTCCGTTCAACGCACGTCATCATTGCTTTGCAGATGAACAGGCATGATGGAACACAGCGTGCAGACAACTGCGCTTCGCTGCACGCTCACGCGCGTGCCGTTATGATGAACGGATGATCGACACGACCCACTACGTGACGGGCGCACCTGTTACGTGGAAAGCACTGCCGACCGGCGCTCCGCTTGCCACGCATGTTCCTGCTCCGCCCATCCATCGCCTCGCGCTGGATCCTGGCGGATGACGCCCGCAGGCACTTCGCCTGCATCCCCCGCATCGCTGTGACTCCCGGCCGCTGACCGCGCGGCCGTCGTGATCCCGTTGCCGTGCTTCCGCCGAAACGGCGGTGCCACGCCGTGCGCGTGCATCCACGCATGCGGCCGTTTTCTCCATTTCAAACCTCCCAGGGAGCCCCCATGCAGGACACACCCGAGGCACATGCCCATTTCGGCTGGTTCAAGCGCCGCCGCCACCTGAAGGTCGATGAGATCACCGTCGTCGACACGCCCATGCTCAAGCGCGCCGTCGGTGCCGCCGCACTGGGCAATGCCATGGAGTGGTTCGACTTCGGTGTCTACGGCTACCTGGCCGTCACCATCGGCCAGGTGTTCTTCCCGTCCAGCAACCCCACCGCGCAGGTGATCGCTGCCTTCGCCACCTTTACCGTGGCGTTCCTGGTGCGTCCGCTCGGCGGCCTTGTGTTCGGCCCGCTCGGCGACCGTTATGGGCGCCAGAAAGTGCTGGCGTTCACCATGATCCTGATGGCGCTGGGCACGTTTGCGATCGGCCTGATTCCTTCCTACGAGCGCATCGGCATCTGGGCGCCGGTGCTGTTGCTGCTGGCGCGCGTGGTGCAGGGCTTCTCCACCGGTGGCGAGTACGGCGGTGCGGCCACCTTCATCGCCGAGTATTCCACCGACCGCAACCGTGGGTTGATGGGCAGCTGGCTGGAGTTCGGCACGCTGGGCGGCTACATCGCAGGCGCCGGTACCGTCACTGCGCTGCACATGCTGCTGAGCAGCGAGCAGATGCTGGACTGGGGCTGGCGCATTCCATTCCTGGTGGCCGGCCCGTTGGGCCTGCTCGGCCTGTACATGCGCATGAAGCTGGAGGAAACCCCGGCGTTCCGCGCGTTCGCCGAAGAAGCCGAGAAGCGCGAGCACGACCGGCCGGGGCTGGGCGCACTGTTCCAGGTGCATGGTCGCCAACTGCTGGTGTGCATGGGCCTGGTGCTGGTGTTCAACGTCACCGACTACATGCTGCTGACCTACATGCCCAGCTACCTCAGCGTCACCATGGGCTATGCCGAGAGCAAGGGCCTGCTGCTGATCATCATCGTGATGCTGGTGATGATGCCGCTGAACATCGTCGGCGGGTTGTTCAGTGACAGGCTGGGCCGCCGACCGATGATCATTGGTGCCTGCATCGCGCTGCTGGTGCTGGCGATTCCGTGCCTGCTGCTGGTCGGCAGCGGCGACGACGGGCTGATCTTCCTTGGCCTGATGCTGCTGGGCCTGGCACTGGTGTGCTTCACCAGTTCGATGCCGTCCACGCTGCCGGCGCTGTTCTATACGCCGGTGCGCTACAGCGCGCTGTCGATCGCATTCAACGTGTCGGTGTCGCTGTTCGGTGGCACCACGCCACTGGTGACCGCGTGGCTGGTGGAACGTACCGGCGACCCGCTGGTGCCGGCCTATTACCTGATGGGCGCGGCGGTGATCGGGCTGGTGACCATGCTGTTCGTGAAGGAGACCGCCGGCCTGCCGCTGCGTGGCTCACCGCCGGCAGTGGGCAGCGACAGGGAAGCCGCTGCGTTGTTGAAGAGCGATGTACCGGTAACGGTGGACCCGACCTTGCCACCACTGCCGGAGGCTGCGGAGCCTGAGCAGGTGAAGCCGGCCTGAGGCCGGCCGCAGAACGCGGTCCCCGCTTGGCGTGGACCTACGGGGCCAGTGGCGCCGGGCGAATACGCCCGGCACTCCCTGGCGCTATTTCCTGATGTGAGTCAGCTTCCCCGGCGTCCAACGCAGCGTCCATGTGTAGTTTCCGTCCGGCGGACAGACGTGGCGGTTCGGGCTCTTCCATTCGCAGACCGTCGCGCCGGCACTGACAGTGAAATCGACAACGATGCGATCACCCTGGATGCGGATGGCACGGATGGCGCCTGGAATCTGTTCAGCCGCGTCGTCAGCATAGCCATACCTGCGGATGGCGGCATAGTCCTCTGCTTCCACCGGCGACAGGCTGTTCGGGTTCTCCCGGCCGCGCGGATCGTTTGCCGTCAGCGCCGTCATCACCGCAACAACGTTGCTTTGGGCGAAGCTGCCGCCGGAATAGTCGGACGTGTAGAAATACACGACCTCGGCACGGCCATCACCATCGAGATCGGCAACAGCGGTCCAAACCGGGCGGAAGCCGGATTCAATGTCGCCGCCGGGAATCAGCCGCAGGTTGGCTTCGGCGGCGTGGAAGGCCTGCACCAGGCTGGGCGGCGATGGTCGCTTGGCTGCAGGCGACGCGGCCATCGTCGGCATGCAGGACAGCGCGAGCGCGGCAAGCACCAGGCAGATAGAACTGAAGCGGAACGTCGCAGGTCCGTGCATGTCATCCTCCTTGAGTGTGCGGTCAGTCTAACCGCAGCTCCGGTGGCAGTCGTACACGGCGCGGTTTCGCGCGATGTGTGAAAGGTATCCACATATGGCGTGGCTCTAATCCGAGGTGTTCAATTCCATCGCACGCATCACGATGGGCTTGGCCCAATCCGGCGTATGCAGCAGCTCGGCCACCGAGACCGGGTACTGCAGCTGGCCATGCGCCATTGCCAGCACCGGCAGCGGCTCGACGCAGCCGTCGGCGTCGGCGGGAGCGCTGTTGTCGTAGACATGCAGCTCGGCCAGGTGTGGCAGCAGGTCCAGCAGGTTCTCGCGCGCCGAATCGAAGCGGGCGTGGATCTTCTCCACCGGAATATCGTGGCCACCGGCCGCTACCCGCGCAGCGACGCGGGCGATGTGCAGCTCGACGCTGGCCAGGCCGCAGAACCATACCGCCACATGATGCTGCTCACAGGCCTCGCGCAGCAGACCTGGAATGGTGTTGCCGCCCAGCGTGGTCTCGAAGGCGAAGTCCGTGCCATCGGCCATGGCCTGGCGCAGGCGGCGGGTGCCTTCCTGCCAGGCCTCCGCATTGGCATCGGGCAGCGGCCAGCCGGCCTCCACCAGGCGCCGGGTGAACGAATCGGGGTTGAACCAGCCCAGCCCTTCGGCTTCCAGCCAGGTACCCAGCAGCGAACTCTTGCCGGCGCCATTGACGCCGGCAAGCACCAGGATCCGCCCCATCGGTCAGAGCGGGCGGCCGAGGGTGACCTTGCGACCGCGGCGGATCGGCTGGCCCAGCACCTTGCCCAGCCCCTCCCCGCGCTGCAGGCTGGCCAGGGTCTGGTCAAACTCACCGCGCAGGCGCAGCAGTTCTTCGCTGCGCTCACCGGCATCGCCGCCAGCGGCCTTGGCCAGCAGTTCCTGGTAGGTGCGGATGTCCACGATCACCGCTTCGGGGTGGTTGTGGTTGGTGATGACCAGCGCCTGCTTCT
The DNA here is from genome assembly GCF_059371575.1 of Stenotrophomonas sp. YJH_SMC_4. NCBI lineage: Bacteria > Pseudomonadati > Pseudomonadota > Gammaproteobacteria > Lysobacterales > Lysobacteraceae > Stenotrophomonas > Stenotrophomonas sp. YJH_SMC_4. Next base: position 30,401 of record NZ_JCAFUR010000020.1, read on the forward strand.
CGCGCACGGTGCGCATCAGGCTCGGCCAGCCACGGGTCTTCACCGACGACGCGGGGGCCTTTTCGAGGCCAGGCAGATCCAGCGGCAGGGTCATGGCACGGCTCCAGACGGGGACAGTTGAGGCCATTATGCCCAATTTGGCCCAATTGGGAATAAATGGACTTTTACCTGCCGGAACCGCCCGCCGCCGCGCCGGGAGCATCAGTCTGCAGCAGGCTGTCTCGCTCGCGCAGCGGAAAGCGGATCCAGGCGTCCAGGCCCTGCGGGCCAAAGCGCAGCTCGCCGCTGCCGGCGAGTTCGTAGGGCACGCGCTGCTCGATCAGCGCCCGGCCAAGGCCACGCTGCCGGGGCTGCTCCCAGTCCTCCACTACGGCATGGCGCTCACACCAGTGCAGACCCAGCCATGGCTGGCCGGCCTGAACCTGCAGATCCCAGGTCACCTCGATCCGGCCATCCTCATGGGTCAGTGCGCCATGCCGCAGGGCATTGCTCGCCAGCTCGTGGATCGCCAGGGACAGTACTTCGGCCGCCTTCGGCGGCAGCAGCACATCCTCGCCCTGCAGGCGGTAGGCCGCCGCTGCCGGCGTCTGCGCCGCGATCTCCTCATCGAGCATGCCACGCAGGCAGACCCCGGCATTGGCGCCGCGGGTCAGCAGGCTCTGCGTGCGCGCCAGCGACATCAGTCGCCCGCACAACCGTTCAGCGTATTCATCCACGCTGCTGACCGACTCGCGGGTCCGCCAGGCAATGGCATGGATGGTGGACATGATGTTGCGCACCCGGTGCTGCAGTTCGGCCAGCAATACAGACTGGCGCTCGGTGGCACGCTTGAGATCGTCGATGTCCACGGCGATGGCAAATACGCCGCTGACCTCACCGTCGCCATCGCGCAGGGGCGCGGCCGCGACCCGGGTCCAGCGCGCGCGTCCATCGTCATGCAGATACTGGAACTCCAGCCCCGGCACCACGGTCTCGCCGCGCATCGCACGGGCGATGGCGAAATCCTCCGGCCCGATGGCGCTGCCGTCCGCATGCCAGCCACGCCAGCGATGCAGGTTCACCTCATCCGTGGAGGGCACCTTGCCGCTGGGCAGGTAGGCACGCATCTGGTCGTTGGACAGCTGCAGGCGCCCTTCGGTGTCGACAATGCAGACGCCCACCGGCAGCACCTTGAAGGCCAATGCCAGGCGCCGGTCCGCCTCCCGCCGCTTCTGCTCTTCGCGCTCGCGTGCCGATTGGGCCACATGCGCCGCTGTGGTCTCGAACATGGTCACGAGCACGCCGTTGATGCGCCCTTCCTCGCCACGGATCGGGCTGTAGGTAATGGTGAACCAGACATCCTCCAACCGCCCGCGTCGCGCCAGGGGATAGAGTTTGTCCTCGTAGGTGATGGTTTCGCCCTGCCAGACGCGCTGGTAGATGGGCCCATTGATATGCCAGACCTCGGGCCAGCACTCGCGGGTCGGCTGGCCGAGCCCGCCGGGATGCTTGTCGGCCAGAATCTCGGCATAGCCATCGTTGTAGAGCTGCACCAGCTGCTCACCCCACAGCACGATCATCGGGAAACCATGGGCCAGCATCAGGTCGACGGTGGCGCGCAGGTGGGGCGGCCACTGCTCGCAGGCACCCAACGGCGTGGATGACCAGTCGTGGCGGGCGATGCGCGCGGCCATGCCATCGTGGCGCACATGCAGCTGCGGTGCAGGTGGCATCTGGCCACGCAGCTTGGCGGCGTGGATGTCTTCAGGACGGCGCGACATGCCGCGCAATCAGGCAATGCCCGCAGAGACCTGCGGCGCCGCCACCAGCGCGGCCAGCTGCTGCACCAGCGCTTCGATGTGATAAGGCTTGGTACAGCGCGGCGCGCTGGCAAAGCGGCTGGGCAGGTTGTCGTCGTAACCGGAGGTCAGCAGGAAGGGGATACCCGTCTCGGCCAGCCGATCGGCCAGCGGATAGACCTGCTCACCGCCCAGGTTGATGTCCAGCAATGCCACATCGATGGGATGGGTATCGACCAGCCGCCCCAGCGCCTGCAGGTCACCGGCAGGCCCCACCACCTGTGCGCCTTTCAGCTCCAGATAGTCGACCAGAAACATCGCGATGGCGAATTCATCCTCCGCCACCAGTACACGCAGCCCTTTCAGGCCCTCTGGTTTGTTGCCCGCTTCCAGCACGACCGGCGCTCCTCGATACACGCGGCCCAGCTCTGCCGCAACACCCGAAGGATGCGCGAAACGGGCTACAAGAGCGCGTGATGATGAATGAAGATCGCGGCCACGGCGCGTTCACCGTGGCAGCGCAGCGGCGCGTTCAGAAGGCCCGTTCCCATTTCAGGCTGAGCAGGCTGCGGTCGTGGCTGTACAGCCAGCCGACGTTGCTGTCGATGCGCGCGTAGCGCAGGCTCAGGCTGGGTACCAGCCCGGCCACCGCCAGGTGCTCGCTGCGCACGACAGCAATCAGGTTCTGTTCGCTGTCCTCACGCCGCGCCTCCAGCAGCGGGCTCCACGCATCGTAGTCGCGCTCGCGCAACGACACGAACACGGTGGCGGTGGTGCCCGTCCACTGGCGCGCCGCCCCCAGGCGCAGTCCACGCTGGCGGTAACCGTTGGCCGGATTGGCGGCGCGGCTGTCACTCAGGTCCAGCCCGGCAAAGAGGGTCCAGCGCGGGTTGAGCGCACGGAACCAGGTGGCATACACCGCGGCCAGCTCACCGTCGTAATTGGCGGCCAGGCCGCGCTGGCGATAGCGCTGGCGCTTCCAGTCGGCCTCCAGCCTGAGCAGGCTGCGCGCATCCAATGCATATTGCCATTCGCCATGCAGCCCGCTGCCGCCCTGCAGGGCCCGGTTGCCCAGGCTCTGGTAGTCATAGCTCGGCGCGATCTGCAGGGTATGCCGAGCGCTGCGCCAGCTATAGCCCGCCTGCACGCTCGCATTGAGCTCGTTGTAGGCGCTATGCCCGCGCCATGCCTGGCCGAACGCAAGCCCGCGCACATAGACGCCGTGATGACCGGCCAGTGCCCAGCGACGCTCCAGGTTGCCGTCGTAGTCCAGGCCCATGGCGCGCTGGGCATCGGGAAGATTGCGCTGGATGATGCAGGTGTCGCCCACCCCGAACAGGCAGGTGCGGCTGGCCGAGCTGCGGTTGATGTTGTCGCTCCATGCCGGGCCGGCTGCCAGCGCTCCTTTCCAACGCCTGCGCGCCTGCAGTGCGGCCAGGTAGGCGTCCACCCGTCCGCGTACACCTGCGGTAGTGGGGTCGTCGGCATTGATGCCACCGGCGATGGCCGTGAACAACGCCTCCGCATCGCGGTCGCGCTGGTCCTCGGCATGGACACGTGCAAGCTCAAGGCGGGCCGGCAGGAAATCCGGCTGCGCCGCCAGCAGTGCTTCGTACTCGTTGGCCGCGCGGCGGTGATTGCCGGCCACCCGCGCCAGGCCGCCCTGCGCGTAGTGGCGCAGCAGCGGGTCGTGGCCGGGCAGTTCGATGTATTCGTCCAGGAAGCGCTGCGCTGCGCCCCATTGCTGATGCTGCAGCGACAGGTACAGCGCCTGGCCCAGATCGTCGACCGTGCGCTCCACGCGCAGGGTCTGACCGTCGATGGTGATGGTCGGTCGCGCCGACTCGGCCTGCTGCAGGCGCTGCTGGTCCTGCTGCTGGTGGCGCAGCTCGCTGCCCTGCTCCAGCACACGACGAAGATCATCCTGCTGGGCGCGCACATCGGTAGCCGCCAGCAACAGGATCACAAGGAAGATGGGATGGCGCATGGTCAATCCGTGGTGATGCATGCAGCGGGCCGAAGCAGGGACTGGCAGATCGCGGCTTGTCCCTGCCCTGCCCCGTCAGGGGCGTGGCAATCAGTTCTTGCTGCCGCCGAAGGCGGTGTCGTACTGGCTGTTGCCGGCGAAGGTGGCGATGCCGGCCAGGGTGGCGGCGTTGGCGCCGAAGAACTGGCCCTGGGTGGTGCCGTTGACGCTGCCATTGACGTTGGCCGAACCGGCGAACGATGCATCGGCACTGTTGATGTTGGCAACGATGGCCAGGGTCAGGCCATTGCCGGACAGCGCACCATCCAGGGTGCCGGCGCCGAAGTCGGCGTCGAAGGTGCCGCTCAGCAGGTTGCTGCCGTTGAACTTGTTCAGGCCGGCCACGGTGTAGGACGCCACGCCGGCGGGCAGCGTGGTGCCGGCGCGGTCGCCAACGAAGTAGACCTGGCGGTTGTTGAAGCCACCGGCGGCGCCATCCTTGGACCATTCGCCAAACCAGACATCACCACTGCCGACCTTGACGAAGTTGAAGTGGCCCATGCCGGCGTGGCTGCCCGGTGCGCCGGTGATCGGCATGGCCAGGGTACGTACCGTCACGCCATTGACGGTGGTGGGTGCCGAGTAGGCGCTCAGGCCCTGGAAGTCCACCGGCTTGGCCTGGGACACGGTACCGACACCGATGCCGGCCTTGCCAGCGCGGTGCGGGCCGCCATTGACCTGCGATTCGCCAACCGCCACGTACAGCTCGGCATCGGTCCTGGCACTGGCGGCACCGACGATATCGGCAGCATGCGCGGCACCGACCAGAGCCAGCGAGGCGGCAACGGCGAGCACCGAACGGGAGATCATTTTCATGGTATTGCTCCTTGGTTGAGGGAACTACGGGTACAACGCTTGAAGGTGGGAGATCAGAAGCGCGCGGTGACGCCGAGCTTCAGGGTGCGACCCGGGGCTGGCAGCGTGGACCGCGTGGCTGGATCGACGTAGTAGCGGTTGCCGAGGTTGCTGCCGACCAGTTCGACGTTGGCATGCTCGTTGAAGCGCCAGCGCGCATAGGCATCGACAGTGGTGATGTTTCCCCAGGTGAACGGCACGTTCTGCCAGAGCAGGCCGCTGCCCCCGCTCAGCAGGCGATCACGGTAGGCCTGCAGGTCAGGGTTCTCGTGCCGCTGGTAGTGCACGATGCGGCTGCCCAGCTCCAGGCGCTCATCGAACAGGCGGGTGCCCAGCGACCCGTTGATCGACAGCTTGGGGATGGCCTGGGTCAGCAGGTAGCCACCGACGAAACCATCCTGCACGCAGTTCGGAACCAGGCCGCGGTTCGCGTCCAGGAGCACCGCCGTGCTCTCGTCACACACCTCGTTTTCCAGCGTGCGGGTGATGCCCAGATCGGTGAAGAAGCGCCGATTGTCGAAGCGGGCCTGCAGTTCGATACCACGGATGGTCTGCTTGTCGATGTTGTCGAACAGGAAGTTGCCATCGCGTTCGATCACGTCACGGGTCTTGTGCACGTAGTACGCCAGCTTGACGTCGGCATCGGCGGTGTTGCCGAACAGGGCCGACAGGTTGTGCACGTAGCCCACCTCGTAGTTGTAGGCGTGCTCGGGCTTGAGCGCATGCAGCGGATTGAGGCTGCCGGAGAAGGCGATGGTGCTTTCGAACATGCTCGGGAAGCGCACCGCTTCGCTGTAACGCACGTAGGCACGGGCGGCCGGGGACAGGTGTGCAGTGGCCGAGAAGGTCGGCAGCCAGGCATGGTCGCGGCGGCGGCTGTTGCGTCCATCGACCGGCTGCGACTGTACGCTGTTGCCGATGTTGCAGACCTGGTCGCTGCCGGCGAACACCGGCTGCACGCCGGGAATGGCCGCCACTTCGCCATTGAGGCAGGGATTGCCGGCGCGGGTGTAGTTGCCATCGGCATCGGGCAGCCAGGGCCGCGTGTACCGGACCGGACGCGGCGTCTCGTACGGTGCCAGCAACGCACGGATGCTGTCGTCGATGAACCAGCCCATGCCGCGCTTTTCCCATACTGCGCGGCGTGCTTCCAACGCGTCGATGCGGGCCTGCAGATTGGCGGGACGGGGCGGCAATTCGTTCACGGTGTACTGCGCTTCCTTGCCACCTACGCCCTTGGTGAGCAGCTCGGGGTGCGCCTCGAGGAAATCGTCGAAGGCCCAGTAGCGGCTGTAGCGCACGCCTGCATTGAGGGTGAGGAATTCGACCGGCCGCCACTCCAGGGTCAGGTAGCCTTCACCCTCCTGGCGGCGCCCGGCACGCGGGAACATGCGCCAGCCATCGGTGGTGCCGAAGTACGGATCGCGGGACCCCAGCTTCTCGTACTGCCAGTTGCCGCCCACGGTCAGGTCCAAGGTCGAATGCAGCGCGAAGCGGTTGCTCAGGATCAGGCCGGTGCGGTCATTGCGCGCGTTGGCCAGCGCGGTATTGCGCAGGATCGGGCTGGCGTCCGGATTCCATGCCGGATTACCCACTGCGAAGTTCGGGAAGCCGCCAGCGCTGTAGGTATCGCTTTCCGTTTCCGTGCGCCACAGGTTGGCGTACAGGTCCAGCCAACGACTGCCGGCGGGCTGGAAACGGTATTCCAGGTTCCACGCATCCGAATCGACCCGGCTGAGCGGCCACTGGATGCGGCCGTAGTCGGGGGCCGACAGGATGCGAGACGGCATGATCTCGCCGTAGTGCGACAGCGTGCGCCGCCAGGTCGCCTTCAACTGCTGGTCATCGTTGATCTGCCAGCTGCCTTTGACCAGCCAGGACTCCTGTTCGCTGGAGGTATTGGGCACTTCATCGCCGGGCTTGAAGTAGCGCGCCAGCGTGGTGATGTAGTCGATGCCCTGGTACTCGAACTGCTCGCGCTGGTCCTGTTCGTAGTAGGCGCTGCCCTGGGTCCCGGAGAAGTAGTTGCCGCGCTTGCGCCAGGCGTAGGCGGCCATCAGGTCGACGTTGTCGCCACGCACGCCCAGCGCCAGGCGCCAGGCCTGGTCCTCGCCATCGAAGGGATTGTTGCCACTGCGCGACTTCACCGGCACCACCAGGGTGCGGTCGTCGTAGGGTGAGTTCGGCGAGCCCTGCGGGAAACCCGGCACGGTGCGGTAGTCCTCGCCGGTGTGCAGCCGCGGCAGGCGCGGTGCCACCGCATTGCTGCTGCCTTCGATCTTCAGCTCCCCGCCGAAGCGCTCGCCGGCAGCGACGACGTCATCGACGTCGATGGTCTTGATCACCAGCGCGCCACCGATCCCGCTGTGCACATCGCGCACCAGCCCTGGCCCCTTGATGACCTGGATGCCACCAATCAGGTTGGGATCGATGTAGTTGCGATTGCTGACGCCGTTGTAGCCACGCCAGACCGTGAGCGCCTGTTCGCCGCCGTCGATGCTGACCGGCACCCGCCCGGGCCCCTGGATGCCACGGATGTTGACGTCCAGCGCGCCGCTGTTGCGCGCATCGCCACTGAACACGCCGACCAGATCCTTGACCACGTCGGCCGGATTGGAGCCTCGGTAACGCTCCACCCGGTCGCGCCCCGAATACGCCGTGGTCAGGTCCAGCGCGAACACATCGTCGTAGCCACGCCGATCGCGGGCCTCCCCCCCTTCCGACTGAAGGCGACCGGCCACGTCCAGTGTTTCGGTCACCCGCACCCCTTCGCCCTCACCCGCCTCCGCTGCGGCCCGCAGGCTCCAGGTACCGTCCATGCCGCGCTGTGCACGCACGCCGCTGCCGCGCAACAGCTGCTGCAGCGCCTGCATCTGGCTGTACTCACCCTTCACTGCGCTGGAGCGGCGGCCTTCCACCAGGTCGCTGCGGAACACCACCTGCACATCGGCCTGGCGGCCAAAGGCGCGTACGGCATCAGCCAGCGGCTGCTCCGGAATGGTGTACTGCCGCACCGGCGCGACGATCGCCGGCTGCGCCTGCACGGCCGGCACCCAGGCCAGCGGCAGCAATGCGGTGGAAACAGCCAGGGCCAGAGCGGTGGCGCGACGATGACAGGCGGCTGCCGTGGACGGCATGGACGGGAACTCCTCAAGCGTGGCGGAACCACGGGCACATCCGGTGCCGGTGGCATGTCTGGCTTGAGGAGAAACGGTGTTTCGCTCTGGCTATACCTCTATAGACAGCGGGGCACTGCAGTTGCCCACGGTTCTTTCATGTTTTTTTCATGCGACCCGTTCATCCGGGTGCTGCGCGGGCCTCACCACAGCACCAGCGCGCCGCCGGGCAAGCGCTGCACGCGCAGTCCTGCCTGCGAGGCCACCGCGTCGATGGCCGTCTCCGGTTGCTGCAGGTGGAACAGGCCACTGACCCGTACGCTTGCGCCCTGCCCGCCCAGTACCCAGACCGGGGCACGGCGGTAGCGCGCCAGATCGGCGATGGCCTGCGCGGCGGGCTGATCGTCGATCACTACCTCGCCACGCCGCCACGGCGCCATGGTCTCGGCATCTTCCAGCTGCATTGGCTGCAGCCAGCGACCGTCACGGAACACGCGTGACTGCCCCGCATGCAGGCGCTGTACGCTCCATCGCCCGGACGCACGTCGATCACACCCTCGCTGACCTCGGTGGTGACCGTGGTATCCAGCATCGACACACTGAAGGCGGTACCGATGTCACGGACCAGGCCGCCCGCCGCCTCGACCTGGAACGGTCGCGCCTCATGGGCCACCTGGAACCAGGCTTGGCCGCGCAGCAGGCGCAGGTGCCGCTGCTGGCCATCGAACGCAACCGCCAGTGCGGTGCCCGCATCGAGCACGGCGGTGCTGCCGTCCTCCAATTGCACCACGCGCGGTGCATCGCTGCTGCGCAGGTCACTGCGTGCCAGCAGCAGCGCGTGTGGCGCAGCGGCAACCATCAGCACCACCCCCGCGGCACTGGCCAGCAGCCAGGGCAGGCGGCGGCGCGGTGCGATCGGGCGCAACCCCTGCCGATCTGCGGTCAGCCCGGGCAGCGCGGCCAGCACGTCGGGCCCGGCGGCATCCAACCCTTGCCAGAAGGCCTGCTGCTGGCGCCAGGCCAGCGCATGGCGCGGATCGGCCTGCAGCCAGCGCTGCAGGGCTCGTTGCTGGCGTTCCGGCAGCGGGCCTGCACTGCACTGGATCACCCAGCGCAACGCCTGCCTGGCCTGACGCGGCGAGGGTTCGGACGTGGTCATGGTTGTGGCCTGCCGCACCACGAACGGGTGCGCCTTCCTGTTGTGACAACGGCGGGCGCGATCTGCCCACGGCAATCGCCGCTCATCGATGCAGTCCCTGCTGGTGCTGCTGGATCAACAGCGCCGCGCGCAGCACGTGCTTGCCGACCAGGCTCTTGGAGATACCCAGCCGGGCGGCGATTTCGCGCTCGCTCAGGCCCAGGTAGCGGTTGAGCACGAAGCACTCACGCACCTGCGCCGGCAGCGCGAGGATGGTCCGGGTGATCTCGCGCAGTTGTGCCTGGTCCAGCGCCTGCGCCTCGCCGTCGTGGCCCGCCTCGGCCATGTCGAGGGCGTACTCGGCCATGGCACGCCGCTCGCGGGCGTCGGACTGGCTGCGGTTGAGCGCGTGATGGTAGGCCATCCGGTACAGATAGCCGCGCGGCTCCAGGATGGGCGGATCGCCGGGCACGCTGCTGGCCTTCAGGTACAGGTTCTGCAGGGTGTCCTCGGTACTGGCCGGGTCGAGATAGCGCGCGATGAAGCGAGACAACGCACGGCGCTCGCGGATCAGCAGCTCGACCAGCGCCAGGGCATTGGGAGACATAGGTGCCAAGGCCGGACCGGGGAATGATGGGCGTGATGGCGACGGTCCGGACGTGGATTGTGGGCTGCACGGCCGCAGGCGGCAAGCGAAGGCCCGTCGCGCGGCACCAGGATCATCCACGCATGGCGTGGATCTACCAGGCGGTGGCGGATCCAGTAGATCCACGCCATGCGTGGATGGAAGAGCTAGGGTTCCTCCAGCGCCTCGAAGCGTTCGGCGAGGTAATCGATCAGTGCACGCACCGCCGGCAACAGGCCGCGTCGCGACGGGAACACCGCGTGCACGATGCCGTGCTTGGGCACCCACTCCGGCAGCACCGGCACCAGCGCGCCACTGGCCAGTTCGTCACTGATCATCATCCGCGGCAGCATCAGCAACCCCACCCCGGCCACCGCAGCGGTGCGCAACGCGATCATGTCATCGCTGACCAGCCGCGGGCGATGATGCACGCTGGCCAGCACGTCGCCCGGCCCGGTGTATTCCCATACATGCTGCTGGCTGGGCGATGCCAGATCGACGGTCGGCATCATCGCCAGGTCGGCCGGCACCTGCGGCGTGCCCAGCCGCTGCAGCAGCGCCGGACTGGCACTGGTACACCAGACCCGACGCGCCAGCACGCGTACCACCAGGTCGCTGTCCTCCAGTGGCGGCGGCCGCACGCGGATCGCCACGTCCACACCCTCGCCCACCACGTCGACGCGCCGGTTGGTGGCGTCCAGCTGCACCGTCACCTGCGGGTGCTGGGCCAGGAAGTCGGCCAGCATCGTGCCGATGCGCGCATGCAGGATCGCGATCGGGCACGCCAGACGGATCGTGCCGCGCGGCTCGGCGCGCGACATCGCAATCGCTTCTTCGGCCGCTTCGGCTTCGACCAGCATCGCCTTGCAGTGGCGGTAGTAGTTCTGGCCAACCTCGGTGACCGAGAAACGCCGGGTCGAGCGCTGGATCAGGCGCACGCCCAACCGTTCCTCCAGCAGCGCGATGCGCCGGCTCAGTTTCGACTTCGGCATGGCCAGCGCCCGGCCGGCCTGCGAGAAGCCGCCGTGCTCGACCACCATGGCGAAGTAGAACAGGTCGTTGAGGTCGCAACGGCGGATATCAGCGATGAACACGGGGCGATCTCCTGTGGCGCAAGGCGCGCACCCATTGTTCACCAGATAGGACTATGACGGCAAATATTAGCGTCTACCGGCCCAATTGTCGCGGCGATATCGTCTCCTGCAACGAAGAACAGCGGCCGGCAGCCCCGGCCAGGAGATCGCCATGAAGCGTGTCACCGGTACCTACAGCGCCCCGCGCCCGCACTGGGTGGGCGACGGATTCCCCGCCCGCTCGATGTTTTCCTACAACACCCACGGCCAGCACCTGAGCCCGTTCCTGCTGCTGGACTACGCCGGCCCTTATACCTTCGCCCCCAGCGATACCCCGCGCGGGGTCGGCCAGCATCCGCATCGCGGTTTCGAGACCGTCACCATCGTCTATGAGGGCGAGGTCGCCCACCGCGATTCAACCGGCGCCGGCGGCACCATCGGCCCGGGTGACGTGCAGTGGATGACCGCGGCCTCCGGCATCCTCCACGAGGAGTTCCACACACCGGAGTTCAGCAAGCGCGGCGGCACGCTGGACATGGTCCAGCTGTGGGTGAACCTGCCGGCGCAGGACAAGATGGGTGCACCGGGCTACCAGACCCTGCTCGACGCACAGATCCCCTCGGTTGAACTGCCTGAAGGCGCCGGCCGGGTGCGTGTCATCGCCGGTCGCTTCGACGGTCATGCCGGCCCGGCCCGCACCCACACGCCGATGGATGTCTGGGACATCCGCCTGCGGCAGGGCCACCACGCCGAACTGCCGGTGGCCGATGGCCGCACGCTGGCGCTGGTGGTGCTGAAGGGCACGGTGCGGATCAACGGCGGCCAGCCGGTCGGCGAGGCACAGCTGGTCACCTTCGACCGCAGCGGCGAGGACGTGTTCGTCGACGCCGACAGCGACGCCACCGTGCTGCTGCTCAGCGGTGAACCGATCGACGAGCCGGTGGTGGGCTATGGCCCGTTCGTGATGAACAGCCAAGCCGAGATCGCGCAGGCGGTCAACGACTTCAACAGCGGCCGCTTCGGCCAGATCGCGCACTGATCGTTTCAATGCGGCGGGCATTGGCCCGCCGCACCTTCCGGGCCATCGCCCACCTTCTCCAGGAGACTGACCATGAGTACCCCCGCCAACTTCAACGGTGCCCGCCCGGTGATCGATCCGGACAACGCCGCGATGCTGCTGATCGACCATCAGAGCGGCCTGTTCCAGACCATCGGTGACATGCCGTTCACCAGCGTGCGCGCCCACGCCACCGCGCTGGCGAAGATGGCCACGCTGGCAAAGATGCCAGTGATCACCACCGCCTCTGTTCCGCAGGGCCCGAACGGCCCGCTGATCCCGGAGATCCACGACGCGGCCCCGCATGCCCAGTACGTGGCACGCAAGGGTGAGATCAACGCCTGGGACAACCCGGAATTCGTTGCCGCGGTGAAGGCCACCGGCCGCAAGCAGCTGATCATTGCCGGCACCATCACCAGCGTGTGCATGGCCTTCCCGTCGATCGCCGCCGTTGCCGATGGCTACCAGGTGTTCGCAGTCATCGACGCGTCCGGCACCTACTCGAAGATGGCCGAGGAGATCACCCTGGCCCGCGTGGTGCAGGCAGGCGTGGTGCCGATGGACACCGCCGCGGTGGCCTCGGAGATCCAGCGCACCTGGAACCGCGACGATGCCCAGCAGTGGGCCGAGGTCTACACGAAGATCTTCCCGAACTACCAGCTGCTGATCGAAAGCTACCTGAAGGCGCAGGACGTGCAGAAGAACCACGAACAGCTGGATTCGCAGCGCAGCTGAGTGGCCTTCGTGCCGGCCAGTCGCCGGCTCCCCCCCTGAACAGGAGACCCACCATGTCCAGTGAACCGATCCGCGACCCGGTCAGCGATCATCTGCTGACCCCGCAGAATTCCGCCTTCATCATCATCGACTACCAGCCGGTGCAGGTGAACTCCATCGCCTCGATGGACCGCCAGCTGCTGGTCAACAACATCGTCGGCACCGCGAAAGCCGCCGTCGCCTATGGTTTGCCGATCGTGCATTCGACGGTGAACGTCAAGACCGGCCTGAACAAGCCGCCGATTCCGCAGCTGCGCAAGGTACTGGGTGACTACCCCACCTACGACCGCACCACCATCAACTCCTGGGAGGACGTCGAGTTCCGCAAGGCGGTGGAAGCCACCGGCCGCCGCAAGCTGATCATGACCGCGCTGTGGACCGAGGCGTGCCTGACTTTCCCGGCCCTGGATGCGTTGAAGGAAGGCTATGAGGTGTATGTGGTGGTCGACGCCGTCGGCGGCACCTCGCTGGTCGCGCACGATGCGGCGCTGCGCCGCATCGAACAGGGTGGTGGCCAGCTGATCAGCGTGCCGCAGCTGTTCTGCGAGCTGCAGCGCGACTGGGCCCGTTCGGAAACGGTGCCGGCCTTCATGAACCTCTTCATTGAAACCGGTGGTACGGCAGGCATCCAGTTCTCGTACGATCGTACCGAGTGATTGGGTGGCGGCGCCGGTCCCGGCTAGCGCCGCCTTTTGGAGCAGTCGAGCATGGCTCGACGCCACAGACAGATGGAGAACGTGATGGCCTACGCACGCATTGTTTCAACCGCCGACAACTACCTGCACCACATCAGCAATGGCACATTCGCTGTGGATGCGGACGAGCCCGCCTCACTGGGCGGCCAGGGCAAGGGCTTCGCACCGTTCGACCTGTACCTGGCCTCGCTGGCGGCGTGCACCGCCATCACCCTGCGCATGTACGCGCAGCGCAAGGGCTGGGAACTGGGCGAGTTCCATGCCGAGCTGCGTTCGGAACGTGACGCGGATGGTCGCTTCCATGTGCACCGCGTGCTGCATGCCAGCGCCGAGCTGAGCGATGCGCAGTGGCAGCGGTTGCTGGAGGTGGTGGAAAAGACCCCGGTGACCCTGGTGATGCGCGAGGGTGCGCGCATCACCAGTGAGCGTGGGGCTGCAGCGTAACCCCATCCACGCATGGCGTGGATCTACTGTAGAGGCGAAAGCTCAGCGCCGTGAATGCAGCACGGTGCGCTGGCGCATCGCGTTGAATTCCTGCTCCACCTGCTGGATGTCTTCGGCCTGGAAACCGGCCGCATCCAGCAGCTGGTCGGCGGCAGCGGCGGCCAGCGGATCATCGTCACGCTGGCGCCAGCAGCGCGCCGGCAGGAAATAGCCCACCTCGCTGCGCCCGCGCATGATCACCACCGGCCGGCCTGCATACAGCAGGAACTCGGCCAGGTGCTGGCGCAGGCCCTCGACGGAAACATAGGCCGGCCCAACACCCAGCATCTGGCTGGACGGTTCGGGACTCTCGAACAGCTTGCGACGGCTCATCCACTCCTCCTTTTGAACAACGCGTGGTCTCCTTTCCTTAGACGGGCGCATCGCTGCGCCCCCGCCACGCACTACGTGATCCGCATCACGCCGCCACTCAGAAGCCGGTGTTGAACTCCAGCTGGAACACGTCGATCGACAGCGGCGCACCGGACACTTCCTTGGCCGCCATCCACTTGCCGCTGATCCAGCTGCGCGCGTCCAGCGCGTAGGCACCGCCCACGTAGTAGCCGCGGGCGTTGGTACCGCCCAGGTGGAAGTTCGGATCGTTGTAGGCGTCCGGCAGCGCATCGGCCTCGATGTGCTTGTAGCCCAGCAGCGCCTGCCACTGACCCTTCTCCTTCAGCTCGGTGGCTCCGAAGGTGGCCTGCACCATCCAGGCGGTGTCGCCGCTGCGGAAGGTGTCGATGCTGGCGGTACCGCCGGCGCCGTAGTTGTTGACGATGCCGTTCTGGGCGCGGCTGAACATGGCCTGCTTGTCGTAGGCCAGGTTGCGGATGTAATCGCCGTCCAGGCGCAGACCGACGCCCTGTGCCAGCTGCGTGTCCCAACGCAGGTTCAAGGTAGCCAGGCGGAAGGCCGAGGCCAGGCCGACGTACTGCGGGGTCGGCGTGTTGGCCGGGTCCAGCGGATTGCGCGCGATGTCGCGGATCAGCATCAGGGTGTTGCCCTTCTGCATGAACGCCGGGCGCGACCAGTCGGTGTCACAGCCCACCGCACCCGCGTACAGGGCGCACGGTGAGGACAGGCGGCCGCTGATGTTCTTGAAGTCGTAGTAGCCCAATGCAGCGCGCAACGTATTCTCGTCATTGAAGCGCCAGTTCACACCTACCTGGGCACCGGACAGCCACTTGTTCTCGTTCGGAGTCTTGACCTTGCTCTGGCTCGGCGAGCTGTCGGAGGTGTACTCCAGCGGCACCACCGCGAGGTTGCCGAACAGGTCGAGGTCGCCATCGTCGAAGTCATACTTCAGGTTCGCGGCCAGGCCATCGAAGTTGAGGTCGTTGGAGAACAGCGTGTCGCTGGTCCAGAACGGATTGCCGAAGCGGCCGCCGCGCACCGTCACCCAGTCAGCCGGGCTGTAGGCCAGCCAGGCCTGGTCCAGCCACACGTCCTTCTTGCTCAGGCCGCCACCCAGCTGCTCGGTGGTCGACACCGGGCCATTGCTGCTGCCGCTGGCCAGGCGCACGCCGGCCGTGGTGTGCTGGCCAATGGTTGCCTCGATGCCCAGGCGGGCGCGGATGCGCCACAGGTTGCGGCGGTCCTGGCGGGTGTTCAGCAGTGGCGGCAGCTGCAGGTTGGTGTTGGTGTTGGTGTCGAAGCCGTTGCCGGAATTGATCGACGACCAGTTGCTCACGATGTCGCTGTTGCGTTCGGAGAAGAAGCGCGACTCGCTGCGCACGCGCATGTCACCGGTGACCTTGATTCGCTTGGTCCATTCGGCCACTTCGTTCGGTGCCGCCCAGCCTTCCGACCTGGCCTGCGCCATCACGTCCTGGCGCACTTCGTCACGAATGCCGTCGCGCACGCTCTGCGGCACGTAGGGCACGCGCACGTCGCCAGCCTCCAGGGCCACGCCACCGCTGGCGGCCGAAGGTGCGGTGGCTGCACCGCGCTGGGCGGCCGCTGCTTCAGCCTCGGCCTGCACCAGCAATGCCTGGCCGTCTTCGGGCTTCAGCGCGCCGCTGGCGATCAGGCCCTTGATCAGCTTGACCATGGTCGTTTCGGCGGCCATCGCACCGGCCGGGGCGGCCAGGCTGAGCAGCACGGCGCAGCACAGCAGCGCCCGTCGGGCCGGCCGCGGGCGGCGGGAGTCGGTTCGTGCGCGGACGTGGTCGTTCATCACGGTTCTCATCGAAAGAAGGGAAATCACGGAGGTCGGGAATCAGGCCCCGGGCCGGCGGCCCTGGATCAGCACGCGGGCGGGGAAATCAAGCGACGCTGGGGGTGCCTGGTCGACCTTGCCGATGCGACGCAGTGCATCGAGCACGGCCGCGTCGGCCTCCTCGTTGCCACTGCCACGCACCAGTTCGACCTTTTCCAGGCGGCCGTCGTTGGCCAGCCACACATTCACCTGCAGCTGGAACGCCAGGCGCTTGACCTTGTCGTCGCGCGAGATCGCCTGCTGCATCAGGTAGCCCAGGTAGCGGCCGTAGGTAGCGTTGCCGGCGCCACCACGGCCAACGCCGGACGAACCGCCGCCACTGCCGGACTGGATACCGAAGTTGTCACCACCGGCCTGCGCATCGGCATCCATCGTTACCGGGTCGGCATTGTCCGGAGTCGGGGTCGGCTCTTCGGCCGGCGTCGGCTGATCCAGCGGCTCCGGCTCGGGAATGGTCTCTTCCGGCGGCGTTTCGGGTTCCGGCGGCTTTTCCGGTGGCGGCGGCGGCGGAGGGGGCGGCGGCAGCGCCAGCATCGGCGGCTGCACCACCGGCCGACGGGTACTGGCAGTGTCCCTGAACAGCATCCACCACACGGCGATGCCGAGCACCAGCAACGCGGCCAGCACCAGCGCGACGGTCACCAGCAACTGGCGGCCGCGCATGCCGGGCTCCGGCCGAGGGGGTTGATGGGCCGTCATGCCTCAGCCCTGCGCCTTGCCGGTGACCAGGCCGACCTGGGCCAGCTCCAGCCGCCGCAGCAGGTCCAGCACCTCGACCACGCGGGCGTACTGCACCTGCGCATCACCGCGCACGATCACCGGGAAATCCGGCGTGGTCGCGCGCTCGGTGCGCAGCCGGTCTTCCAGTTCGGCCATCGTCACCGGGTAGGCATCCAGGAACACCTGTCCACTGGGGTCGATGGTGATCGCCTTGGTCTTCGGCTTCTCCAGCGCGACGCTGTTGCTGGCCTTTGGCAGGTTGACCTCGATGCCGGGGATGGAGGCGTTGCTGGTCAGGATGAAGATCACCAGCACCACCAGCAGCACGTCGACGAAGGGCGTCACGTTGATACCCTTCTCGCGCTTCTTGATGCCGAACTTCGCCTTCTGGCCCATGGTGCGCCCCTCAGCCCTGGACCGCGGCCGGGCCGCGCCCGTCCTGCTCTTCGGCCAGGCGTGCGGCGAACTCGTCGATGAACACCGCCATGTCCGCGCCGATCGCTTCGGCACGCGCGCCCAGGTAGTTGTAGCCGAACAGCGCCGGGATCGCGACGCCGAGGCCGGCAGCGGTACACAGCAGCGCCGCCGCCATGCCGGGCGCCACCGAATTGATGTCCACCGCGCCAGCCATTGCCGCCACCACGAACACCAGCATGATGCCGATCACGGTACCGAACAGGCCCACGTACGGCGCGCCTTCGATGGTGGTCGACAGCCAGTTCATGCGCCGGGCCATCGCTTCCTGCTCGCGCACCATCACCGCATCCATCGAGGCGCGGATCGCCGCAATGGTGGCACCACTGAGATAGCCACTATTGCCGTCGCGTTGGTGACGCTGCTGCATTTCATCGATGGCCACCTGGTAGATGCGCCACAGCGAACCGTCGTGCATCGCGGTGGGTGCCTTGCCCTGGCGATCCATGTCGGACAGGGTGCGCAGCGGCACACCGGACAGCTTGCCGAAGCTCTCGGTGAACACCGCGTTGGCCTTGCTGGTGCGGCCGAAGTGGCGGCTCTTGGCAATCATGATCGCCCACGACAGCAGCATCATCAGGCCGAGGATGGCCACCACCACCCACGCGTCGAACGGCATCGCCTTGAGGATGAAGGCGAAGTGGCTCTGCCCGGCGGACTGCTCGTCGGCGCCGTAGCTGATCAGGCGCGAGTCGGCGCCCTGCGCGGTGGCATCGGCCAGCAGCAGCGCGGCCGGTCGTGCCACGCGCGAAATACGCAACTCATCCAGCGCGCCTTCGAAGCTGGCCAGCGGCTGCACCGCGCCCGGCGCATCGGCGCCCACCACCGGCGCGGTGGTCAGCGCCGGCAGCTCGCCGCTCAGCTGGGCGACCACGCGGCCATTGAGGTACAACTGCAGTGCACCCTTCTCTGCGGTCAGCGCCACATGCGCCCACTGCCCTTCCGGAATCGGCTGCGCCAGCGTGCTGCGCTGGCCATTGAGCTGCACGAACGGCACCCGGTTTTCGATACCCAGCACCAGTTCGGACGCACCGTCGCGACGCGCGTAGATCGCCTGTGCAGCGTTGTTGCTGCCTGGCTTGATCCAGGCCGAAACAGTGAGCGGCGCGCCCGCCTCCTGCGCAAGCGATGCGCTGGCCGGCAGCGGCAGCGGGGCTGCACCCAACTGAACGCCGCGGCCGATCACCGAGCCTTCCGATGGCGGCACCACGGCACCGGCATTGTTGCCATAAGCGGTGGTGTCGCGTGCCGGCGCATTGGCCTCGGCGAAGTGGTAGACCAGCGTATAGTCCGGATCGAACACCTGCTGGCCGTTGCCGCTGGCGGGGGCCTTTTCATTGCCGTAGTACATCCAGATCCTCTGCGGTGCCGCAGCGCTGACCGCCGGCACGTCCACCCAGACCAGGGCCAGGCCCAGCTTGGGATCGAACTGTTCGATCTGGTGGGCCAGCACGGTGCGGCCATCACCCGAGACGAAGCGCAGGTCGTTGCCCGCATCCTGGGTGCCGTCGAAGCCGAAGTTGCCGGTGTGCAGGCGCAGCAGCAGCGGCGTGCGACCCGGATCACCGGCCAGGCCCGCGCCCTGCGGGCCGGCGTCGACAGTGATCGGCTTGCGGTACTTCCATTCGGCCTGCCACCAATTGGCATCGGCCGCAGCGGCCGGCAGCGCAACCAGCGCGGCCAGCAGCAACAACACTCGGGAAAGCAAACGGTCCATGCGAAGGGTCTCCGGAGAACGCATGTTCAAGGGAAGGGTCAGTAACTGGTGCTGATGTTGAAATGCAGGCGTGGGTCGTCCTTGCGCGTGACCGGGCCATCGGCGTAGGGCCAGGCGTAGTCCAGGCGCAGTTGCAGGTGTTCACCCAGGCGCAGCTGCGCGCCCAGGCCGACCGAGGCCAGGTTGTACTTGTCGCGCTGTTCGGGCAGCGGCTGGCGCAGGCGCAGGTAGGCCGCGTCGGCAAAGCTGTAGACACGCAGGTCGGTGCCGCTCCACAGCGACCACGCAGGCGTGCGCCATTCCAGGCTGGCCAGGCCGCCGTAATCGCCGATCGCCTCGGCCGACAGATAGCCGCGCACGGTGTACATGCCACCGGCGGCGAACTGCTCGGCCGACACCAGCGGCGCATCGGTCACCTGCAACGAGCCGCGTGCATACCACTGCCAGTCGCTGCTGAACGTGTGCGTGTTGGCGACGTCCGCCTTGAACGCGACGAAACTGGGGTCTGCCCAGTAGCGCTTCTGCCCGAACCCGATGGCATCACTGCCATAGCCGAACAGACGACGGGTACCGGCCACCAGCTGCGTGTTGATACTCAACTGATCCTTCTCGCCCTGGCGCACACCGACAAACCCCAGGGTGATCGGCGCGTACTTCAGCGGCGTCTTCAGGCTCTCCTTGCCCATCTGCGTGTCTTCCTCGGTGTCCTTGAAGTCCACGCCGAGGCTGAGCTGGCGCCACCACTGGCTGCTGCCGGCCAGTCGATAGTTGAGCTTGAGACCGATCGAATGGCCGTTGCCGATCACATTGGTTCCGGTGCCGGTACCGACCTGTCCGCCCGCGTTCAGCACGCGGCTGTCGGACTTGTAGCCGGAGGCTTCCAGGCTCCACGGCGTGCCTTCGAACGGCATCGTGTACGAGGCCGAGAACACCTTGGCCTGCTTTGCATCTTCCGGCGCCAGGTACACGCCGATGTTGGCGCTGTGCCCCCGCTTCCACAGGTTGTCGTAGGCCAGCGACGCGCTCAGGCGCAGCTTCTCGGTGTCTGCGCTGTGGTCGTTGTTGAGTGACGCGCTGGCACGCCACGGCGACTTCTCTTCGACCTGCAGGTCCACATCCATCGTGCCCGGCACCTGGCCCTCGCGCACCAGCGGCATCACCTGGCGGCGGCCACCTTCGTTCAGCGCGGTCAGTTCCTTCTGCGCCTGGTCGAAGTCCGGCACCTTGCCTTCCGCCAGTGCCGGCACGCGTTCGCGGATGCGCTCGGGCGATTCGTGCTTCGTTCCCACGACCCGCAGCTGGCCAATCGGTGTCTGCTGTACCTTCAGCAGCACCACGCCGCCGCTGACCTGCTGCTCGGGCAGCTCCACGTAGACCGACTGGTAGCCCGCCTGCTGGTACAGCGCATTGACCGCATCGCGTGCCTTCTCGACATCGGCCAGGGTCTTTCCCGGTCCGAGGAAGGGCTCGACCGCGCGTTCGATCTGGCGCGGATCGAGCACGGTGTTGCCGCGCACGATGTACTCATTGATGTTCACGCTGGGCGCGGGCGCCGCCTCCTGCGCGAACAGCGGCAGCGGCAGCGCCGCCAGGGCCAGCACCAGCGGATGCAGGCGCAGCGGGAGGCGGACGGCTCGGCACGGAACAGGAGTCATCGAAGGCATCGCGTCGTATCGAAGGAAAGGGCCATGGAGCGGCGCGCGGGTCTACCAACAGGACGTGTACGTCGCGTCAAAACCGCCAACAGTTTTGTGACAGCACTGTCATCTTTTGACGGCACCGCAACGCACGCAGGCGGACCCTGCCATCTCCACACGTCTTCATTGCAGAACGTCGATTGCTGCGGAAGATTCGAGATGCGTGAATCACTGATGGTGGAACTGCGCGCTGCCCTCATCCTTGCGTTGCTGCTGGTGCTGGCCCCGGTGCGCGCCGACGAGACGAAGAAGCAGGAAGACGCCGCGCCCTGCATCGAAGTACAGGTCAATGGCGAGCGCATTCCGGCCTGGGACTGCCTGCAACGCAAGTTGGCGCCGGCATCGAAAGCGGCGAAGTCACCGGCACTGCCGGAGGCCGAACGGCTGATGCGGCAGCCGGGCAACCAGCTGATGCAGTACAACCTGGAAGGCACGCGACAGCGCATGGGCGATGCCTTTGGTCGTTCGGTGGTACCGCAGCGTCCGGCGCGATGAGCCTGCGCGGCCGTAGGGCCGAGCCCACGCTTGGCAGGATTTGAAGGGTCGAGCTATCGCTCGGCAGGATTCTGTAGAGTCGAGCCAGGCTCGACTGTTCTTCCAGACGCAGCCGAGCGTAGGCTCGGCACTACGGTGCCGCGGGCACGATGCCATCGCTCGGCACCGGCGGCAGCTCAGGCACCGGCAGGCTGCGCGATTGCCCGGCCTGGTTCAATTCGACCGCGCTGGCACTGATGCTGGCCAGCACCGTGCAGGGTCCGAGTCGTTGGCCGGGCGCATACGCTTCCGCTGGGCGTCCATCCACCGAAAGCAGCGCCAGTGGCGCGTGGTCGCCGGCCATCACGCCCAGCACGACCACCTCGGTCTGCACCGCACCGGGGGACAGCAACCGCACCAGCGGCAGGCTGGCCACTGCATCGAACAGGGGGCGTGCAGGGGCCTCTGCGTGCGTTTCGCTGGCCGCCGCCGTCGGCGCCACCGCAGACAGTGTCACGCCCCAATAGGCCACCACCGCCAGCAGCAGCGTCGCCGCCAGCAGGGTCAGTATGCGATTGCGATCCCAGCGCCTGCCATCCATGTTCCGCACCATCGCCACGTTCGTGTCCGCCTACGCTAGCAGCTGTGGCTGACGCTTTTGTTTCATCATGCGGGCCTACGCTGGCAGGCATCGACCTGGACAGGAGGCAACGTCGATGCAGCACGTGCCGCGTGGCTTTACCCTGCTGGAACTGATGGTGGTGCTGGTGATCATCGGCATCTGCACGGCGGGCATCGGCCTTGGCCTGGGCAGCCTGCTCGACCCCGCGCGCCAGCTGCGGCAGGAAGCTGAACGGCTGGCGCAGCGCCTGCAGGTGGCGCGCGACCAGGCGCGCATCGATGGCCGCCCCCTGCGCTGGCAGGCCGACGCCGCCGGCTACCGCTTCAGCCGCCGCGAAGGCACCCGCTGGGTTGACGTGCAGCGCGATGACCTTCTGCGTCCGCAGCAATGGCAACCGGCGGGCATCGCGGTGCAACCGACCACGCCGATTGAACTGAGCCCGGAGTGGATCGGCATGGCGTGGGAGCTGAGGTTGTCGTTGCAGGGCCGCCAGCTGCGTCTTCGTGATGATGGCAGCGGACAGTTGCAGGTCGTGCAGTGAAGCGGAACATGCGCGGGTTCACCCTGATCGAAGTGCTGATCGCATTGGCGATCGTTTCGATTGCGCTGGCGGCGGTGATGCGTTCGGTGGCGGTGGCGACCGATGATCAATCGCGCCTGCGCGACCGTCGGCTGGCACTGATGTGTGCGCAGGACCGCTGGCAGGAGCTGCGCCTGGCCGGGCAGCCGCCGCAGGATGCACGGCAGCGCTGCGTGCAGGGGCGCAGCAGTTTCCTGGTGCTGCAGCATATCGGCACAGGGAGTGACGGACAGCCGCAACTGGAACTCAGCGTGGTGGCCGAAGATGCACCGCGGCAATCGCTGGCGCGGATGCAGCTGCCGTGGACGGCGGCGCAATGAAGCGTACCGCAGCAGGTTTCACACTGATCGAGGTGATGATCGCGATCACCATCATGGGCGTGCTGGCACTGATCTGCTGGCGTGCGCTGGACAGCGTGGCCAGCAGCGACCAACGCCTGCGCCGGGCCGATGCCGAGACCACGACGGCGCTGCGCGTGCTGCAGCAGTTCCAGCGCGACATCGAGATGCGTGCCGACGACGCGCTGATGAACGGCGCAGTGCGCCCGGCGGATCAGCCTCAGCGCCTGCTACCCCCTTCACTGGTGAGCGAACGGCATCCGGATGGAATCTTCGCGCTGGAGATCACCCGCAGCTTGGGCAGCGACGGGTTGCGCTGGCAACGTGTTCGCTGGTGGCGACAGGGAAGCACGCTGTGGCGGGCCAGTGGCGCTGCGACGGATCGCTACCCCTTGCCCGCACCGGATCCGTCAAAGGGGATCGCGGTGGCGCAGGATGTGCAGCGATTCGAGGTACGCGCCTGGCAGCCGGGCGCCGGGTGGGCGATGTTGCCCAGCGACGGTGAAGTGCTACCGGCCACCGGACTCGAGCTGCGGTTGGGACTGCGCGATGGGCGTGGGCCGTTGAGTTACCGGCGCGTGCTGGAGCTTTAGGATTCCTCCCGGGCAAAGCATCCACGCATGGCGTGGATCTACTGCCGAGTGGCTTCTACTGCCGGGCCTGCCCTGGTGGGTGGCGACCGTCGGTCGGCACTGAAGCTGGCCCAGCCATCCACGCATGGCGTGGATCTTATCTCTTGCCAATCTGGCACCTTGGGTGCCGAGAGCCCGGCGTGGGCGACCGTGTGGATCCAGGTCTTGCGACCGAGAAGTAGCTTGGGTCCCCACGCCGGATTCTCCCTGAACCGCC